>CAIYGQ010000147.1 GCA_903925745.1 uncultured Actinomycetes bacterium | reverse complement strand
CGTCGACTCGCCCCGGCCGGCTGGGAGGTCGTCGCCCCGGGCGCCGGGCGCGACGGCGAGGGTGTGCGGAGCTGGTTCGCGAGCGGACCGACCGGTGCCGACCCGTCCACCCTGGACGCCTCGGTCCGTCGGATCGCGGCGCTGGTCGCGGACCTGCGCGGCGATGCCGGCCGACCGGTCGTGGTCGTGGGGTTCTCCCAGGGCGGAGCCGTGGCGCTGGTGCTCGGTCGGGCCGGTGTGCAGCCGGATGCCGTGGTGTCCGTCTGCGGCTTCCTGCCCGAGGTCGCCGGGCCCGAGGTGCCCCTCCGACCCGACACGGTCGACGGGCCGGTCCATCCGGCGACGCTGGTCGTCGGCCGCGACGACGACCAGGTGGTGCCGGCGTTCTGCTCTCTCGACGCCGAGGCGCTCGTCGTCTCCGCCGGCGGTCCGTGTGCGCTGCGCCTCCTGCCGGGATCACACGCCGTCGACGACCCCGTCGTTGCGAGCGTCGCCGCGTGGCTGGGTGACCAACTGGCGCCGTCGGTGCGGGTCTCGCTCGCGTTGCCCACCGATCGGGACGACGTGGGAGCGGAGCTCGTCTCGGGGCGAGCCGTCTCGGACCTGGCCGCGGCCTACGAGCGGGTGGGCGTTCACGCCGTCCACGCCGCCGACCATCCGGCCCGGCACCGCCACCCACTCGATCCCGCCGTGGCGCTGTCGGTCGCCGCCACCTCCACCCGTCACGTGCTGCTCCGCGCCGCAGGCGTGCGGATCGGGCGGCTGGATCCGGCAGCCGCCGCCCGGACGTTCGGCTCGCTCGACGTGGTGTGCGACCACCGACTCGTCGTCGAACCCGCCGACGCCCCCGGGGCCGGGGCGGCGGCACTGCGCCCCTGGCTGGATGCGTTCCGCTCGGCGCTCGCCGGCGAGGGTCCCGGGCGGCACGGCGGGTCGGCCACGGCGCCGGCGCCGGCGATCTGGATCGGAGGGGGCAGCGACCGGTCCGCCGGCATCGCGGTCGACGCCGCCGACGGCTGGTCGGTGGGGACGGACACCGACCTGTCGATGGGCGGTGCGGACGGCCCCGAGTCGGCAGGCGCGCTGGCGCGGTTGCGTGAGCTGTCGGAGGTGGCGGGTCGGAGCGATCCGCCGACCCTGTGCGTCACCCCCTCGTCGTTGGGTGCCTACCTGGCCGATCCGGACGGGGCGATCGAGGAGCTCGCCGACGAGGTGGAGCACCTGGGGGCACTCGGTGTCCCGTGGGTCTCGCTCGCCGCGGTGGGGGACAGCCGGGTCGAGGTCCGGGCCCGGGCGGTGGACCTGGCGGAGCGGCTGGGCCTCCGCCACCGTGACCCGGAGCGCGGCTCGTTCAGCGGTCGCCCCAGTAGCTGAGCAGGTCCTCGACGGTGCACCGGGTGGCCACTGCGGCGAGCGTGTGGCGCACGACCTCGTCGCCGTAGTCCTCGGGCACGCCGACCACCGCATCGGTCGGGAGGACGACCTCGTGGCCCAGGTCGGCCGCACCCAGGCAGAGACCGAGCACCCCGACGTTGAGCGAGACCCCGCACGCCACGACCGTGGTGGTCCCGAGCGCGGTGAGCTGCTCCTGCAGGTCGGTCCCGGTGAAGGGCGTCAGGCCTCCCCGCCGCACGCTGCGCAGGTCGAGCCGGCAGTCGCCGAGTTCGGGGACGAGCTCGACCGCACCGGTGCCCGCCAGGATCTGGCCCGGGTTCGCCGCCAGGGCCCGCACGAGTGGGGTGTTCATGGGCGTGCCGGCGCGGTCCGCCGTCCACTCGGCGATCGCGTGCACCACCGGGACGCCCGCCGAGCGGGCTCCGGTGACGAGTCGTCCGCACGCCTGCAGCGTCCCCCGGGCGGCGGCGGCGTCCCGGAGTGCCGGGAGCGTGGCCAGGTCGCCGACGACGCCACGCTCGAGCTCCATCGTCACCACGGCGCAGCGCCCGGGATCGACGAGGTCGGCCAGGTCCACGCCCGGATCGTACCCGGCGCCCCGGTGGCCCCCGCCGGACCGCCCCGGTCCGGGCGGCCGTCGCCGACGCCGCCCGCCGGTGCGGCAGCATCGTGGGGTGCAGCTCGTCCTCGCATCGTCCTCGACCTACCGACGGTCGGTCCTCGAGGCGGCCGGCCACACCGTGGTGGGCATCGCCCCCGACGTGGACGAGCGGGCACTCGACGACTGGCTGGTGACGCGTGGTCCAGCGGCGCTCGCGGTGGAGCTGGCCTCGAGGAAGCTCGCCGACGTGCTCGCCCGACGACCCGCGGACCTCCGGGGACTGCCGGTCGTGGCGGCCGACCAGGTCGGCGTGCTCCTGGTGGACGGCGAGCCGACCATGCTGACCAAGCGTGGGGACCACGCCGGCGCAGTGGCGCAGCTCCGCCGGCTGTCAGGAACCACGCACGAGCTCGTCAACGGCCTCGCGGTCTCGCGGCTCGGACGGATGGCGACCGGCGTGGACGTCCAGCGGGTCACGTTCCGTGACCTGTCCGACGACGAGATCGACGCCTACGTCGAGCGGGCCCGGCCGTTCGACACCGCCGGCTCGTACCGCCTGGAGGACGATGCCCCGGGTCGGCGTCCGCCGGGCTCGGAGCCCTTCGTGGTGGAGGTGGTGGGGGAGGACCCCTCCGGCGTGCTGGGACTCCCGATCCCCCTGCTGGATCGTCTGCTCGCACAGGTCGGCGCCACCGGGGACTGACCCGGTCGGCTGCGGGGTCGACTCAGCCGACCTCGAGGTCCAGCTCGGCGTGGTGGTCCCGCGAGGACCGGGAGGCGCGGACCACGAACCGTCCCGGCTCGACGACCCAGTCGCCGACCGCCGGGTCCCAGGCCGCGAAGGCCCGCTCGTCCAGGGTGACCTCGGCGACGGTCGAGCCACGCGCCGGCAGCTCCACCGAGGCGAATCCCCGCAGTTCCTGCGGCGGTCGCTCCAGGGATGACTCGACGTCGTGGACGTACACCTGCACGACCTCCCGGAGCGTCCGGTCGGTCGGGTTGCGAAGGGGGACCCGCACGACCACGGGGTCCGACCGGAGCCGGTCGAGGGTCGTCGAGGCCGCCGTGATCGTCGCCGGACCCCACTCCACCTCGCCGTAGGTCAGGCCGTGTCCGAAGCAGAACACGGGATCGACGCCGGTCGCGTCCAGGCCCCGGTAGCCGAGCAGTAGGCCCTCGTCGTACCGCACGACGCCGTCGGTGCCGGGGTAGGTGGCGAACGCCGGATGGTCCTCGCAGCGGGCGGTGAACGACGTGGGGAGTCGGCCGGAGGGTGCGACGTCACCGACCAGGAGGTCGGCCACGGCGTCCGCCGCCTCCTGGCCCGGATACCAGATCCACAACAACGCCGGCGCCCGGACCAGGTCGTCCAGGTCGACGACCGCTCCGGCGTTGACCACGACGACGGTGCGCGGGTTGGCGGCGACCACCGCGCGGACCAGCTCCGCCTGGCCCCCCGGCAGGTGGGTGTCGTCGCGGTCCCGTCCCTCGGTCTCCCAGTCGGCGTTCAGGCCGACCACGACGACGGCCACGTCGGCAGACGCGGCGGCCTCGGCGGCCCGGGCCACGCCGTCGGGGTGCACCGGTGGCAGCAGCCCGACCTGGACGCCGCCGACGGCGAGGTCGCGGTGGCTGATGTAGTCGCAGCGGAGTTCGTGCTCGCTCCCCGCCGTCAGGTCCACCACCACACGGATCTCCTCGGTGCCCAGCCCGAAGAACGACGTTCCCGGCACGGGCTCGGAGGTGTTGTCCAGGACCACCTCCCCGTCCAGCCACACCCGGCCGGTCCCGGCGGTGGTGAGTCCGATCGTGTGTGGCCCGTCCTCCTCGACGAGCAGGGTCCCGCTGACGCGGGCCGAGAACCCGGCACTCGGCACGGTGTCGTCGTCGATCCACGACAGTCGACTCGATGCGCACGTCTCGACCGCGACGGGATCGCCGGCGAGTCCACGGTTGTCGAAGTACTCGACGGTCAGCCCGTGGGGTCCGCCGTTCGCGTCGTTCGGTCGCAGGGCGCGGGTCGGGATCGGGGGACAGGTGAGGCTGGCGTCCACGCCACGTTCGACGAGCAGTTCGACGCCGTCGCCGAGCCGCCGACGGAGCCCCTCGAGGATGGAGTCGTCGTGGTGGGCGTTGACCCACGCCGACCCGCCGCCGAGCAGGGCGGTGTCCTGCGCGTTGGGGCCGAGGACCGCCACGGTGCGCAGCGCCGCGGGGTCCAGCGGGAGCACGGGGGCGTCGCCGACCGGCTCGTTGCGGAGCAGGACGGCCGCCGACGCCGCTGCGCGGCGCAGGAGTTCCCGGGTGCCGGGGGACTCGGCGGAGGACTCCGGAGCCTCCGCCGCCTCGAGCGCCCCGGTGCGGGCCGCCAGGCCCAGGACGCGCCGGGCCTGCTCGGCGACGACGGTTGCGTCGAGTTCTCCCCGGGCCACCCGGTCGGCGGAGGTCGCACCGAGGTGCACGGCGGGGCCGGGCATCTCCAGGTGCAACCCGCCCTCGGCCGAGGCCGGACTCATCGTGCCCCACCAGTCGGAGAGCACGACGCCTCGGAACCCCCACTCGTCCACCAGCACTCGGCGGAGCAACCACTCGTGCTCGGCGCAGTAGGTCCCGTTGAGCCGGTTGTAGGCCGACATGACCGATGCGACGCCCGCTCGCCGGACCGCCGCCTCGAACGGGACGAGTGACAGCTCGCGCAGCACCCGTTCGTCGACCTGGGAGGAGATCGTGTGGCGCTCGTACTCGCTGTCGTTGGCGACCAGGTGCTTGACGCAGGCGGCCACGCCGGTGGACTGCACACCCGTGATGAAGCCGACAGCGATCTCGGCGCTCAGGAGCGGGTCCTCGGAGTAGCACTCGAAGTTGCGCCCGGCGAGCGGCGTGCGGTGCAGGTTGACCGTCGGCGCCAGGACGACGTGGACGCCCTTGCCGCGTGCCTCCCGGCCGATGAGTCCGCCGACGAGCGCCACCAAGTCCGGATCCCAGGTGGCCCCCAGGGCCGATCCGCAGGGCACGCACGCCGATCGGGTGCCGACGAACCGGGCTCCCCGCACCCCGGCGGGGCCGTCGCTGACCTTGAGCGCCCCCAACGACAGGCGGGTGACGGCCTCGCCGTGCCACATGTCGGCGCCCGAGGTCAGCCGGGCCTGCTCGGAGGCGTCGAGCTCCTCGAGCAGCGCCTCGACGCGGTCGGCCACCTCCTCGACCGAGGGCAGTCCGACCGAGGGCAGTCCGCCGGTCGGCTCCCGGCCCGTCACGTCGTGTTCCCCGCCCTGTCGCACCCTCGCACCCCCGTGTCCGTCCTGTGCCGTCCGGTCGCGTCCGGGCCCGACGCCGACGGATCCGGCTGGGCCCCGGTTGCCGCCGGGGTCGACGGTACAGTCTCGACGGTCGGCGGGTCGCCGGACCGGTTCCGGGCGGCCGGACCGGGAGTCGCGAGGAGCGCAGCATCGTGGATCCACAGCACCTGGTCGCGATCGAGGAGATCAAGCGACTCAAGTACGCCTACCTCCGCTGCATCGACCAGAAGGACTTCGACGGCCTGGTCGAGTTGCTGACCGAGGACGCCACCGCGGCCTACAGCGGTGGTCGCTACCACTACGAGGGTCGGGACGCGATCATCTCGTTCATCTCGACGAACATGGGTCGGGACGCGTTCCACTCCTCGCACCGGGTGCACCACCCCGAGATCGACGTGGACGGCGATGAGGCGACCGGTCGTTGGGCGCTCGAGGACACCGTGCTCGACACCGAGTGGGAGTTCGTCCTGGAGGGTGCAGCCTTCTACGAGGACCGCTACGTGCGTCGCGACGGCGCCTGGCGCATCGCCCACACCGGGTACCGGCGTTCCTTCGAGTACATCCTCCCGACCTCGTCGCTGCCCGGGTTCCGGGTGACCGCGAGCTGGTGGGCGACCGACGGTCAGAGCTCGTTGCGCGTGGAGTGATCGTGCGCCTGCGGCGTAGGATCTGACTGGCCGTCAGGTCCGCGTTCCGGTCCCGCCGGCGCCCACCGGACGTCCCCGAACCCAGGAGCAGCATCGTGACCATCACCGAGGACCGGTCCCAGGGGATCGATGCGGCCGACGACCTGCCCATGATCGTGAGCGTCGACGACCACATCGTGGAGCCTCCCGACCTGTGGCAGCGCTGGTTGCCCCAGCGGTTCCGGGACCGGGGCCCGCGCGTCGAGCGGCGGGGGATCGCCGGCCTCGAGTTCACGGGCGGCACCACCTACGAGATCGTCTACTCCGACGACGCGCCTCCGGCGGACTGCTGGATCTACGAGGACCTCGTCGTGCCCCACAAGCGGCACGTCGCAGCGGTCGGCTTCGACCGCGACGACATGACCCTGAGCCCGATCACCTACGACGAGATGCGGCCGGGGTGCTACGACCCCGCCGCCCGGGTCGCCGACATGCTCGCCAACCACGTCGAGGTGTCGCTGTCCTTCCCGACCTTCCCGCGGTTCTGCGGCCAGACGTTCCTGGAGGCCCGGGACCGCGAGCTCGCCGAGGCCTGCGTGTACGCCTACAACGACTACATGGTCG
>CAIYGQ010000146.1 GCA_903925745.1 uncultured Actinomycetes bacterium | reverse complement strand
TACTCGTTCATCATCACCGGGCTGATCCTCCTGGCCATCAAGGCGGTCATCGGGATCCGGGTCACCGAGGACGACGAGGAGGTTGGACTCGATCTCACGCAGCACGCCGAGAGCGCCTACAACATCGGCGAAGTCACGATGGGCCGGGGCTGACGCCGCGGAACCGGACAGAAAGGGAACACAGCCATGAAGCTGGTCACCGCAGTCATCAAGCCCTTCAAGGTCGATGACGTCAAGGAAGCACTGAAGTCGGTCGGGGTCACCGGCATGACGATCACCGAGGTCAAGGGGTTCGGCCGCCAGGGCGGCCACACCGAGACCTACCGGGGAACGGAGTACCAGGTCGACTTCCTCCCCAAGGTGAAGGTCGAGGCGATCGTCGACGACGGTGACGTCTCGGGTGTCGTCGAGGCCATCGTCGGCGCCGCCAACACCGACAAGATCGGCGACGGGAAGGTGTGGGTCACCTCCGTCGACGAGCTGGTCCGTATCCGTACCGGTGAGAGCGGCTCCGCCGCCATCTGAGTTCGGGTACTCCGATCCCCGACCCACGGGGCGTCCCTCCGGTCAGGCCAGGCCCGACCTGACCGGGGGGACATCGGGGTCGGTCGATCCGAGACGCACGGGCCGTGTCTCCTCCCCTCCTCCGTAGCGACCTCCTCGCCGACCCGTCGTTGCGCGGCCGGGCCTTCTGCTCGGCGTACGGCGCAGCCATCGAGTCGTGGCTGGTCGAGCTGTTCGACGAGGCGTGCCTCCTGTCCGGGCTCGCCGACCACGGCCCCCCCGAAGGGGTGGCCCTGGTGGCGGTCGGTGGGCAGGGCCGCTCCGAGTTGTGTCCCCAGTCGGACCTGGACCTGCTCCTGCTCCACGACAAGGGAGTGGCTGCGGAGGGCGTGGCCAACGGACTCTGGTACCCCGTCTGGGACACCGGACTGAAGCTGGGTCACGCCGTCCGCACCGTGCGGGACTCGTTGTCGCTGGCCGGCGACGACCTGCAGACCGCGACGACACTGCTGTCCGCCCGGCACCTGGCCGGCGACCGTCGGCTCACCGCGGAGCTGGCCGAGAAGGCCCGCATCAACTGGCGGCGCAAGGGGCGGTCGTGGCTCGACGAGCTGCGCCAGTCCGTCGAGGAACGCCACCGCAGCGCCGGCGAGGTGGCCTTCGCCCTGGAACCCGACCTGAAGGAGGGTCGAGGTGGCCTGCGCGACGTCCACGCCCTGGTGTGGGCGAGGGAGGCGGGCGCCGAGATCGATCCCCGGGTGCTGGCCGACCTGCAGCGCGACCACGACGTGCTGCTCGAGGTGCGGGTCGAGCTCCACCGGGCCGCGGCCCGCCCCGGCGACCGGCTGCTGCTCCAGGAACAGGACGTGGTCGCCCACGCCCTGGGTCTGGCGGACGCCGACGAGTTGATGGCCAGGGTGGCGACGGCCGGCCGAGCGATCGCCTGGGCGAGCGATGAGGCCTGGTACGAGACAGGACGCAAGGTCACCTCCCGCCTCGGGCGTCGTCGTCGGGACCGCAGCGTCGACGCCGGACTGGCGATCCGAGACGGACGGGTGGGGCTGGCCGACCCGTCGGCTCCGCTCGAACCCGAGACGGTCCTCCGGGTCGCATCGACGGCGGCCCGCCACGAGGTGCGCATCGAGCTGGGGACACTGGAACGGCTGCGGGCTGCGCCTCCGCTCGGGTCACCGTGGTCGGACGAGGCCCGGGCCCGCTTCTGTGATCTGCTGCTGACCGGCCCGTCGGCGATCCCGGTCGTCGAGGCGCTCGACCAGTGGGGCCTGTGGGCGTCGATCATCCCTGAGTGGGAGCCGAACCGCTGCCGCCCGCAGCGCAATGCGTTCCACCGCTTCACCGTCGACCGCCACCTGCTCGAGGCCGCCGCCGAGGCGGCCGCACTGCGTCACCGCGTCGCCCGGCCGGACCTGTTGGTGCTGGCCGCGCTGTTGCACGACATCGGCAAGGGCTACCCCGGAGACCACAGCGAGGTGGGGGAGTCGTTGGCCCGCACCGTCATGGCGCGCATGGGATTCGAGACCGCGGACGTGTCGACCGTCTGCGCGGCGGTCCGGCACCACCTGCTCCTGCCGGACATCGCCACCCGCCGGGACCTGGACGACCCGGCGACCGTGTCGGCCGTCGCCCGGCAGGTGGGCACCACCGAGCACCTGGCACTGCTCCACGCGCTCGCCGAGGCGGACGCGCTGGCCACCGGTCCGGCCGCCTGGGGGCCGTGGCGGGCGCAGCTCGTCGAGCGTCTCAGCTCGCTCGTTCGTCGCAGCCTGGAGGCTCCCGGGTCGACCGAGCCGATCGACGCGCCGACGGTGTTCCCGACCGACGAGCAGCGGGCGCTGCTGGAGTCCGACGAGACCAGGGTGTTCGCCTCCGAGGACGCGCTCGTCGTGGTCTGCCGCGATCGATCGGGCATCGTGTCGCGGGTCGCCGGCGTGCTCGCCCTCCACGGTCTGGAGGTGGTCCAGGCCACGATCCACTCCGAGTCCGGAATGGTGCTCGACGAGTTCCGGGTCAACCTGGACGCGGCCCGGCTCGTCCCGTGGGACCGGGTCGTCGTGGATGTCGAGAAGGTGCTCGCCGGGCGGTTCGCGCTCCAGTCGCGTCTGGCGGAGCGGCTGGACTCGAGTCGGCGCCACCGGCCGGGCGTTCACCAGCTGGTCCCGCTGGTGCGCTTCGACAACGACGGGTCGGACGACGCGACGATCCTGGAGGTCGTCGGACCCGACACGCCGGGCCTCCTGTACCGGATCACCCGGGCGATCGCCGAGATGGACCTGGACGTCCGCTCGGCGAGGATCACGACCCTGGGTGATGATGCCGTCGACACGTTCTACGTGCTGGACAGCGACGGCGCGAAGGTCATCGACGCCGAGGTCCAACACGAGGTCCGTCGGGCACTGCTGTTCGCCCTGGACGACAGCATCTGAGCCGTCGGAGCTGCGGGTACGGCCGGCGGTAGGGTGCGCGCGTGGATGAACCGGTCGACGAGGTGGACCTGATCCGGTGGGCCGAGGCCCTGTCCGGCATCGGCAGGACCGGGCTGGCGTTCTCGGAGAACCTCTACGAGCGGGAGCGCTACGAGGAGGTGCTCCACGTCGCCGCCGAGATCCGTGCCGCCGCTCGTCGTGTCGCCGAGCTCCACGACGACGCCACCCTGCCGGCCGTGGTCAGGGAGTGGATGGACAGTGTCGAGCACGGTCCGGTCGGTTACGTCACGCCGAAGGTCGCCGTCGGCGCCGTCGTCGGCAACGACGAGGGTCAGATCCTCCTGTTGCAGCGGAGCGACTCCGGCATCTGGTTGTACCCGACCGGCTGGGCCGACATCGGGTACTCACCGAGTGAGGTGGCGGTCAAGGAGGTTCGTGAGGAGACCGGGGTGGAGGTGCGCGTCGAACGACTGATCGGCGTGTTCGACGGACTCCGCCTGGGGTTCACCCGGATGCCGCTCTACTCGTTGGTGTTCCTGTGCCGGGCAGTCGGCGGGGATCTGCAGGGCCACCCGCTCGAGACGCTCGATGTGGGATGGTTCGATCAGGACGCCCTGCCCCACCCGGTCGCCGGGATCGACCACTGGGGCGAGCACGCGTTCGCCGCCATCCGCGGCGAGGAGGTCGACGTGCTCTACGACCACCCCCGTGAGCGGGTCTGGCGGGGTGAATCCGAACCCGACTGACCGGCCTCACTGCTCGCGCAGGAAGCGCTCGACCGGCCTCACTGCTCGCGCAGGAAGCGCTCGACCTCCTCGACCAGACCGTCGGGGTTCAGCGACTCCTCGGCCGAGGCCTGCGCCGCCTGCTCGGTGTCGAACTGGTCCTCGAGGCGACGGACGTAGTCCACCGTGCCGTCGTCGTCCTCGATCAACTCGTCGATCGCCTGCTCGTACCCCCTCGCCGCCTCCCGCAGGTCCGGCGCGTCGGCGATGGCGCCGATGAGCGGCTGCGCCCGGTCGAGCAGCGCCAGTGCGGCCAGCGGCGCCGGGGTCGTCGGCACGTACGCCGGCACGGCCGCCCACAGGGACGCCGAGTCGACTCCGACGTCGTGGCAGGCCGTGTGGAGGACCCCGACGATGCCGGTGGGCCCCTCGTAGCGTGACGGCTGCAGCTGGAGCCGGGCGACGACCTCGTCGTCGTACGCCGCGCCGAACACCGGTGCCGGTCGGGTGTGGGGAATGTCGGCGAGCAGCGCGCCGAGCGTCACGACGAGTCGGCATCCGATGGTCGCAGCGACCTCCAGGACCAGGTCGCAGTAGGTCCGCCAGCGGAGCTGGGGTTCGACCGCCCGCAGCAGTGCGACGCCACCGGTGCCGGCGGGCTCGGCCCAGGTGAATGTGTGGTCCGGCCAGTCCACGATCCGGTGGTCGCCGACGAGTCGGACGTGCGGGCGGGTCGTGGTGAAGTCGTGGAAGTCCTCGCAGTCGATCGCAGCGAAGGGCTCGGCACCCCAGGCCTGCTCGAGGTGCTCGACCGCGGCCGTGGCCGCCTCGCCTGCGTCGTTCCACCCCTCGAACGCCGCAACGAGAACCGGTCCGTTCGCGTGGTCCGGATCGACCGGGCCAGGCGTCCAGCGCCACTCCAACGACGACATACCGGCCACGGTACCGGCGGATCCGGCGGCTCCCACCGGGGCCCGGCGGTACCCTTCGCGGCGTGACGGAGACGCAGGATGACGGGGCGGCGGTGCGGGTCGAGGTGTGCGAGGAGGTCACCGACGACCTGGTCCGGGCCATGGTCCGTCTCGTTCCTCAGCTGTCCTCCTCGGCGCCGCCGATGACTCACGAGATCATCTCGCGGGTGGTCGACCACGAGGCCTGCCACCTCCTGGTCGCCCGAGCTACCGACGACACCGTGCTCGGGTCGATGACCCTGGTGGTGTTCCCGATCCCGACCGGGGTCCGGGCCTGGATCGAGGACGTCGTCGTCGACGAGACGGCACGCGGCCGGGGTGTCGGAGAGGCGCTCAACCTCCACGCGCTGGAGCTGGCCGAGGAACTGGGCGCCCGGACGGTGGACCTGACCTCGCGCCCGAGTCGTGAGGCGGCCAACCGACTCTACCGGCGCATCGGCTTCGCGCCCCGAGAGACGAATGTGTACAGGTACGAGCGCAAGGGTTGAGTCCAAATAACGCCTTGCGATCATAACGCAGAGCGTTATACTCTCGACGTGCTGCAGTCGTTCGCGGACAAGGACACCGAACGGGTCTGGAGTCGTGCACTGGTTCGTAAGTTCCACCCGGACGTCCAGAGGGTCGCCCTTCGGAAGCTCGTGATCCTCGATGCCGCCGAGTCCCTCGCCGACCTCCGGGTCCCGCCCGGGAACCGGCTCGAGAAGCTGGGTGGCGACCAGGCCGGTCAGCACAGCATTCGAGTGAACGACCAGTGGCGGATCTGCTTCCGGTGGACAAAGGCAGGACCCGAAGACGTGTCGATCACGGACTACCACTGAGAGGAGCAGTGATGACGAGCACCATGGAGCCAATTCATCCGGGAGAGGTCCTCTACGAGGACTTTGTAGTCCCGCTCGGGGTGACCCAGCACCGCGTGGCGGTCGCCATCGGCGTTCCGCCTCGCCGCATCAACGAGATTGTTCACGGCAAGCGCCGGATCACGGCCGACACGGCGCTGCGTCTTGCGCGGTACTTCGGCACGAGCGACCGGTTCTGGCTCAACCTCCAGTCGCGGTACGACCTCGAGGTCGAACGAGGTGCGCTCGGCGCGTCGCTCGACGCCATCACGCCGCTCGTTGGCGCCTGACCGTTGGTGAGCGGCGTGAAGACCATCGGCATTGTGCTGTTCGACGGCGTCGAGGAGCTCGATGCCGTCGGGCCGTGGGAGGTGCTGTCCTACTGGACCCGGCGCTCGCCCGAGGACGGTTACAAGGTCGTGACACTGTCGAGGTCGGGCGGCCAGGTGGCGTGCGCCAAGGGACTCACGGTCGACGCCCAGCACGGCTACGACGACGTCCCGGCACTGGACGTGCTGGTCTACCCCGGTGGCCGTGGCACCCGCCCCCAGCTGGAGGATCAGGCCCAGCTCGACTGGGTGCGGGCCCAGCGGGAGCAGGTGCCGCTCCTGACGAGCGTCTGCACGGGGTCGTTGGTCTACGCGGTGGCGGGCCTGCTGCACGGCCGGCCCGCCACCACGCACTGGGCGTCGCTCGACCAGCTCGTCGAGCTGGACCCGACGGTCGAGGTCCGTCCTGACGACCGGTTCGTCGACGACGGCGACGTCATCACGGCTGCCGGCGTGTCGGCTGGGATCGACATGGCCCTGCACTTGGTGGATCGACTTGCCGGACGTGACCGGGCTCAGGAGGTCCGGCGCGGGATCCAGTACGACCCAGCACCGCCGGTCTGAGTTGTTGGAGCGCCACCGACGTCGGGACGTTCGTAGAGGTTCGTGTCGATGGGTGAGGCCGGCGCGTCAGGGTTGGTCAGCGGGTCGAGCGCCAGCCACGGACCGAACGCTGCCTTCACCCGGTTGCTGAACTGCGCCTCGACGAGGCGGGCGCGAGGTGCGTCGGCGGCCGACCCTGCGGCCAGCCGCCGCTCGAACGTGCTCAGGTCGGCCAGGGTCTCGAGCGTCGACTTCTGCTCGGCCCGGAACTCCTGCAGCTGCAGGATGTTCGGCTTGTTGTTGCAGAGCGACTCCTGGCTCCCGAGCCGGGTCGACTGGTAGGCCCCCCACGCCGACAGGAGCGCGACCACGAGACCCGTGTGATGGTCGCCGACGGCATCGCTGTGGAATGGATCTGCCAGCGACGTGCTCGCCGCGCTCGAACAACTTGAGAGCAGCACACCCGCAGACGTCTCTACATCTTCCCGGAAGACGAACCCGTACAAGTACGAGCGCAAGGACTGAGCCGGTCGGCTGTTGGCTCCCGCCGGTAGAGTTCGCACACGTCGTCGGTGGACCGGGTCGTCACCAAGAAGCGTCTGGACGAACGCGATCAGCCGTGGCGCTACTGGCTGACCCATCCGCCGGCCGAGCGCATTGAGGCCGTCGAGTCGCTCCGGAGTGAGCACCACGGGTGGACCCGTGGAACTGAACCGCGACGTTCACGAGTTCTTGCAGTCGTTCGTCACACATGACGTCCGGTTCCTGATCGTCGGCGGCGACGCACTCGCTGCCCACGGTCATCCCAGGTACACCAAGGACCTCGACGTCTGGGTGTGGGCCGACCCGTCCAACGCTCCCCGGATCATCGACGCGCTCACGGACTTCGGCCTTGGTGACCTCGGGTTGTCCGCCAGCGACGTCGAACAGCCCGGCGTCGTGGTGCAGCTGGGTCGGGAGCCGCAACGGATCGACAACCTGAGGTTCGCAACCGGACTGGAGTTCCCCGAGGCGTACCCTGACGCCCGTGGACGAGGTGGACCCGACGATCGACCCAGAGGACCTGGCCGTCCTGGAGGAGGCCGGCCTCCACGATCCGGACTCGCCGACGGCGCAGGAACGGATCGAGCTCCTGTCCCACCTGCTCGGCCGCTTCAGCGTCGACGAGATCATCGAGTGGGCGGCGCGGTCGCACGTGATGGGGGTGGCTGCGAGGTCGGTCGACCGGCCTCCTCCGTTGATCAGCGCCGTCGCCGCCGCGGCCCGCGCCGGCGTGCCCGTGTCCACCGTGGTCGAGATGCGCCAGGCGCTCGGCTTCCCGGTCATCGACCCCGAGGAACCGTCCATGCCCGAGACCGTGGTCGACGACCTCGTCACCTTCCTGCTCGGGGTGGAGTTGTTCGGGAGGGAGAACACCCTCTCCTTCGTCCGGGTGCTCGGCTGGTCGACGGCGCGGGTGATGGAGGCCGCCCGGGCGATGTTCGGCGAGACCCCCGAGTCCGCTGGCGGTCGGGGACGTACCGAGCTGGAGTGGTCGCAGGCCAACGAGACGGCGATCGCCGCCTGGGTGCAGGTCGGAGGCGTGGTGCGCAACCTGCTCGCCGAACAGGCGCTGCGCGACGTCGGGTTCGTCCACTCCCTGATGGCCGGTGAGCTGCGATCTGCAGTTGCGTTCGTGGATCTGGTCGGGTCCACCAGTTGGGCCGAGCGTGTCGACGCGTCGAGCCACTCGACGGCGCTCCGCCGCTTCGAGATGAAGGCGGCCAACGTGGCGGCGGAGCACGGCGCGCGGCTCGTGAAGCTCATCGGTGACGAGGCGATGGTGGTGTCGGAGCACCCGAGTCGGTTGTGCCGGGTCGCGCTGGCGATCTGCGACCTCGCCGAGGGTGACCCCGACCTGCCGAGCGCCCGTGGCGCCGTCGGCTTCGGAGTCGTGACCGCACGGGACGGCGACTACTTCGGGCCGTTGGTGAACACGGTCGCGCGGGCGGGGAAGTACGCGGAGCCCGGCGGCATCGTCGTCACGGCCGAGGTGGAGCGCACGCTCGATCCGGTCTCCTGGGAGGTGGAACCACTCGGTCTCCACGACCTGTCGGGAGTGGCGGAGCCGGTCCACCTGAGCCGGGTCGTCCCCCGCGCCGAACCCTCGGGCTAGGCATCCAGTAGACAGAGGTATGACCTCTGTCCTAGACTGACGGAGTGGAGCCGTCCGCGCCGTCGCCCGAGCAACGGCTCATGGATCTGGGCATCGAGCTGCCCGAGCTGGTCCCGCCCTTCGGCGAGTACGTGCCCGCCGTCCGGTCGGGCCACCAGCTCTGGCTCGGCGGTCACTTCGGGACCGGCGATGACGGGTCGATCCTCACCGGCAGGGTCGGTGATTCGGTCTCGGTGGAGCGGGCCCGGGCGGCCGCACGTTCCGCTGCGGTCAACCTGATCTCGACGGTGCGCGCCGAGCTGGGTTCGCTCGACCGGGTCGAGCGGGTCGTCCACCTCTTCGGGGTGGTGAACTCGACGCCGGAGTTCGTCGGACAGACGGGCGTGGTCGACGCCGCCTCGGAGGTGTTCGTGGCGGTGTTCGGCGACGCCGGCCGTCACGCCCGGCTGGCCGTCGGCGTCGCCTCGCTGCCGGGTGACCTGGTGCTCGAGATCGAGGTGGTGCTCGACGTGCGGGACCCGGACAACGGGTCGGGCCGGCCGAACGGCGGACCCTGATCGTGGCCGGGGACGGATTCCAGTTCGGTGGCCGACTGTCGCTCGACCTCACCTGGACCCTCCGCTACCGGGCCGTGGCTCCGACCGAGCTGCTGGTCGCACCGTCCGACCTGCGCCGCTGGATCTCGACGGCCATCACGACGCTGCGCGGCCCGGTCGACGACGGCCACCTGGCGGACGCCATCGAACTCCGTGAGGCGATCCACGCTGCGGCCCGCGCCACGATCGACGGGCGTCCGGTCACCAGTGGGGCCCGGTCCGTGATCAACGACAGGGCATCGGCGCCGACGCCCTACGTGCAGCTCGACCGGAACGGGAGCGCCACTGTCCGACTGCGGGCGGACTCGCCGGTCGAGAGCGCACTCGCAGCCGTCGCGGTCGACGCCATCGGGTTGCTGGCGGCCGAGGACGGTCGGCTCCGGGTGTGCGAGGGCCCGGCGTGCTCGTTGTTGTTCCACGACGGATCCCGACCGGGCCGTCGTCGTTGGTGCTCCACCGAGCGTTGCGGCAACCGGGTGAACCTGGCCGCCCACCGCCGCCGAGCCGCCGATCGGGCCGCAGGGCCACGAATCGATCCGACCACCTGACACCGGAGGACCCATGTTGACCATGAAGCCCAACTGCGAGTGCTGCGACCGCGACCTGGACCCCTCGGGGTCGGATGTCCGCATCTGCTCGTTCGAGTGCACGTGGTGCGCCGAGTGCGCCGGCCATCTCGGTGGTGCGTGTCCGAACTGCGGCGGCGGACTCGTGCAACGCCCGGCGCGCGACCCCGGGCTGCTCGAGTCGTTCCCGGCATCGAGCGAACGGGCCCCGGCCTCGCACGCCTGTCCCTGAGGGAATCAGACCCCGACGGTCGTCGGCAGGCCGAGCGCCCAGATCCCGGTCCCGACGACGATCACCCCGGCGATCCCCACCATGATCGCCCGCAGCTCGAAGACCCCGATCCGGGACTGGATCCCCAGCAGGAACAGGGCCGCGGCGAGCAGGACGACCGCGAGCACGAAGTCGCCGGCACCACCGTCGGCGACCTCGGCCGCCGCCTCGTAGCGCTGGGCCTCGTCCTCCAGCCGGGTCGACGCGGTCTCGTCCGGGGTCACGTACTCGGTCATCTCCAACGGTGAACCGGGAGCGTCCGGGTCGGTCAGGGGGTCCAGGGCGAGCCACGCCCGGAACGCGGTGTCGAGCTCGGCCGAGAACCGCTGCTCGGCGAAGCTCGCCCGGACCGTGTTCCCGTCCGAGGTGGCCTCGAGCCACCGGTCGAAGGCCCCCAGGTCGGCCTGCGCCTGCTGGGTGGCCCGTTGCTCCGCCCGGAACGCCTGGAGCTGCAGCACCGAGGCCCGGCTGTCGAGTTGTGTCTGCTCGCCGCTCAGCTGGGTCGACTGGTAGGCACACCACGCCGACAACAGCGCACTCAGCGACAACAGGACCGTGATGACCAGCTCGAGCGCCCGCTCACGTGGCGAGTTCGCCACCTGCTCCTCGCCGGTCGCCTCCTCGTCCCGGTGCTCGTCCCGGTGCTCGTCCTGGTCTCCGGCCTCATCCACGCCGCCGGAGCGTACCCACCCCGTCGCGGCCCCCGGTGGAGCGGGCCGCGGACCGGGTGGGCACAGGGCTCAGGCTCGGCCCACGTCGTCGCCATGCGCGGTGATGGCCCAGATCACGATGACGTCGAGTGCCATCACGCTGATCGCCCACAGCGGGAAGGCAGGGATGAAGAAGAAGTTCGCCACCAGGCTGAGCGACGCCATGAACACCCCGAGCGCCCGGGCGCCGGGGCTCCCGACCATCAGACCGAGGCCGGCGATGAAGGCGAGCGCGCCGGCCGCGAACAGGATCCAGCCCCAGGTGGTCAGGTCGAAGAACACCGCGCCCCGGTTGGACCAGACGATCCACTGGTCGTTCAGGATCGCGACGGCCCCGTAGGCCGCGTTGATGATCCCGCCCAGGACGAGGACGACCGAGGCGAACATCAGCCACCCGGACTCGGCGGCTGGGGTCCCCGTCCGCGGTCCGGCTGCAACGGCCGGGGGATCGGCGGCGCTCCCATCGGTCGTCGCGGTGGACGTTCCGGTCCTGGTCTCGAGGGTCTGTTGGCTCATGGCGGGACTCCTCCACTCGTTGCCACACGGTTGCTCCGCGCGGGCTGCACCCCCGACGTCGTGCGGGGGGCCGGAGGATGAAGGCCCGGGCGGGCCGGATCCCGCGTGAACGGAGGTGCGCCGGTCGCCGGGCCGCGCTTGCATGGTGGGGTGGAAGCAGACGATCCCGGCACCGATCCGTCGGACCACTCGACGGCGACGCCTCCGTTTCCCGCCCCGGGCCCGGTCTCGGACACGACGCTGCCGACGACGCCCCCCGAGCTGACCGACGGCCGGATCCGGGTCCGTCCGTGGCGGATCGAGGACGTCGACTGGTTGACCACAGCCGGCCAGGACCCGGACGTCCAACGCTGGACCCGGCTGCCCACTCCCTACACCCGGGCCGACGCCGAACACTTCGTCGGTGAGGTCGCCCCACGGGCCTGGGACCGGGGTGAGGCGCTGCACGCCGCCGTGACCGACGAGTCGACCGGCGACGGCCTGGGCGCGGTCGGCCTGGTGCTCCTCGCCGGGGAGCCGACCGTGGCCGAGGCCGGCTACTACACCGCCGCCCACCGCCGCCGCCGGGGGGTCGCCGCCGCGGCGCTGGACCTGCTCGTCGAGTGGACCTTCACCCGGACCGGCGTGGTCCGCGTGGAACTGCACGTGGATCCCCGGAACGCGGCGTCGGCCGCCGTCGCCGCCAGGTGCGGATTCGTCCTCGAGGGAGTGCTCCGGTCGCGCACCGAACGACACGGGGAGCGCCGCGACGTGGCGATCCACGCCCGACTGCGCCCGTGAGGAACGCCGAGCGGGTCGAGCGGGCCGCTCGGGACCGGGTCGTCCGCCCGCTGTTCGTCGACCCCGGCGGGACGGTCCTGCGACGGGCGGTCCGTGTCGCGGTCCTGGGCACGGCTGCGTTCGTCGTCCTCGGTCGGGTCCTGCACCTCGAGGCCGAGGCGGGTGCAGCGCTGTTCGCCATCATCTCCTTGGACGGCTTCACCGATTTCTGGGGCTCGCCACGACGGCGCTTCGGTCGCTACCTGGGGGCCGGAGTCGCCGGCGCGTGCATGTTCCCGTTGGTCGAGGTGGTCCGCGACTCGCCGCCTCTGTTGCTGGCGGCGACCGCCGTCACCACCTTCCTCGTGTACTTCCTCGGTGTGCTGGGCGGACCCTACTTCGCCGCCCGGTTCCCGGTGATGATCGCGTTCCTGTACGCAGCCACCGCCCTGCCACCCGGCGCGACCCTGGCATCCGACCTGGTGGGCTGGATGCTCGGCACGGTCGCGGCGGCGGCCGCGTCGGTGCTGTTCTGGCCGGCGCACCGTCGCTACCCGATCCGCTCCCGCCTGGCGGAGCTGTCGCGCACGGTCGCGGTCCTGCTGCGTTCCGGTCACGTGGAGGGCGAGGACTACCGCCACCTGCTCCAGGTCGCGGACGAGCTGCGGTCGGTCTCGGTGTCCCGTCGGCTCCGCACCGGGGCCGTGGCGCTGGGGGACCGACTGCTCGCCGAGGGCGTGCACCAGTCCGAACGACTCGTCGCGACCCTGGTCCTGCTGGCCGACGGCCGCCACCCCGAGGTACCGGAGGATCGGGTGCTGGCGAGCGAGACCGCAGATGTCCTGGACGCCGTGGCCGCCACGATCGACGGGTCCCAGCAGTCGGTGTTCGACCATCCACCCATCCCCTGCGACCGGCTGCGCCTCGCCGTCGACCAGCACGTGGCCGCCGGGGAGCAGCGGCTGGCGCCGGACGCCGCGACACCCGCCGACGTCGACGTCGTCGCCCGGTCGACCGAGCACCGCGCCGTCGCCCTGGCCGCGCTCGTCCTGGCCGAACTGGCCGAGGCCTGGCGGTCCCGACGTCGGGCGGGCCCGGACGTCCTGGTCGAACCGTACGTGGAGAGCGGACCGCTCGAGTCGGTCCGGCGGCACGCCCGGCCCGACTCGCTGTGGTTCCGCAACTCCCTGCGGGCCAGCGTCGCGTGCACCGCGGCGGTCGCGCTGGTGGAACTCGGACTCGGTTCCGGCCGGGGCTTCTGGATCGCGCTCGGCACGCTGTCGGTCCTGCGTGCCGACCTGGCGACCGTCTCGCGGACCGCAGGGACCGCCGTGCTCGGCACCGCCATCGGCTTCGCCGCGTCCACCGTCGTACTGGCCGTCGCCGGCGACGTCGAGCAGCTGTTGTGGCTCGTGCTCCCGGTCGTGTTGTTCCTGACAGCCGCGGAGAACGGCGTGCACCCGGTCCTCGGGACGGCGGCGTTCACCACCTTCGTCGTCACCACCGTCGCGATCACCAATCCGGAGCTCGAGTCGGTCGGTCAGCTGCGGCTCGTCAACATCACGATCGGTGCGCTGGTGGCGCTCGGCGTCGCCGCCGTGCTCTGGCCCCGGGTGGGGACGGTCCCCGAGGGTGCGATCGCCGAGCTGCTGGGCCGCCTGGCCGACGGTGTCCGCCGACGCGCCGACGAACCCGGACGGCCCGACGGCCCCTCGCCGATCACGTGCGTCACCGACCTGGACCGGATCGTCGACATGGTCGCCACGTCGGCCCCGCGCAGCATCCCGCCGACGGTCCGCCTCCGCATCGCGGCGATCGTCCAGCTCGGGGCGTCCACCTCCCTGCTGCTCTCCGGCCGGGCCGAGCAGGCGGGCGCGCCACCCCTGGAGGTGCCGGTCGAACGCTGGGACGATCCCGAGGCCCGCGCCGCCCTGCGGGCCGACGCGGCCGCGGCCGCCGGGGCGCTGGAGTCGCTGGCGGACCGGATCGTCGACCACGGGCCGTCGTCGGCCACGGCTGCGGGGGACTCGGCCCTGCTGGACCTGGCGCGTCAGCGGGTGGGGGACCACGGTGGCGGCGCCCCGCCCGTGGACCTGGTCCGACTGGGGGCCGGCCTCCGCCGGATCTGCGACCTGTCGGGCGTCACATCAGGGGTACGCCACGGCCGGGAGGTCACTAGGGTGGCCTGATGGCAGCTCAGCAGCCTGAGCACATCGAACCCGACCACGGGGTGGCCGGCGACGAACCCGCAGCCGGGACCGGCCAGGGTGCCGAACCGGCCGAGCGGTCGGGCCGATCCCGTCCCGGCCTCGGCGTGACGCTCATCTCGGTGTGGTCCTGGTTCGTCTTCGGCGTCTGCGTGATCGTGTGGGTCCCACTCATGTTGATCACGTTCGTCGTGACACTCCCGTTCGACCGGGGTCGCTACTGGACGGGCTACCTGTTCCGCAGGTTGCCCGTGGTGCACCAGGCGCTGAACCCCCTGTGGCGGTTCCGGATCACCGGCGACCTGCCCGCCGACCCGCGGCACCCCTACGTGGTGGTCTCCAACCACGAGTCGTTCGTCGACATCCTCCTCATCTCGCACCTGCCGTGGGAGATGAAGTGGCTCTCGAAGCAGGAGATGTTCGGGATCCCGGTCGCCGGTTGGCTGATGTACCTGGCGGGTGACATCAAGTTGGATCGGGGGGACCGGGAGAGCGCCCAGCGGGCCATGGGTACCTGCGCCGAGTACCTGCGCGAGCGGGTGTCGGTGATGATCTTCCCCGAGGGGACGCGCGCCGCGGACGGGGAGCTCGGACGCTTCAAGGACGGTGCCTTCCGCCTGGCCATCGAGACCGGCACGCCCATCCTCCCGTTGGCGGTGTCCGGCACGAAGGAGGCGCTCCGCAAGCACGACTGGCGTTTCGGCCGTGCGGACGCCGAGGTGCACGTCATGGCGCCCGTACCCACCGAGGGGCTCACGCTCGACGACCTCGACGACCTGCGCGACGGCGTCCGGGCCTCCATCTCGGCCCAGCTCGAGTCGATGAGGACCCGCTGACGGGACCCTTCAGGCCGGCACGATCCGGGCGATCGTCCCGTCGAGTCCGAGGACCAGCACCTCTCCCTCGGGCGTCGTGCCGAACGAGACGAGCGAGGACACCTCGACGCCCAGGTCGACGGCCTCGAACGATCCCTCGCCGGCCGGTCGCAGCCCCCGGACGAGCGGATCGCAGAAGTCGCCGAACAGGTAGGTGCCGACCAGTCCGGGGATCGCTGATCCCCGGTAGACCACTCCTCCCGTCACGGAGCATCCGCCGTTGTCCCGCGTGTAGGTGAAGACCGGTTCGACCAGGTCCGCGGGCGGGTCGCCGACCAACTCGAAGGGGCGGTCACCCTCGTAGACGTCCCAGCCCAGGTTGGCGCCCCGGCCACCGCCGGCGTCGGCCTCGAGCAGGTCGATCTCCTCGACGGCGTTCTGGCCGACGTCGCCGATCCACAGGTCACCGGTCCGGGAGTCGAAGCTGATCCGCCACGGGTTGCGCAGCCCCAGGGCCCAGATGCCCGGAGCGCCGACATCGGGGTTGTCGTCCGGGAAGCCGTCACCGTCGGCGTCGTCGCGACCCTGGGGATCCAGCCGCAGGATCTTCCCCAACTGGGTCGACGGATCCTGCGCCCGGCCGCCGGGATCGTTCGCCGCGCCACCGTCCCCGAACCCTGCGTACAGCATCCCGTCGGGCCCGATCGCGAGGCTCCCCCCGTTGTGGTTGGGGAATGGTTGCTCGATCGCCACCAGCTCGCGGCGGCCGCCGGGGTCGGCCCGCAGGGATCCGTCGGTCCCGTCCAGCGGGTAGGCGTCGATCCGTGAGTCACCCTCGGACGCCTCGGTGTAGCTGGCGTACAACTCCGTGCCGTCCGGGCTCACCGCCAGTCCCAGCAGGCCCCGTTCGGCGTCCGTGGAGCCGACCCGCTCGCGCAGGTCGATCACCGGGGTGGGCTCCAGTCGGTACCCGTCGCCGTCGGCCACCGCCTCGAACACCCGGCCGTCACGGGCGGCGACGAGCAACGAGGTGCTGTCCGGTCGGAAGGTCACGTCGGTCGGCGACTCGACGTCGAGGCCGAGGTCCTGGAGCTGGACGGGCGGGACTGCGCCGGTGGCATCTGGCGGTTCCGCCGTCGGGTCGGGCTGGGCCGGCGCCGAGGTCGTGCTGGTCGCCGGTCGGTCGTCGGCACCGGTGGCGTCGGTGGATCCGTCGGAACCGCACGCGCCCAGGAGCGCTGCGACCGTGACCGCAACCAGCACCGCCGCGACGACCCGTCCGGATGTGCGCCGCCCGGTCACCGGGCCCTCCTCACGACACCCTCCTGGACCGCCGAGGCCACCAGTGCGCCCGACCGGTCGAAGAGCAGGCCGCGTCCCAGACCCCGACCGCCGGTGGCGGTCGGGGTGTCCTGCGCGTACAGGATCCACTCGTCAGCCCGGAAGGGCCGGTGGAACCACATGGCGTGGTCGAGCGAGGCCATGAACACGTTGCCGTCCGCCAGGCTCTCGCCGTTGGGGAGCAGCGTCGTGTCGAGCAGCGTGAGGTCGGACGCGTAGGTCAGCACGCACACCTGCAGCACCGGGTCGTCGGGGAGCTTGCCGTTGGCCTTCATCCACACGTTCTGGAACGGGGGCAGGTCGCCGTGTCGGTCGAACGGACCGTCACCGCAGTACCGGATGTCGATCGGTCGGGGACGGTCGGAGAGGTCGCCCACCAGGTCGCGGTGCGGGGCCATCCGCTCCAGGAAGTCGGGCAGGGTCTCGGGGTCGGGGATGCCCTCGGGCATGGCGAACTGGTGCTCGAGTCCGTCCTCGTGGACCTGGAAGCTGGCCGACAGCGTGAAGATGGAGCGGCCGTGCTGGATCGCCTTGACGCGACGGGTGCTGAACGAGCGGCCGTCACGTACCCGGTCCACCTCGTAGATGATCGGAACGGTCGGATCGCCGGGCCGGAGGAAGTAGGCGTGCAGCGAGTGGACCGACCGCTGTGGGCCCGGTCCGTCACCGCCCGGTCCGCCGGTTCCCTCGCCGACCGCCTCGTCGACGGTCCGGGCGGCCGCCACGAGCGCCTGTCCGGCCACCTGGCCCCCGAAGACCCGCTGACGGTCCTCGTCGGGGCTCAGTCCCCGGAAGATGTTCACCTCGATCGGCTCCAGGTCCAACAGGGCGATCAGGTCGTCGACGGCTGGCTGGTCCACCCGCCCAGTCTCGCCCGTCCGGGGCCGGGTGTGGGTGCAGGGGGCGGCGCTCCGATACGGTGGAGCCCCGTGAAGGTGTCCCCCGGCGCGCTCGCCCAGCACGCCCGTTCCGATGACGGCCGCAAGCAGATCCGCTACGCGGCGGTGTCGCTGGTGTTCGTGCCGGTCGGCCAGATCCTCATCCAGGTGCTGGCGGCCACCGTCTTCAAGGGTGACGTCAACAACTTCACCTACGCGTCGATCACCTCTGCGGCGATCCTCACCCTGCCGAACTTCTTCGCCAACCGGTACCTGGTCTGGAAGGTCACCTCCAAGGACCGGCTGCGCACCCAGGTGCTCGTCTTCTGGGTCGCCGCCATGCTGGGTGTGACCCTGGCCACCCTGTTCACGTTCCTGGTGGAGGAGCAGGTCCACGGACGGGTCTCGGGACTGGTCGAGGCCGTCTGCGTCTTCGTCGCACAGCTGCTGGGCTTCGGCATCGTCTGGGTCGGCCGCTACCTGATCCTGGACCGGTGGCTGTTCAAGGTCACCCACCACGGCGAGGAGCCCGACGACGACGACCTCGAGATGATGCACGGCGACCTGCCGGTCTGAGCCACCGTGCCGTCCGAGGGAACCATGCCGTCCGGGACCAACATGGCGCCGGATCTGCTCGATGCCGCCCTCGCCGCCCGTGGATTCATGCCGCCCGACGAGGGTCTGGCGCTCTACCGGACGGGGCGTGACGCAGCGGCCTCGGTGCCCGGTGCCCCGCTGCTCGAGGTGGGTTCCTACTGCGGCAAGTCGTCGGTCTACCTGGGCGCCGCCGCCCGCGACGGGGGCACCGTGCTGGTGGCCGTCGACCACCACCGCGGGTCCGAGGAGAACCAGCCGGGCTGGGAGTGGCACGAGCCCGACCTGGTCGATCCGCTCGTCGGGCGCATGGACACGCTGCCGACCTTCCGTCGCACCATCCACGACGCCGGTCTGGAGGGCACGGTCGTGGCGCTGGTCGGCGACTCCCCGACCGTGGCCAGGTTCTGGACGACGCCGTGCGCGCTCGTGTTCATCGACGGCGGCCACGGCGAGGAGCCGGCGGAGACCGACCACCGCGTCTGGACGCCGCACGTGGCGCCCGGGGGTCTGCTCGCCATCCACGACGTGTTCCCCGATCCGGCCGACGGCGGACGCCCCCCGTACGAGCGGATCTACCGGCCGGCGATCGACTCCGGCCGGTTCCGTGAGGAGTCGGCGACGGGATCGCTGCGGGTCCTGCGTCGGGTCGACTGAACCCGGCTGAACCCGCAGGTCCGCCGCCGCTCAGGCCTGCGACGAGCGGACGAGTTCGCTGAGCGTCACCGAACGCAGTCCGGAGCGGGCCGCGGCCGCGAGCACATCCGGGAGCCCGACCACCTCGACCTCGCGCTTGGCTGCCAGTTCGTCACGGAGGCCCGAGAAGGGCAGCATGAAGTTGCCCCGGCCGATGGAGTCGTGCAGGTCGACGATCGCCCCGGGTTCCAGCCCTTCGGCGAGCTGCTCGGTGATCCGTTGCGGTGTGCCGACCTCGCTCAGGGTGCGCGACACCGACCAGATGGCGGTGTCGTAGCCGAGCTCGGCGGCGATGCGCAGGGCGGCGCCCGGCAGGGCGCCCCGCGGTGGCCGGAACCAGGTGGGTGTCACCCCGAGCGTTCCGGTGAGCACCTCGTGGCAGCGCTCCAGTTGCTCCCGGATGCCGGGCTCGTCCTGGAACGCCAGGTTCTCGTGCGACCACGTGTGGTTGCCGACCTCGTGACCCTCGTCGACGACGCGACGACCCAGATCGGGGTGGCGTTCGAGCATGGCGCCCATCATGAAGAACGTGGCCCGGGCGTCGGCGTCACGGAGCGCGTCCAGGATCCGGGGGGTGAACAGTGGATCGGGCCCGTCGTCGAAGGTCAGCGACAGCAGCGGCGCCGACGTCGGGACGCTCCACCAGACCCGGCGGACACCGAGCGGTCGGTCGGTGGTCCAGGTCGCCTCGCGGGCCTCCTGGGCGGCGGCGTCGTCGCCGCCGTCGGCCGTGGCCGCCACCGCCGCACCTGCGGTCGTCGCCCCGATCGCTGCGCCCGCCACACCGGCACCGGCCAGGCCCAGGAGCCGCCGACGGCCGTGGTCGGTCACGGTTCGGGTGACTCGCCGGGTCGCAGGCCCTGACCGGCCCGACGGGCGACGCTGACCGGGTCCAGTCCGGCCTCGGCCCGTTCCCGACGGGCGACCCGCGACCGCCACCAGACGAAGGCGACCATGCCGACGACCACGATGCACACCAGGAAGAACAGGCTGACCTGGAGCCAGCCGCCGGGATCGTCCCGGCTCTCGGGCTCCTGTCCGCAGTAGGGGGGTCGGACGATGTTGCCGGGTCCGCAGTCGGACCCCTGGATCACCGGGTCGTCGGGCGCCAGGGTGGTCGGAGGGCGCAGCGGCGGCACCGTCGTCTGGGCCGTCCCCGTTCCCGGTGCCGGCTCGCCCGGGTCGTCCTGGGCCCCGACCGGGGCGGTCCCGACCAGGGCGAGACCGGTCAGGGCGAGACCGACGAGGAGTGCGACTGCTGCGGGTCGCAGGACCCGACGCCGTTCAGGACGGCTCGACGGCATCGGACTCGGCGTGCGTGTCGATCAGCGGCGGGAAGTGGTCGTGGTCGCTGAACAGGGAACTCGCCGGGGAGCCGCCGCTCAGGGCGTCGGCCGCCAGGATCACCGCCGAGGCGGTGTAGGTCGACTGCTCGCCGCCCGGGAAGTGCACCTCGTCGGGCAGGACGATCCCGGTCCAGTAGCGGTCCTCGGCGGTGCGCAGCCGCTGGGACCAGCGGAACATCTCGACCGCCCGGTCCCGGTCGCCGACCGCCAGGTGGGCCATGGCGCACTCACAGGTCTCGGCCGCTGTGATCCACGGACGGTCCGACACGCAGCGCACCCCCCACCCATCGGTCACGAAGGCGTCGAACCGGGCGGCCAGCCGGGCACGTCCCTCCGCGCCGGTGATCGCGCCACCCAGCACCGGGTAGTACCAGTCCATGGCCCAGCGGTGCTTCGGGGCGAATGCCTCGGGATCCTCACGGATCACCCGGGCGAGCCGGGCGGCCGACAGCTCCCAGTCGGGCCGCTCGTGGCCGAGCGCCCCGGCCACGGCCACGGCGCAGCGCAGGCTGTGGCAGATCGACGACGACCCGGTCAGCAGGGCGAAGCTCCACGGGGTGCCGTCCGCGTGGCGGGCCCAGAGGATCTCGCCCCGGGGCGTCTGCAGGTCCAGCACGAAGTCGATCGCGGACTCCACCATCGGCCACAGCGACTCGAGCGCGCCGCGGTCGCCGTACATCAGCCAGTGGAACCACGCGCCGGCCGCGACGTAGGCGCAGCAGTTCGCGTCGAGCTTGTCCTGTTCGACGCCGTCGGCGACGTAGTACTGGTGCCAGGACCCGTCGGATCGCTGGGTCGAGCGGAGCCACTCGAATCCGAGTTCGGCCTGGATCCGGTGGCCCCCGAGCATCAGGGCCATCAGCGCCTCGGTGTGGTTCCAGACGTCTGCGTGTCCGCCCGGGAACCACGGGACCATCCCCGTGTCGAGCTGCCACTCGGCGATCGCATCGACCGTGGCCCGGAGCTCCGCGCCGGTCACGATCCCGTCCACGTCGACCAGATGGTGCTCAGACACCGACGACCTCCGCGTTCCGCTCGCGCCCGGCGCGGCTGCTGGGTCGGGCCCCCGGCTTGCGCGCGTAGACGACGATGCTCTTGCCGAGCACGGGGTTCAGGATCCGTTCGGTGGTGCGGGTGAGCGCCGGGGCCTTCGCGATGTCCCAGACCAGGAGCCGGTGGTACGCCTGCACGAGCGGGTTCTGGTCGTTGGTGGGCCCGAAGACGCACCGCAGCCACCAGTACGGCGAGTGCAGGGCGTGGGCCCGGTGCGACCCCTCGGGAACCAGGCCGGCGTCGCTGAGCCGCTGGCGGAGCAGTCCCTCGGTGTAGATCCGGACGTGCCCGCCGGTGGCGAGCGGGGCGTGGTACTCGGCCGACAGCGCCCAGCACACCTTCTCGGGGAACCACGCCGGAACCGTGGCGGCCAGCACGCCGCCCGGCCGGAGCACCCGTGTGAGCTCGGCCATCGCGCCGGTGTCGTCGGGGATGTGCTCGAACACTTCGGAGCAGATGATCCGATCGAAGCTGTCGTCGGCGAAGGGCAGGCGGCACGCGTCGCCGTTGATGCACGCGGCCCGGGCCTCGGCCGGTGCCTCGCCGGCGTCCTGCATGGCCCAGAACAGGTCGCGGACCGGGGGCAGTTCCTCGTAGCCGTAGTCGAAGGCCACGACGTCGGCTCCCCGGCGGAAGCACTCGAAGGAGTGCCGGCCGGCCCCGGCGCCCAGGTCCAGGACGCGGTCACCGGGACGCAGTCCGAGTCGCGAGTAGTCGACCGTCAGCACGACCGGGTCCTCACCGGGACGCCCGCTCGGCGCGGACCTCGTCGATCAACGCCCGGTAGTGCTCGACGGTTCGATCGGCGGTGTGGGCCCAGCTCCACCGGTTGATCACCCGCTCACGGCCAGCGGCACCGACCCGGGCCGCGGCGGCGGGGTCGTGCAGCACCCGGCGGATGCCCGCGGCGAGCGCCTCGGCGTCCCCGGGGGCGACGGCGAAGCAGGTCTCACCGTCCGGTCCGGCCACCTCGGGGATGGCACCACCGGTCGTCGCGACCAGCGGACAGCCCGTGCTCATCGCCTCGATCGCCGGCAGCGAGAACCCCTCGTACAACGAGGGGACGACCGCGGCCGCCGAGGAGTTGTAGAGCTCTACGATGCGCTCGTCGGACACCCCGGAGACGAACTCGACGGCGTCGGACAGTCCCAGCGTCTCGATCGTCCGCTGGGCGGCCGACCCCTCCTTCAGGCGGCCCACCATGACCAGCCGAAGGTCGGGGAACTCGGTGCGGAGCTTGGCCAGCGCCTCCAGCAGGTACCGCTGGCCCATCCTGGCCACGACGGAGGAGGCGGTCGAGATGATCTGGTGCGGCACACGGGCCACCGACGGGTCGGGGGTGAACAGATCGGGGTCGACTCCGACCGGGACGATGTGCAGCCGCTCCGGGGACACCAGGTGGTCCCGGCAGATGTCGGCATAGGACGACTGCGACACGGTGATCACCCGCCGCAGGCGCTTGGCGACCCGGGTCTGCATCTTCGTGAACGCGTACCAGCGGGCCTTGGACCAGCGCTGCCGGGGGCTCTCGGCGTGCTCCATCTCCAGACGGCGGTCCACCGTGATCGGATGGTGGATGGTGCCGAGCACGGGCAGGCCGTCGCGCTCCATGAGCAGGAGTCCGTAGCCCATGCACTGGTTGTCGTGGACCAGGTCGAACGCGCCGGGTCGACGGTGGAGGTGGTCCCAGGCCCGCATGGAGAACGCCAGCGGCTCGGGGAACGTCCCCGAGGAGAAGGCCGTCACCTCGAGCCAGTCCCAGCGGTCCCGCAGTTCCCAGAGGCCCGGCATCCGCATGGGGAAGTGGTCGTTGTAGATGTCCAGGCTGGGCAGCTCGACCAGCGGGATGGTCTCGTCCACCACCGGGTAGGGCTGTCCGGAGAGGACCTCCACGTGGTGTCCGGAGCGGTGCAGGGCGCGGGCCAGGTGTCGGACGTACACCCCCTGGCCGCCCACGTGGGGCTTGCCGCGGTAGGTCAGGAGCGCGATCCACAGCGGGTCGTCGGGGCCCGGGAGGGGCCGCCGGGCTGCACCGAGCGGTGTCCCGCGGGGGTCGGAGCCGTCGCGCATGGCAGCCAAGCCTCGCCGGTGGGTTCCCGGACGGTCAAGTAGGGCCCCCGGGCCGCTCAGGCCCGGGTCGGCACGGCGCTCAGGCCCGGGTCGGCACGGCGCTCCGGCGCCGCATCCACTCGGCGGTCAGGAGCGAGAAGACCACGCCGCCCGCCAGCACCATGGGGATCAGGTCGCCTGTGGACTGGGCGGGTGTGGTGCCCTCCAGGCGTTCGATCGTGGCCCGGAGGACGGTCGCCTCGCCCACGTCGCTGCGCTGGAGCAGCCTGCCCCTCGGGTCCACGATGGCCGAGAACCCGGTGGGGGCGGCCTGGACGAGCCACCGACCGGACTCGCTGGCCCGGAGCTGGGACTGGGCGACCTGTTGGGTCTGGATCTGGGTGAGCCAGTAGCTGGACCCGTTGGTCGGATTCGTGACGAACTCGCCACCGGCCCGAACACCCTCGCGCACCCGGCGGGAGAAGAAGACCTCCCAGCTGATCGCCACCGCTGCGTCGCCCACCGGCGTCGGCACCATCGCCGTGCCCACCCCCGGGATCTGGTCCCGGGGTGGCAGCTGCCCGGCGGCGAAGGACTCGAACAGGCCGCGCAGCGGGACGTACTCGCCGAAGGGGACGCGGCGCTCCTTGTCGAAGCGGCCCGTGATCGACCCGTCGGGCTGGACCACCACGACGTAGTTCACGAACTCGGTGTCGCCCACCCCCTCGACGACGCCGACCATGATGGGCGCGCCCACCCGGGCCGCCTCCCGTCGGAGGCGCTCGGCCCACGGGTGCTGTTCGAACGGCCCCTCGATGTTCACGATGTTCTCAGGCCAGACCACCAGGTCGACCGAACCCGGCTCGATCGTCCGGCTCGCCGCCAGGTGGCGCTCGAGCACGGGCTCGGTGTCGGCCTCGGCGAACCGGGTCCCCTGGGGGCCGCCCCCCTGGACCGCCGCCACCCGGACCGAGCCGGAGGACGACCCGAGGGGCACGGCCACCCCCGCCAGCGCGACGCCGACCACCACGAGCAGGATCAGCGCCGACGGCTTCCAGCGGCCACGGACGGCCAGGTAGGCCGCGGCGCCCAGGGCGGCGACCGCCCCGCCCAGCAGCAGGGGTCCGCCCACGGCGGCGATCGGTCGCAGCGGGGCCGCCGCCTGGCTGGTGGCGAGCATCGACAGCGGGATCCCCCCGAACGGGGCGTGCGTGTGGAACCACTCGAACAGGACGATCCCGGCCGGCAGCATCAGGACCCGTCGCTGGTCGCGGGTGGCGGCGACTCCCACCAGTCCGACGAGCGTGCCCCAGCCGAGCAGCACCGCCGCGACGTACCCCGGGGCGGTCAGCCGCCACATCCACAGGGTGGACGGCCCGAACCAGGCGACGCCGACCAGGTAGGAGCACACGAACCGCTGCCGGGCCGAGAGTCCGTCGAGCAGCCAGATCCACAGCGCGACACCCACCAGCGCGAGCGGCCACCAGCCCCACGGGGGCATGGACACGCAGATGGCGGCTCCCGCCGCGAGCGACGCCACCACCAGCACGGGCAGGGACCGGCCACCCCGGCGGCTGGCCGGGGCCGGGTCGGGCCCGGCCCGCAGCGGGGTCACGTTCGACGTCGGACCCTGCTCCACCGGACCATTGTGGCGCCCCGATGGCGGGACCGGTGCCCGGTTAGGGTTGGCTCATGACCGACCGAGCCGCATCCCGTCCCGGCCTCCGCTGGGTCGCCGCCCTGTTCGCCGTCGTGTCGATCGGCGCCGCGGCCGCCTGCTCCGGTGGTGAGGAGTCCTCGGGGCCGCCGGTGACCGGCGCCGCGGCCGAGGGCAAGCAGCTGTTCAACTCGAACGGCTGCGCCGCCTGCCACAGCGTCGACGGTTCCGACGGCGTCGGTCCCACCATGAAGGGACTGGCCGGTTCGCAGGTGTCGCTCGAGGGGGGTGGGACGGTCACGGCCGACGACGCCTACCTGCGCCAGTCGATCCTCGATCCGTCGGCCCAGCGGGTGGCGGGCTACAGCGCCGCCATGCCCGCCCGTGACCTGTCGCCCGAAGAGGTCGACTCCCTGGTCGCGTACATCGACGCGCTCCGCTGAGGCGCCGCCCGCGGCTCGCCGTCCCGGTCGGCCGAGTTCCTCGGATGATCCGGTCTGGCTACGGTGCGGCCGTGCAGGTGCGGGACTCACGCCGGTCGGTCCGTGTCCGCCGATGTCCCAGGGGGCCGGCGGTGGCCGTGGTGGCCCTGGTCCTGGTGGCCGCGTCCGCGGCGTGCGCATCGTCGGATCCGTCCGCATCGCCGCCGGTCGACGGAACCGGTGGCGCCGAGGGGTTCGCCGGCTACCAGCGCACTCCGGTCCGTTCGGTCTCGGCGGTGGCCGTCCCGTCGGTCGACCCCGTCGACGACCCGGGGTTCGTCGCCGCACCGGGTGGGCTCCGGCTCGTCTACTTCGGGTTCACCTCCTGTCCCGACGTCTGCCCGACCACCCTGTCGGACCTGCGGAGGTCGCTCGCGGAGCTGACGCCCGGGGAGCGGGCCCGCGTCGCGGTCGACGTCGTGACGGTCGATCCCGCCCGGGACACCTCGGCGGTGCTCACCGGTTACGTCGGTGCGTTCCTGCCCGATGCGACCAGCCACCGCACCGACGACGACGCCGTCCTCCGTGCCGCAGTCACGGCGTTCGGTGGCGACTACTCGGTGCGTGCCGGCGACGACGGCGAACCCGAGGTGTCCCACACCGGTGACGTGTACGTGGTCGACGACGCGGGCCGCGTCGTGCTCGCCTGGCCCTTCGGCACCCCGGCCCCGTCGATCGCCGCCGACCTGCGACGCCTGCTCGCCGGTGAGCGTCCCGATGCCGAGCCAACCACGAGCCGACCAGGAGGTCGAGTGTGAACCGTCCAGCCCCCCATGCGTTCCTCGTCGGTGCTGTCGCCCTGCTCGCCGTGCTGCTCCCGGCCTGCGGCAGCGACGAGCCGGCGGAGGCCCCGCCGGACGGATCGACGTCCCGGACGACCCCGGCCGTGGTGGACCCGTGGGTTCGCGTCGCCGCGGCCGGCGGCAACTCGGCGGCCTACCTGACCCTGACGGCGAGTGGTGGTGGCGACGCGCTCGTGTCGGTCTCGGTCCCGACCGACGTGGCCGCCGAGGCACAGCTCCACGAGACCACCGGTGGGATGGACGGGATGGATGGCATGGATGGCATGGATGGCATGGACGGGATGGACGGGATGGACGGGGATCACTCGTCGGGGATGATGTCGATGCAGCAGGTCCAGGAGATCCAGGTGCCGGCCGGTGGGTCGGTGTCGCTCGAACCGGGAGGCTTCCACGTGATGATCCTCGACCTCGCGCGGGACCTCAGCGAGGGCCAGACCGTTCCGGTGACGTTGACGTTCGCCTCGGGTGCGTCCACGACCGTCGATGCGGAGGTGCGGGCCGGATGAGGTTCCGAGCGGCGCTCGTCGCCGCGGGCGTGCTCCTCGCTGCGACCCTGCTGGCCGGGTGCCGAGGCGAGGACCAGGTCCGCGTCGAGGTCGTCGACGACCGGGCCGCGGTGCTCCACGAGTTCGTCGTGCCGGCCGGGACCGAGGCGACGCTCGACGCCGGTGGGACCGTGGAGCTCGTCCCCCAGGTACTCGACGTCCGGGTCGGCGACTCGATCCGGATCCGGAACGACGACGTCTCGACGGCCCAGGTGGGGATCTTCAACGTGGCGGCCGGCGAGACCGTGACGATGCGGTTCACCTCACCCGGCGAGCTCGTGGGCGAGTGCGACGTGCATCCGAGTGGTGAGTTCCGGATCCGCGTCAGCGAGGCGTGAGGAGCTCACGGGCGGCCTGACGGCCGCTGCGGATTCCGGCCGGGATCCCGATGCCCCGGTAGGACATCCCCGCCAGCCGCACCGCCGGAGCGTCACGTCGCAGCGCTGCGTCGATCCGGTCGAGTTTGTCCAGGTGGCCGACCTCGTACTGCGGGAACGCGTCGGTCCACCGGCTCACGCGCACCGCCCGGGGTTCGGCGAGGATGCCCATCGTCGTCCGGAGGTCCTCCCGGAGCAGCCCGACGACCTGCTCGTCGTCCAGGTCGTCGACCCGCGTGTCGCCGTGGTGCCCGGCCGAGACGCGCAGGACGACGTGTCGTCCGTCGTCCCAGTGGGTCCACTTGGACGACCCCCACGACGCGGCCGTCAGGAACAGTCCGGCGTCACGGGGCACCAGGAATCCGGAGCCGTCCAGCGGCCCCGGCACGTCGTCCCGGTCGTGGACGAACGTGACCAGGACGACGCTCGTGGTCGGGATGGACCGGAGCTCCGCAGCGGCGTCCGGGCTGGCCGTCCTGAGCAGCTCCGCCGCCGTGGCCGCGGGCGTGGCCAGCACCGCGGCCGAGGCGCGCACGGATCCCAGGTCACCGTGCACCGTGACGCCGTCGTCCCCGTGGACGACCACCTCCGTCGCCGGTGCCGACGTGACGACCTGTGCACCCGACCGCAGCAGTCGGTCGGTGAGCGCGTCGACCAGGCGCGCCGTTCCACCGCGGAGCGTGCGGAACACGGGTGCGTCCACGTCCACGGCGGCCCGCTGGTCCCGCAGCGCGTCGAGCAGGCTGCCGCCGCGGCGAGCGGCCTCGGCCAGCTGCGGCGTGACGGCCGACAGGCTGAGCCGGTCGACGTCGCCGGCGCTGATCCCGCCGACGAGCGGACCGACCAGCCGGTCGACCACCTCGCGTCCGACCCGGCCCGAGACGAACCCGGCCACGGACACGTCGTCGACGGTCGCCGGAGCCGGCCGGTCGGGCTCCGTGCGCACCATCTCGACCGCCTCGGTGGACAGGAGGCCGGTGGCCGCGGCGTCCTCGGCGTCGAGCGGGACGCCGAGGACGTGGTGGTCGGGGAGCGGTCGGAGCGCGCCGTCGTGCCACACGTGCGCCCGACCGGTGGCCGGCGAGACGAGTTCGTCGTCCAGGCCCAACTCGGTGCACAGCCCGACGGCGTCGGGCACCCGGGCCAGGAACGCATCCGCACCCTCGTCGATGCGGAGCACGGAGCCATCGACGACCAGGTCGCTCGTCACCAGCTTCCCGCCGGTACGTTCGCCCGCCTCGAGGACCGTGACGGTCCGGTCGAGGCGCAGGGCCTCCCAGGCGCTCGCCAGGCCGGTGACCCCACCGCCGACCACGACCAGATCGGGTCGCGCGACCGGATCCGGACTCACGGATGCAGGTCGCGGGCGGTGGCGACGACCAGGTCGGCCAGGTCGGATGCGACGCCCGGGTCGTCGTTGACCACCTCGGTCCGGGCGAAGGCGAGGCCGCGTCGCGCCGCCACGCCGGCCGCCTCGATGTCCAGGTCGTAGAGGACCTCCAGGTGGTCGGCGGTGAACCCCTGGGGGACCACGAGGAGCCCCTCGGCGGCTCCGGTGTCGGCCAGGTCACCGATGATCTCCAGGATGTCGGGTCCACGCCACGGCTCCGGCGTGCGCCCGGCCGACTGCCAGCCCAGGCTCCACCCGGACCACCGCTCCAGGCCGGCTCGTTCGGCGATCGCCGCGGCGGAGGCCCGCAACTCGTCGGGGTAGGGATCGCCCTCGAGCACCCGTTCGGGCAGCGAGTGGGCCGTGAAGACGACCACGGACCGCTCGGGCAGTGTGGCCAGCCGATCGCTCACCGAGGCGGACTGGTGCGCGATGAACGCCTCGGTCAGGTGCCAGTGCCGCACCCCGCCGAACGGGAGGCCGGCAGCCTCGGCCGCCTCGCCGGCCCGGCCGTGGTACTGACCGACGCTGAACCCCGAGTAGTGCGGGGCGAGCACCAGCCCGACGACGCGGTCGACACCCAGGTCCGCCAGTTCCGCCACGCCGTCCTCGATGAACGGCGCCGCGTGCTTCTGGCCCAGCCGGACCACGTACTCGCCGGGTTCGCGCCGCTCGAGCTGGTCGGCGACGGCCCGGAGCTGGGCGGCGGTCCGCTCGGCGAGCGGTGAGATGCCGCCGATCGCCCGGTAGCGGTCCACCAGCTCGGCGAGCAGCTCCTGGGTCGGTGGGCGGCCGCGGCGGATGTGGGTGTAGTACGCCTCCACGTCCTCGGGCGCGGCCGGCGTCCCGTAGGCCATCACGACGACTCCGGTGGTCACGGGCGTCCTCCTCCGGGTCGATGATCGGTCGGCTCGGCGTCCGGGGTGACGTCGGGGCCGGTGTGGGAGTGGACCAGCCCGACGAGTCGTTCCAGCGTCGCCGGATCGGTCTCGGGCAGGACGCCGTGTCCCAGGTTGAACACGTGGCGGGAGCCGCCGCCGGCGCGCAGCACCTCGGTCGCCGCCTCCTCGGTGGCCGCCCACCCGGCGGCGACCACGGCGGGGTCCAGGTTGCCCTGGAGCACGGTGCCGGCCGGGACGCGGGACCGGGCGACGTCGAGCGGGGTGCGCCAGTCGACACCCACCACCTCGGCCCCGGCGGCGGCCATGGATCCGAGCAGGTCGCCGGTCGAGACCCCGAAGTGGATCCGGGGCACACCCAGATCGGCGACGCCGGCCAGCACCTTCGTGCTGGCGGGGAGCACGTAGCGCTCGTAGTCGGCCGGGCTGAGGGCCCCGGCCCAGGAGTCGAACAGCTGGACGGCGGCGGCCCCGCGCGCCACCTGGGAGCGCAACGAGGTGATCGCGAGGTCGGCGAGCCGGTCCAAGAGGTCGTGCCACAGGGGCTCGTCGGTGTGCATGAGCGCCTTGGTCCGCACCCAGGTGCGTGTCGGTCGGCCCTCGATGAGGTAACTCGCCACCGTGAACGGCGCCCCGGCGAAGCCGATGAGTGGGACGGGCAGTTCGCCGACGAGCGCCTCGACGGTCTCGAGGACGTACGGCGTGTCGGCCTCGGGGTCGAGCGGCCGCAGGCGCTGCAGGTCGGAGCGGTCCCGGAACGGCCGGTCGACCACCGGCCCCACGCCCGGGGCCACGTCGACGCCGAACCCGATGGCGTGCACCGGAGTCACGATGTCGGAGTAGAGGATCGCGGCGTCCACGCCGTAGCGCCGCACCGGCTGCAGGGTGATCTCGCAGGCGAGGTCCGGTCGGGCGATGGCGTCCAGGATCGTCCCGCTGCCCCGCACGGCCCGGTACTCGGGGAGCGAGCGCCCCGCCTGGCGCATGAACCACACCGGGGTGTGGGGCGCCGGTCGGCCGCGGCAGGTGAGGATGAAGGCGCTCTCGGCGTGGGGGGTCTCCACGATGGGAACGTACTCGCCGCTCCTAGGGTGGGGCCATGCGCCGCTCCATCGACGACGACGTGGTCCCCGAGGCCCCCACCGCCGACCCGACTCCGCCGGTGTGCTGGTCGGTGGGGATCTCCGACGACTACGAGGACGCGGACGCCCGCGTCCAGCTCACGGTGGAGGAGCAGGGTGCGGCCGGGGCCGGCCTGGTGCTCCACCTCGATGCGGACCGGGCGCGCCGGTTGCGTCTGGCCGTGGCCTCGGCGCTCGGTGAGCTCGGAGAGGACCCCGGACGCTAGGATCGTCAGTTCCCCGGTTCCCGAGCACAGGACCGACGTTGTCCGAGCACCCGGATCTGATCGACGAGCAGCGGGCCATCGACCACGCCTACGACTGCCTGGAACGGACCCGCGCCGCCGTGGCCGCCATGGGTTCCCAGTACGACGGCGGACCCGGGGGGACCTTCCAGCACCGCTACGAGCGGGACGTCGTCCAGGAGCAGGTCGACCAACGGCTCGGCCAGCTCGACATCGGTGACCAGTCGCTGGTCTTCGGCCGGATCGACGCCGAGCCGACACCGGAGCGACCCGAGGTCGAGTCGTTCCACATCGGTCGGATCGCCGTCTCGGACGAGCGGCGCGACCCGGTGGTCGTCGACTGGCGGGCACCGATCGCCGAGTCGTTCTACCGCGCGACCGGTCGCGACCCGATGGGCCTGCGGCGCCGTCGGCACTTCGCCACCCGGGGTCGACAGCTCCTCGGGATCGACGACGAGCTGTTCGGATCGGCGGCCCGGGCGCTCGACCGTGGCGAGGTCCAGGGACAGGGTGCGCTCATCGCCGCGCTCGAGGAGTCGCGCACGGGTCGACTCTCCGACATCGTCGCCACCATCCAGGGCGAACAGGACGTCGTGATCCGCTCGCCGCTCGCCGGTGTGCTGGTCGTGCAGGGTGGCCCCGGGACCGGCAAGACCGTGGTGGCGCTCCACCGCGCGGCCTACCTGCTCTACTCGCACCGGTTCCCCCTGGAGGGTCAGGGCGTCCTGGTCGTCGGTCCGAACCGCGTCTTCCTCAGCTACATCGAGCAGGTGCTGCCGTCGCTCGGTGAGGCCGGCGTCGAGATCGCCGTGCTGGCCGACCTGGTCCCCCGCGTCCGGGTGGTCGGGTGGGACGACGAGCCGGTGGCCCGGGTGAAGGGGGACCTCCGGATGGTCGAGGTCGTCGCCCAGGCGGTCCGAGACCGCGAGCGTCCACTGCGTGAGGCGCTGCGTGTCCCCTACGGCATCCAGCACCTGACGCTGACCGTGGCGCAGTCCGAGGCCATCGTCCGCGACGCCCGCCGCCGCTTCCGGACCCACAACGCCGGCCGACGCCACGTCGAGCAGCAGTTCTTCGAGCGGCTGGCCGAGACCTCACGAACCGGTGACAGCCCCCAGGTCGTCCGTGAGCGCACCCGTCACGACCTGGTGGTCCGCTCGGCGCTCGAACGCATGTGGCCGGTGCTCACGCCGACCGAGCTGCTCAACGACCTGTTCGGTTCTCCCGGACTGCTGCGTGCCGCCTGCCGCCGGTGGTTGCGACGCGACGAGTGGGAGCTGCTGGCCCGTCCCCGTCGAAGCGACCCGGCGGAGGTCGTCCACCCGCACCAGGACGTCCCCCTGCTCGACGAGGCGCTCGAGCGGCTCGGTCCCCGACCGTCGCACCGGGACGACGAGGCGGTCCGCACCTACGGACACATCGTTGTGGATGAGGCCCAGGACCTCTCGCCGATGGAGCTGCGGATGCTGGACCGCCGGTCGCTCAACGGCTCGATGACGGTGGTGGGCGACATCGCCCAGGCGACGGGGGCGTGGGCGCACGACGACTGGGAGTCGGTGCTCGCCCACCTGCCCGACCGGAGGCCGCCCCGCACCGCCGAGCTGCGCGTCGGCTACCGGGTGCCCGGACCGATCATGGACTACGCGGCGAGGGTGCTGGCGCTGGCCGCTCCGGGCCTGGCTCCACCGGTCAGCATCCGTCGGGTCGGCGAGCCGCCCCGGGTGGTGGCGTGCTCCCCGGACGGCTTCGAGGACTCGCTCGTGGCGTTGGTGCGCAGCGAGCTGGCGTCGGTCGGTTCGGGCAACCTGGCCGTCGTGGCGCCCCGGTCGCTCGTCGACCGGGCCGCGGCCGCCCTCGGCGCGGGCGGGGTCGACTTCGGCCGGGCCACCCGCCAGGGGTTGGACCGGCAGGTGACGCTCGTGCCGATCTCGTTGGTCAAGGGCCTGGAACTCGACGCGGTGGTGGTGGTCGAACCGGCGGCGGTGCTGGAGGAGGAGGCCCGCGGTGCCCAGTCGTTGTACGTCGCGCTGACCCGATCGACGAAGCGCCTGTCGGTGCTGCACGCCCGACCGCTCCCGGCCGTGCTGGGCGGTCCGGCGGACCAGGACGACTCAGGCGGTGACCAGGATCCGTTCCGAGGCGAACGCCCCGATCCCGACGTGGCGTCCCTCGATCTCCACGGTGGCCGTCCCGTCGGGTGACAGGGCGGTCAGCACCCCGCTGCGACCGGGCAGCATCGCGTTGTCCTCCAGGAAGTCGAGCAGCCCGGGGGTGAACTCGAGTTCCTCGGGGATCCGGTTGACCGTGAAGCTCGCGCCGATCGTCAACGACGCGAGCGAGCAGGTCTCGGGGGCCGTGTAGCTCGCGCCGGGGATCGGGTTCCCGTGCGGACACGTCGTGGGGTCACCGAGCACCCGGGTCAGCGCCTCCTCGACCGGGGAGGAGATCACGTGCTCCCACTTCCCGGCCTCGGCGTGGGCCTCGGACCAGGACAGGCCGAGCACATCGGTCAGGAAGCGTTCCGCCAGGCGGTGGCGGCGGACGACCTGCTCGGCGAGCGAGCGTCCGGTCGCGGTGAGCGAGATCCGGTCGCCGACCTGGAGCAGGCCGTCGGACTCGAGCCGGCGGATCATCTCCGACACGGCCGGCCGGGACACCTCGAGCCGCTCGGCGATCCGGGCCTGGATCACGTCGATGTCGTCCTCGTTGAGCTCCCAGATCGCCTCGCAGTACTCCTCGGCCGCAGGGTGGAACTCGCCCCGGCGAGCAGGGTTGCGCGATGGGTTGGCGGCCATGGAGACAGCCTACGCTCCCGCCCGTGACCACCGCCGAGCCGCTCGCCGGGTTCACCCCGGCGACCCGGGGCTGGTTCGAGCGGTCCCTCGGCGCTGCGACCGACGCCCAGGCCGCCGCCTGGGGGCCCATCGCCCGCGGCGAGCACACGCTGTTGTGCGCGCCGACCGGATCCGGCAAGACGCTCGCCGCGTTCCTCGGGGCGATCGACCGGCTGGGATCGCGTCCGGAGCCGGCGCCGGGGACCTCGGTCCTCTACGTGTCGCCGCTGCGCGCGCTCGCGACCGACGTCGAACGGAACCTGCGGGCCCCGCTGCGGGGTATCGCACTCGAGGCCGAGCGGATCGGGGGATCGTTCCGGTTGCCGACGGTCGGGGTGCGCACCGGCGACTCGACCGCCGCCGAGCGTCGGGAGCTTCAGCGTCACCCGCCCGAGATCCTGATCACGACCCCCGAGTCGCTGTACCTGATGCTCACCTCGCAGGTCCGCTCGACGCTGGCGGGTGTCGAGCTGGTGGTGGTGGACGAGATCCACGCCCTGGCGCCCACCAAGCGCGGCGCCCACCTCGCGATCAGCCTGGAGCGCCTGGAGCGCCTGGTCGTCGACGCCGGCGCCGGGCTCGACGAGGTGCGCCGGTCGGCCCTCCAACGCGTGGGGCTCTCGGCGACGCAGCGGCCACTGGAGGTCGTGGCCCACTTCCTGGCCGGCAACGACGTGGCCCGGTGGTCGACCGCAGGATCGGACGCTGCCGACGACCCCCCACCGCCCCGCCCCGTGCGCATCGTCGACGCCGGGGTCTCGAAGCCGCTCGAGCTGCGGGTCGTTGCGGCGGTGGAGGACCTCTCGACCCTGGGCCAGGTCGTCGACGAGCCGACGTCGGGTCCGGCCGCCGCCGGTCCGGTCCGGCGGTCGATCTGGCCCTCGGTGCACCCGCTCCTGCTCGACGAGGTGCACGCGCACCGTTCGACGATCGTCTTCGTCAACGCCCGTCGGCTCGCCGAACGACTCGCGAGCCGGTTGAACGAGCTCGACGCCGAGCGACGGGGGGTCGTGGAACCGGACGGAGCCCCACCGGAGGGAACGGAGCTGGTCCGGGCCCACCACGGTTCCCTGTCCAAGGAGCGCCGCGGCATCGTCGAGGACGAGTTGAAGCGGGGCGAGCTCCGGGGACTGGTCGCGACCAGCTCGCTGGAGCTGGGGATCGACATGGGCGCGGTGGACGCCGTCGTCCAGGTCTCGTCGCCCGGATCGGTCGCCTCGGGGCTCCAGCGGGTCGGCCGGGCCGGCCACCAGGTGGGGGTTCCGAGCCGGGGCACGATCTTCCCGACGCACCGCGCCGACCTGCTCGAGTGCGCCGTGGTCGCCGAGCGCATGCTCGCCGGGGAGATCGAGTCGACGCGGATCCCTGAACGTCCGCTGGACGTGGTCGCCCAGCAGGTCGTGGCGGCCTGTGCGCTCGACGACTGGGACGTCGAGGACCTCCACCGACTGGTGCTCGGCGCGGCGAACACCTCGACGCTGTCGCGGGCCGCGTTCACCGCGACCCTGGACCTGCTCTCGGGTCGGTACCCGTCGGAGGAGTTCGCCGAGCTCCGTCCCCGCATCGTGTGGGACCGCACGAGCGGGGTGGTGCGTGGCCGGCCGGGTTCGCAGCGGCTCGCGGTCACCTCCGGTGGCACGATCCCGGACCGCGGGCTGTACGGGGTGTTCCTGCCCGACGGCACCCGCGTCGGCGAGCTGGACGAGGAGATGGTGCACGAGTCGCGCGTCGGCGAGGTGTTCCTGCTGGGTGCGTCCTCGTGGCGGATCGAGGACATCACCCACGAGCGGGTCGTCGTCGTCCCCGCCCCCGGTCGGCCGGGGCGGATGCCGTTCTGGCACGGTGACGGTCCGGGCCGCGCCGCCGAACTCGGGCGGGCGGTGGGCGGGTTCATCCGGCGCGTCCGGTCGCTCGACACCGACGAGGCGGTGGCGTCGTTGGTCGCCGGCGGCGCCCTCGACGAGCGGGCCGCCACCAACGTCGTCGCCTACCTGCAGGAGCAGGCCGACTCCACCGGGGTCGTGCCCGACGACCGGACGGTCGTGGTCGAACGCTTCCGCGACGAGCTCGGCGACTGGCGGATCTGCCTGCACTCGCCGTTCGGTGCCCGCGTCCACGCCCCGTGGGCCACCGTGCTGCAGTCCCGGCTCGCCGCCCACTTCGACGACCTCGGTGGCGACGCGCTCGCCGTCGAGGTCCTGTGTGGGGACGACGGCATCGTGGTGCGGCTCCCCGAGGCCGCATCCGAGGTGCCCGTCGACCTGTTGTGCCCCGATCCCGACGAGGTCGAGGCGGAGCTGCTGGCCGTCCTGCCCACGACCGGTGTGTTCGCGGCGAGGTTCCGGGAGTGCGCCGCCCGGGCGCTCCTGCTCCCGCGTCGTCGACCCGACCGGCGCACACCCCTGTGGCAGCAGCGCCAACGTGCCGGCGACCTGCTCGCTGTCGCATCCCGCTACCCGTCGTTCCCGATCCTGTTGGAGGCGACGAGGGAGTGCTGCGCCGACACCTACGACCTGGCCGCGCTGCGGCGGGTGCTGGGTGAGGTCCGCTCCCGGACCATCCGGGTCGTACCGGTCGAGACCGCCGTGCCGTCGCCCTTCGCCCGGTCGCTGCTGTTCGGGTGGGTGTCGTTGTTCATGTACTCCGGGGACGCCCCGCTGGCCGAGCGGCGAGCGGCGGCGCTCACCCTGGACCGCGAGCTGCTCCGGGACCTGCTCGGCACCGAGGAGCTGCGGGATCTGCTCGACGCCGAGGTCGTGGCGCAGGTCGACGCCGAGCTGCAGTGGTTGGCCGAGGACCGTCGCGTCCGGGACGAGGAGGACCTCGCCGACCTGGTGCGCACCGTGGGACCGGTCCCGCTGGACGACCTGACGGCCCGCACGACCGTCGACCAGGCCACCGTCGACGGGTGGGTCGCCGACCTGGTCGACCAGCGCCGGGCGATCGTCGTCACCATCGGTGGGGTCGCGCAGGTGGCGGCGGCCTCGGATGCCGGTCGGCTGCGCGACGCGCTGGGTGTGGTCGTCCCGGCCGGCCTCCCTGCCGTCGACGTGGCCGACGTACCGACCGCGCTGGCCGACCTGGTCGAACGCCACGCACGGACCCACGGCCCCTTCACCACGGCCCAGGTGGCCGACCGGCTGGGCGTACGCAACGAGGTCGTCGACCTGGTGCTCCGGGACCTGCGGGACCGGCGTCGGGTGGTGGACGGTGACTTCACCCCGGGGTTGGCGGTGCCGGAGTGGTGTGACGTCGACGTGCTCCGGAGGATCCGGCGTCGGTCGCTGGCCGCCCTGCGCGACCAGGCCGCCCCCCTCGAGGGGACCGCGCTCGGCGCCTTCCTGCCCCGGTGGCAGGGCGTCGGCGGACGCGGCACGGCGGCGCTCGCGGACGCCGTGGGCGCGCTCCAGGGTGCGGCGATCCCGGCCTCGCTGCTCGAGTCGGAGGTCCTCGCGGTCCGTTCCGGTGGGCCCGTCGGCGCGACGCTCGACGAGTGGTGTGCCAGCGGGTCGCTCGTCTGGATCGGTGCCGGGGCGCTGGGGGCGAGTGACGGTCGGGTCCGGCTGGTGTGGCGCGACCAGGCCGCATCGCTCGTCGACGCGCCGGCCGACCCCATCGGCGGTCCCGACCGCGGGCTGCACGCGGCGATCCGCGACGAGCTGTCGCTCCGGGGGGCGTCGTTCTTCCCCGATCTGTTGGCCGCAGCCACGTCCGCGGTCGGCTCGGCCACCCAGGACGAGGTGCTCGAGGCGCTCTGGGACCTGGTGTGGAACGGAGAGGTCACCAACGACTCACTCGTGGCGCTGCGGGCCCGCGTCGCGGGCACGCCGCGGCGGCGTCGCCCCGCTCCGTCGGGTCGGATCGGTCCGTCGCTCCGGAGCATCCGCCGGGAGGGCCCGCCCGCCGGCGCCGGCCGCTGGTCGCTCACGGCGCCGCTCCTCGAGCCCGTACCGAACGCGACCGAGCGGGCGCTCGTGCGGGCGACGCAGTTGCTGGAGCGCTACGGGATCGTCACCCGGGAGATGCCGCTCGCCGAGGGGGTGACGGGCGGGTTCGCCGGTGTCTACCCGGTCCTGCGGACGCTGGAGGAGCGGGGGCAGGTACGGCGCGGCTACTTCGTGGAGGGGCTCGGGGCCGCCCAGTTCGCGCTCCCCGGCGCCGTCGACCTGCTCCGGGGGATGCCGGCACCCGACCGGCGTCGACCCGAGGTGCTCGCCCTGTCCGCGGTCGATCCGGCCCAGCCCTACGGGGCGGCGCTCCCGTGGCCCCGCATCGAGGGGCAGCCTCCGGGGGACCGCCGGGGGCCGTCCCGTTCGGTGGGGGCCTGGGTGGTCCTCGTCGACGGTGCGCTCCGGGTCTTCGTCGAGCGCGGTGGTCGACGGTTGCTCGTCCTCGACGATCCCGCCGATCCGACGGTCGCTCCGGCGGTGTGGGCGGACGCGCTCACCGGGCTCGTGCGATCCGGCCGGCTCGGTCGGCTGCGACTCGAGACGGTCGACGGACTCCCGGCGACCGGGTCCCCGTGGGCGGAGGCCCTCCGCGGGGCCGGCTTCGTCGACGGCTACGCCGGCCTGTCGTTCGGATCGTGACGCCGTCGCTCGGATCGTGAACCGTCGCCTCGGCCGCCGACCCGGCCAGCGGATACCGTCGGAGGGATGACCGACCGCAACCGTCGTTTCGAGGACCGGGTGGTGTTCATCTCCGGCGTCGCCCGGGGACAGGGCCGCAACCACGCGGTCCGCTTCGCGGAGGAGGGTGCGCACATCGTCGGCTTCGACCTGTGCCACGACCTGGAGCACGCCCCGTACCCGCTGGCGACCGAGGACGACCTGGCCGAGACGGTGCGCCTCGTCGAGCAGGCCGGGGGGGCGATGCACGCCGAGGTGGCCGACGCCCGCGACTGGGACGCCGTCAAGCGCGTCGCCCGGGCCGGCCTGGAGCGGTTCGGTCGGATCGACGTCGTGCTCGCCAACGCGGGCACCTACGCCCCGATGCCGGTGCAGTTCGTGTCCACCGACAGCTGGAACGAGACGATCGACGTCAACCTGACGGGGGTGTTCCACACGGTCAAGGCGGGCATCCGGACGATGGTCGAGCGCAATGAGGGCGGCGCGGTGGTCATCACCTCGTCGACGGCCGGTCTCAAGGGGTTCTACGGGGCGCCTGCGTACAACGCGGCGAAGCACGGAGTCGTCGGGCTCATGCGGTCGCTGGCGCTCGAACTGGCGCCGAACCAGATCCGGGTCAACAGCGTGCACCCGACCTCGGTGGGCACACCCATGATCCTCAACGACGTGTTCCCCAAGCTCGTCCGCATGGACCTGCCCGATCCCGGCGTCGACGAGGCCGCGGAGTTCCTGCGTGAGATGCAGCCGATGGATGTCCCCTGGATCGAGCCCGACGACGTCACGAGCGTCGTGATGTTCCTGGCCTCCGACGAGGCCCGGTACGTGACCGGGTCGACGATCCCGGTCGACGCCGGGGCGCTCCAGAAGTAGGCGGCGCGGACCGGCGTGCCCGAAGGCGACACCCTCCACCGGACCGCCGACCGGCTCCGCCCGGCGCTCGTGGGCCGACCGGTCGTCGCGGTCGAGGTGCCGCGATCAGCGGTACCGGTGCCCGTCCCCGGTGAGACCGTCACGGCCGTCCGGGCCGTCGGCAAGCACCTGCTGGTCGACTTCGACGGGGGCCTGAGTCTCCGCACCCACCTGCGGATGACCGGGTCGTGGCACCTGGCCCGGCCGGGCGAGCGTTGGCGCAGGCCGCGCCACCTGCTGCGGGCCCGGGTCGGCGTGGCGGACTGGGATGCGCTCTGCTTCTCGGCGCCGATCGTCGAACTCGTTGCCACGGACCGTCTGTCCGGATCGGTCGGTCCGCTGTCGCACCTCGGCCCGGACCTCTGCCTGGACGACTCGGCGGCGCCCGAGGTGGTCGAGTCCTGCGTCGAGCGGATGTCGGGGATCCGGGGTGACACGCCGATCGGTGACGTGCTCCTGGACCAGCGGGTGGCGTGCGGTGTCGGCAACGTCTACCGATCCGAGGTCTGCTGGGCCGAACACGTCCACCCGTGGACCCCACTGGAGCAGGTGGACGCCGGGACCCGCCGGCGTCTCGTCGAGCGGGCGGGCCGACAGCTCCGCGCCAACCTGGGCCCCGGCCGGCGGACCACGGTGCCCGGGGGACTCGCCGTGTACGGGCGTCGGGGAGAGCCGTGTCGACGCTGCGGAACCCCGGTCCGCTCCCGGGTCGGTGGGACCCTGGCCCGGGTGGCCTACTGGTGCCCGCGCTGCCAGCCCGACCCGGTGCGTGGTTGACTCTCCACGTGCGAGTCCAGGCCCCACCCACCGTCCGGTTCACGAGCGCCCGTCGACTGGCGGCGGTGGGCATCGCCTCGATCGGCCTGCTGGCCGCGGCGTGCGGCGGCGCTGGGGATCCCGGTTCCGCCTCGGGCGCTGCCGGGTCGACCCCGGCCCCGACGGAACCGTCGGACGCCGCCGGGATCGATGCGGGCGTCCCGTCCACCGTGCCCGCCACGTCGGGACCGGTGGACGGTGTGGACCTGACCGACATCCGGATGGAGGACCTGACCGCCGGTGGCGAGGTCGCCCTGGCCGACGCGTTGAGCGCACCCCCGGGCACGCCGGTGCTGGCGTTCTTCTGGGCCCCGTTCTGCTCGACGTGCCGGTCGGAGGCGCCGGTGCTGGAGGACCTCGCCCAGCAGCCGCCGAACGGACTCCGTGTCGTCGGCGTCGGCGCGCTCGACGACCTGGGGGCGGCCCGGGAGTTCCGGACCGACACGGCAGTACGCAGCTTCCCGCTCCTGTGGGCCGAGGACACCGACGCGTGGAACGCCTTCGGGGTGCCGGCGCAGCCGTACCTGCTCATGATCCGCGACGGCCAGGTCGTGGAGCGCTGGCCCGGCGGTGCCTCCGTCGAGGAGATCACCGCTGCGGCGTCGGCCTGACCACCCCGCTCCTTCCCCAACCGGGTGCCGTCTACCATGCGGCGATGCCGACACCCGATGAGATGACCGAGACCGTCCGGCGCTACACCGAGGCGCACACGGCGGGTGACGTCGAGGCCATCGCCGCGTTGTTCGCCCCCGACGCCGTGCTCGCCGACCCGGTCGACGCCCCCGAGCACCACGGGCGTGACGCCGTGCGCGCGTTCTTCGCCACGACGCACGCCTCGCTCGACTCGATGGAGTTGCGGGCCACGGGCCCGGTGCGGGCGGTCGGACAGTGGGCCGCCGTGCCGCTTCGGGCCCGGTCCCACATCGCCGGGTCGGTCTACGAGGTCGACATCATCGATGTGTTCACCTTCGGAGAGGACGGACTGATCACCGACATGCGCGCCTACTGGACCGCCGCCGACATCCGTGTGGTCGAGGTCTGAGTCGTGACCGTCGTCATCGGCTCCCTGTGGATCGGCATCGGTGCGTCCTGGCTCTGGCTGGCCTGGAGGGGATCGCAGCGCCAGCTGAAGTACGGCAGCATCTGGGGCATCCGCGCCGCGTGGGCCCGGACCTCTCCTGAGGCCTGGACCGAGGCCCACCAGGAGCTCGCCGGCGCCGTCGGGGTCGGCGGGGCGATCTCGATCCTGGGGGGACTGGTGATCCTGGCCGGTGGGATCGACCCGCCGATCGGCACCATCGGCCTGCTGGTGGCCGTCCTCGGTTCCGTCGGAGGGCAGCTGGTCGGCACCCGCCGGGCCAGGGCCGCGGTCGCCCGGCTCGACGGCTGAGCCGGTTCAGGCCCGGCCGAGGATCCGGTCGACCCGGATCTCCAGTGCGACCCGATCGGCCCGCTCACCCGGGGTGCCGTAGCGCTCCCCGTAGGCCGCCTCGGCGGCCGCCACCCGTGCCGGATCGTCGGTGGTGGTGATCTCGCCCTCCAGCGTCAGCCAGCGGCCGCCGTCCACCTGGGACACCGCCGCCCGACCGCCTCGTGTCGCGTTGGCCACCTTCTGTGAGCCGTCGATGGTGATGATGCGCACCAGCCGTTCGTCGGGGTCGTAGCCGAAGCCGACGGGCACCACGTGGGGCGAGCCGTCGGCGCGCAGCGTCGTGAGCGTCGCCAGGTGCCGCTCCCGCAGGAACTCGAGGACCCCATCGCCCGGGGCCGCAGGGTCCAGGCTCACGTGGACGAGACCGCCTCGAGCACGTCCATGCGTGCCGCCCGTCGGGCCGGCAGCAGGGCGGCCACCACGCCCGCACCGGCCGCCACGACGACGATCACGAGGAGCTGGACCACCGGCAGGCGGAACTGCAGCACGCCGGGGTTGTCGGCGGCGATCGCGACCGTGAGGGCGATGGCGAACAGGATGCCGATGACCAGCCCCATGAGCGTCCCGAAGATCGCGATGATGCCGGCCTCGATGCGGATCGTGCGCTTCAACTGGCGCTGGGTCATGCCGACGGCGCGGAGCAGGCCCAGCTCCCGGGTCCGCTCGAGCACCGACAGCGACAGGGTGTTGGCGATGCCGATCAGCGCGATGACGATCGCCAGGCCCAGCAGTCCGTAGACGATGCCCAGGAACACGTTGATCGGCCCGGTCTGCGACTCGACGTACTCCTGCAGGTCCTGGACCTGCACGGTCGGCAGGTCGGCGAAGCGGGCGTCCAGGTCACGCTGCACCTGGGCGGTGTCGGCGCCCGGCTCGGTGGTGACGAAGATCTGGTTGTCCACGTTGAACAGCGGGAGGGTGTTCGGCTCGAAGGTCGACAGCGGCAACCAGATGCCCGCCTGACCGAGCGGTTGGTCGTAGATGACCGCCACCTCGATCTGCTGCACCCCGGTGGCCACGAAGTACACGGGGATCCGGTCGCCGAGCCGCCAGCCCCGGTCCGAGGCGTACTTCCTGTCGACCGCCATCGTTCCGGCCACCAGGTCGGCGGGGGACCCCTGGAGCTCGCCGGCGTCGACGACGTCGAACCAGGTGGCGGGGTCGATCCCGAGCGCGAAGTCGTCCTGACCCACCGGTGCATCGGGCGGGGCGCCGAGCTGGCCCGCGGGCACCGTGGTCGTCGGCGTGCTGGACGCCTCGGCCACCCCGACCGGGTCGAGCAGCCGGAGCAGCGTGAAGCGGACCGGACTCACCTCTGCGACCCCGGGGGTGTCCCGGATCGCCTCGGCGGAACCCGGTGGGATCGCGCCGAACGACGTGAGCGAGGCGGTCGCCACCACGAAGTCGGCCCGGACCGACTGGTTGATGGCGTCGTCCGCCGAGGCCTTGATCGACGAGGCCACCACGGCGATCAGGGTGACGAGGGTGACCCCGATCGTCAGCGCGGCCGCCGTCGCCGCCGTGCGCTTGGGGCTGCGCGCCGCGTTCTCCCCGGCGAGTCGCCCGGCGACCCGACCACCGGCGGCGAACGGCGCCGAGAGCACCCGACTGACCGGGGCGGCGAGCAGCGGCCCCAGGATCACAGCGACCGAGATCAGGATGGCGACGGCGCCACCACCCACCTGGAACAGTGGGTTGGGTCCGACCTGGGCGAGTCCCGTTCCGATCAGCGCGATCCCACCGATGATGAGCAGCGCACCCCACACCTTCCGGGACGTGGAGATCCCGGAGCGGTCGAGCGACACCTCGCCGATGGCCGCCACCGGAGGGATCTTGGAGGAGCGGATGGCGGGGATCACCGCCGAGAGCACCGTCACCCCGACGCCGATCCCGACGGCGAGCAGGACGACGCCCGGGGTGAGTCCGGGTGTCGTCGAGGCGATCGTGAAGAACCCGCTGAGCAGGACCAGCAACAGGGCGGCGAGTGCGAGTCCGGCCAGGAGGCCCAGGACGGCGGCGATCAGTCCGACCACGACCGCCTCGACCAGCGTGGCCACCACCACCTGTCGTCGGGTCGCGCCGACCGCCCGGAGCAGGGCGGTCTCCCGGGTCCGTTGCGTGATGATGATCGAGAACGTGTTGTAGATGATGAAGATCGCCACGAACAGCGCGACCCAGCCGAACACGGAGACGAAGATCTCGAGGATTCCGACGAACTGTGAGATCTGCTCCTGGCTCTCGGCGGTGAACGCCGCACCGGTCAGCACCTGCCACTCGGGGAGCGCCTGGCTCAGTCGGCCGGCCAGTTGGTCCTGCGTCTCGCCATCGGTGGCGCCCGCCACCACGTAGTTGAACTGGTCCGGTTGGTTGACGAGCCGCTGCGCCTCGGCGGTGGTGAACAGCAGCGGCCGGGCGCCGGTGGACTGCGAGCCGTCGTCCCCCAGTCCGCTGATGCCCACGAGGGTGTACGCGCGGACTCCGTCCTGGGTGGTGGCGATGTCGACCTGGTCGCCGAGCTGCTTCCCGAGGGTCTCGGCGGTCCGGAAGTCGATCACCACCTCGGTGTCGGCGCCCGGCGCCCGTCCGTCGCGAAGGACGCCGATCCGGAGCGCGTCGTCGTCGATCCAGTTGTAGACGAGCGTCGGTGGACCGAAGCCACCACCGAGCACCTTGCCGTCGTCGCCCACGACCTGGGGTCCCGGCGACTCGACCACCCCGGCGGCGGCCCGCACGCCGTCGACGCCGGCGACCTCGTCGACCAGTGAGTCGGGAACCAGCGTCCTGATCGGCTGTCCGAACGGCGTCTCCTGGGTCCGGGGGGAGCGGACCACCGAGTCGAAGCCCGAGTAGACGTCGCCGACGAGCGACTTGATGGAGTCGCTGAGCGTGACCGACAGGAGCTGCGTCCCGGTCAGGAACGCGATCCCGAGGACGACCGCGATGCCGGTCGTGACCAGCCGGCGCTTTCGTGCGAACAGGTCCTTGAGGGCGATCCGGAACACGCGGCTCAGCTGCCCAGGCGCTTCATGGAGTCGATGATCCGCTCGGCGTTCGGCTGGTCCATCTGGTCCACGATCCGGCCGTCGGCCAGGAACACGACCCGGTCGGCGTACGCGGCTGCGTTCGGGTCGTGGGTGACCATCACGATGGTCTGGCCCAGGTCCGACACGGCGTACCGCATGAAGCCCAGGACCTCCTGGCCCGAGCGGGAGTCCAGGTTGCCCGTCGGTTCGTCGGCGAAGACGATCTCGGGCCGACTGGCCAGCGCGCGGGCCACGGCGACGCGCTGTTGCTGGCCGCCGGAGAGCTCGGAGGGCCGGTGGCTCAGCCGGTCGGCCAGTCCGACGATGCCGATGATCTGGTCCATCCACCCCTGGTCGGGCTTCCGGCCCGCCAGGTCCATGGGGAGCGTGATGTTCTCGGCCGCGCTGAGCGTGGGGATCAGGTTGAAGGCCTGGAAGACGAAGCCGACCTTGTCGCGTCGTAGCTCGGTCAGCCTGGCGTCGTTGAGCTCGTCCAGGAACGTGTCCCCGATGAACACGCGGCCCGAGCTCAGTCGGTCGAGGCCCGCCAGGCAGTGCATGAGCGTCGACTTCCCGGATCCCGACGGACCCATGATCGCCGTGAAGCGGCCCCGGTCGAAGCTGACGCTGACCCCGTCGAGGGCCCGGACCTCGGTGTCGCCCTCGCCGTAGACCTTGACGGCCTCGAGGGCGCCGGCGGCTCCGGTCGTCGCAGTGGGGTCGGTGGAGGTGGACATGCTGCGAGGCTAGCGACTGCCCCGGTCGTGACGGCCATCGGCCCGGACCCGGTCAGTGATGGGGCGGTGGCACGTTCCCGTCGGTCGGCTCGACCACCGGCTCGCACCCGGGACCGGGTTCCGGATCGGGCCCGGGTTCCGGATCGGAACCGGCCGGTCGGGTCTCCGGGTTCCAGACCCGGTCGCTGACCGGCGCCACGTAGCTCACGATCAGCCGACCCCAGTGCTCACGCACCTCGGGCTGGGACATGCACGCGATGCGGAACAACATTCGTGAGTCGGCCCGGCGCCGCAGCCGGGCGGCCGCCACGCCACCGATGGTCGCGTAGCGGGCCAGCAGCGCCGCGTCCGGGATCGGGCTCCGGGCCAGCACGTCGAGCGCCTGGAAGGCCCACTCCAGCCGGAGCTCGTCACCGTCGACCGGCGGCATGGCCGTGGGCTCGGACCATCGGACCAGGCGTTCGGGTGTGCGGGCGACGACCGCGTCCTCGTCCAGGACCCGCCGCAGCGCCTCGCCCCCGATCACGGCGGTCGGATTGGCCTGAGCGTTCAGCTCGTCGGTCCGGAGCCGGTCGGCGGCGTGGCGCAGCAGCGGTGTCTCGGTCACGAACGCACCGCTGCGCAGGCAGGCCCCCGCCAGAGGGTCACTCGATCCGGCCCGGGGTGAGATCGGGGTGGTGGATCCGTCCAGGTGCCGTTGTTCGCCCCCGCAGGTCGCGAACCGCGCCCCCGTCGAGTCGACGAGCCGCCCCAGACGGGCCAGCCACACGGCGCTGAGCTCGGTGTCGACGTCGACCACCGCCGACCAGCGCCCCCGAGCGGCATCGAGCCCTGAGGCGAGCGCGGCGGCGGTCCCGGCCGGCTCCTGGTGGACCACCCGCACCCGCTCGTCGCCGGCCGCCCGCACGGCCGCCACGGTCTCGTCGGTCGAGCCGTCGTCGACGACGATCACCTCGGTGTCCGCGAAGGTCTGCGTCAGGACGCCGGTGACCACGCGTCCGACGGCGTCGGCCCGATCCCGGACAGGGACCACCACGCTGAATCGCGGCTGCACAGCAACATTGTGATCGACCGACCACGCTCAGGCGTGGACCGTCGCGCCGCGATGGTCACCCGGTGGTGGTGACGGGCAGGCGGAGCTCGTAGACGGTGACGTCGCCGTCCCGGGCGAGCTCGACCAGGTCGAGCCGTTCCGCGAGCTGTTCGCGGGTCCACAGGTTGCCGTAGCGGGGCGGCTGGTCCACCCACACCAGGCAGTGCCGCACCCCCTGTCCCAACTCCTCGACCACGACGTCCAGGTCGTCGACCGGCTCGTCCGACTCCTGGCCGGTCCGCCGGGGACTCCAGTCCGCCTCGAGTTCGGGGTACAGGGCGTTCGGCAGGTTCGACGAGTCGACGCAACCCGCAGGGAGCGTGTCGAGTGCCGCCGATGCCCGGACCCGGTCGAAGCCGTCCTTGGAGTAGTTGCCCTCGAAGAAGGGGTCTCCGGTGGCGAAGAGCACCACGGCTGCCAGGCCGGCCACCACGTTGGCGACCGCCCAGACCACGGCGGCGACCGACGCGACCCGCCACCACGGGCTCGCGTCCGGCGGCGGGATCCGGCGGGCCCTGGCGACCAGCACGAGTGCGGTGACGAGCAGGGGCAGGTAGGCGGGCTCCAGCAGTCGCAGGTCGAGCTGGTTCAGCGCCGTGGTCGAGCGGATGTACAGGATGTAGACGAGGTAGAGGACCGGCGTGAGGACCAGCAGTCCCGTCGGCCCGGAGAGCGTCCGCCCGACGACCCGACCCGCGGACGTGCCGCGCTCGTCGGCGGTCGCCCGGACGATCCGCCACGCCAACGCGACGGCCGCCACCAGCGTGACGACCGCGACGGCCGCCCACAGCCGTTCCCGGCCGTTCGCCACTCCCGGCAGGGTGAAGCGTCCGAGGGTCGCCACGACGTCCGATGCGTTCTGCAGCAACCCGCGGGCGGAGCGGTAGCGCGGTCCGAGCACCGTGCCGTCGGCGGCCAGGTTGCGGGCCACCCACGCCGCGGGGACGACGGCCGCGCCCAGGGTGAACGCTGCGGCGTCGGCGAGGCGCCGGGTGAACCGGTGGCGCACGTCGAGGAGCAACCAGAGCGCGCCCGTGGGGATCAGGACGACGGCCACGTAGCGCAGCGAGAACCCCAGCCACACCAGGGCCATGGCGGCCACCAGCCACGGCCACGCCCGGCGGCCACCGTCCGGCCGTTCGGCCTCCCAGAGGTTCGACAGCGCCAGGACCCAGCACAACACCACGACGGCGAACGCCCGGTCGGTCATCAGCAGGTGACCGAAGCCGATGGTCGACGACCCCAGGGCCACGACGACGGTGCCGAGCAGGACCAGTCGGCCATCGCGCACGAAGCGGCGCAGCACCCGCCAGCCCACCACCACCGCCACGGCGCTCACCGCGGCGTTCAGGACGACGGCCGACCCCTGGGGGTCGAGCGGCGTGATCCACGACAGCAGGGCCATGAGGGCGGGCCACAGTGGTGGCCACACGGTGAGTGGATCCTCGAGGAAGTAGCCGAGACCGTCGCCGGCCAGGAGGGAGTCCGCGATCGCCGTGTAGCCGACTCCGTCGTCACCGACGGCGATCCCGCCCAGGTTGGTCAACAGCGCGGCCACGGCGCTGGCGACGGCCAGCGCGGCGACGACGGGGACCGGGACCTCACGGTCGGCCGGGTCGACGGTCTGGTCGGACGGTGCGGCGGTGCCGGTCACGGGACCAGTGTCGACGGCGCCGCGCGGCGACACAAGTACCGGGAGTGGGGTCCGCGGGCGTCCCGTATGCTTCGGCGGGATGGACTGTCCGAGTTGTGGAACGGAGTGCGCCGTCGGCGCCCGGTTCTGCTGGTCGTGCGGCCAGTCGCTGGTGCAGCCCACCGAGGAGCGCCGGGTCGTCACCGTGTTGTTCGCCGACCTGGTCGGTTTCACGGCGCTGTCCGAGACCCGTGACCCCGAGGAGGTGAAGCGCCTCGTCGAGTCGGCCTTCGAACGGCTGGTCGGCGACGTGACCGCGTTCGGCGGCAAGGTGGACAAGATCCTGGGGGACGCGATCGTCGCCCTGTTCGGCGCACCGGTCGCCCACGAGGACGACGCGGAGCGGGCCGTGCGGGCGGCGCTGCGGATGCAGGAGACGCTGGCCGAGTACTCGTCATCGAGCGGCGCCGCGCTCCAGATGCGGGTCGGCGTCAACACGGGCGAGGTCCTCGTGGGCGCCCTGCGGGCCGGCGGCGACTACACCGCCATGGGTGACGTGGTGAACACGGCGTCGCGGCTGCAGACGATGGCCGGCCCCGACGAGGTGCTCGTCGGTGAGAGCACCTACCTGGCGACGAGCGAGGTCATCGAGTTCGAGTCCCGCGGTGCGCTCGTCGCCCGTGGTCGGGAGCGACCGGTCAACGTCTGGGTCGCGAGGTCGGCGCTGTTGCCGCCGGGCCACCGGCCGCGCCGGTTGGTCACCCCGCTGATCGGTCGCGACGACGAGATGACGTTGTTGACCAACGCCGTCCACCTGTCGATCCGGACCGGCCGGGGCCTGCACGTGGTGCTGCTGGGCGAAGCGGGGGTCGGCAAGACGCGACTCGCCAACGAGCTGGCCGAGGTGGTGCGGGCGACCGACGGCGTGGTCGAGGTGGCGGGCCGGTGCGTGCCCTACGGCGAGGCGAATCCGTGGTGGCCGGTCGCCGAGGCGTTGCGGGCCGGGTGCGCGATCGGTCACGACGACCCACTCGAGGTCGCCAGGCCGCGCACCGAGCGGTCGGTCGCCTGGTCCTGTGGGGACGACGCCACGCCGGCGGAACTGCGGGCGACCGTCGAGGGCCTGTTGCACCTGATGGGCTACGACACCCCGCTCCGGCTCCTGCCGGGGTCGAGGGCCCGGGCCGAGGCCACCGGGGCGCTCCTCCGGTACGTGGAGGGCATCCTGCGCCGTCATCCGCTGCTGGTCCGCCTCGCCGACCTGCACTGGGCCGATCAGGCGGTGCTCGACCTGATCGACGAGCTGTCGACCCAGCTCGCCCGGCAGCCGTTCGTGCTCGTGGCGACGGCCAGACGTTCGCTGCAGGAGCACTGGTCGCCGGGCTGGGGTCGCTTCAACTCGCTCGTGTTGAACCTGGGTCCCCTGGACCGGGACGCGGCGGGCACGTTGCTCGACTCGCTCGGCGGGCGGGAACTGACCCCGGTCGACCGTCAGGTGCTCCTGGACCGCTCCGGCGGCAACCCGTTCTACCTGGAGGAGCTCGTCTCGTTGGTCGGCGCCGACCGCGTGGTCGAGCCGGGGACGACCGGATCCCCGGCCGCGGTGCCGGAGTCGTTGCCCGACACACTCCGCGGGCTGGTGGCGGCCCGGGTCGACGGCCTGTCGGCCGAGGAGCAGCACGTGCTCGAGGACGCCGCCGTGTGGGGATCGGCCGGCCCGGTCGGGGTGCTGCACCTGACGGCTCGGGCGATCCGGGGCGAGGAGGACGTGAGCGCGGTCGTCGCCTCGCTCGTGGAGAAGGACGTGCTCGTCTCGGACGGCGACGAGTGGTCGTTCCGGTCGGACCTGGTCCGGGAGGTGGCCTACTCGCGGCTCACCCGACGCGACCGCATGCAGCGTCACGTCGGGATCGCCCGCTACTTCGACGAGCACCTGGTCGACGTCGACGCCGACGACCGCGACGTCGAGACGATCGCCCGCCACTACGTGGAGGCGGTGCGGTTGAGCCTGAGCAGCGAGGGGGCCGTCGACCCGTCACTGCTCGACCGGTCGGTGCACTGGGCGCTGCTCGCCGCCCGGCGAGCCGAGCAGGCCGGCTCGTACCCGCAGGCGGAGCGCCTGGCCACCCAGGTGCTCGAGATCCTGGACGAGGGTGACCACCGCCGCCGGTTCGAGGCGCTCGTGTGCCGGTCGCGCTCCCGGGTCGAGCAGTGGCAGGTGGCGGGGGCGCGGGAGGACGCCTCGGCCGCCATGGCCCACGCCGAGGCGCTCGTCGACGACGCCGCCCGGGCCGAGGCCTACCTGAGTCTGGCGGCCGCGGCATCGCGGTCGGGCGAGGTGCTGCTGGCCGAGGAGGAGATCGACGCGGCGCTCGACCTGGTCGACGCACTGGGCGACGTTCGCGGCCGGGCCGAGGCCCTGCGGCAGCGCGGCATGTCGCGGTTGCTGCGCGGCGACAACCGCGGCGCCGAGGACCCGATCGCCCACGCCCTCGAGGCCTTCCGGGCCGTCGGCGACCGGCGGGGCGAGGCGTGGTCGCTGCAGAACCTGGCGTGGATCGCCTTCACCGACGGCCGGATCGACGTCGCCGCCCAGGCGCTCGTCGAGTCCCGGGCCGCCTTCGACGAGGTCGGTGACTCCGGTGGCCTGGCCTGGGTCGAGGGCCTGCGGGCCTACCTGTTGTTCATCCAGGGGGACTTCGCCGGTGCGGACGAGTTGGCGGCCTGGGTGCTGCGGGAGAGCGAGCGCCGGGGTGACCGCTACGGCGAGGGCATGATGCGCGTCGTCCGGGCGGGGATCCGGCTCTGGGTCGGCCGGACCGGTGAGGCGGTCGACGAGGCGGACCTGGCGGTGGTCGCGCTGCGGGCCGCCGGTGACCCGGTCGGCCTGGAACAGGCGCTGTCGGTGGCCGGCCGGGCCGGGGTGATGGCCGGCAACGTGGAACACGGTCAGGACCTTCTGGCCGAGGCCCGCACCCAGAGCGCGTCGACGTCGACGGGGTTCGCCCGGTCCGTCTCGCGCTCCACCGAGGTGCAGCTCGGCCAACCCGAGTCCGCCGTGGCCGACCTGGAGGCGGGGGTGGACCCGCCGCAGACCCCGGTCGGCCTGGATGAACAGCAGACGATCTCGGCGTTGGCCCTGACCCAGGTGGGTCGGATCGACGAGGCGCTCGAGTTGCTGGGGGTCGGCGACGGTGCCCCGCCGGTCGACGGTCGCTCGGGCTACACGGTCTCGGCGATCGCGCTGGTGTGCGCCGCAGCCGGACGGGTGGACGACGCCGTCGTGGCGGCGACCGCGGCGCTCGCCGATGCCGACCGCGTCACCTACCTGGACCGTCTGGCCGCCGAGTTGGTGCTCGCCCTGGTCGCCCCGGGCCCCGACGGCGACGACGCCCAGGAGCGGGCCCGCTCGACGGCGGCCGCCACCGAGGACGTTCTGGCGCACGCGCTGGTCGTCCTCGCCCACTCGGTCCGCCTGGAGGCGAGCCACCGGCCGTCGTCGTCGATCGCGGACGACTGCGAACGGCGGCTCGCCGTCCTGGGGATCTCGGACACCCGCTGGCGGGAGGTCTACCGGCGGATCGCCGGGATCGCCCGGGGTCAGGACGTCGGCTGAGGCACCCAGCGGAGGTAGGGCTTGTCGGCCCGCCACCCGTCGGGGTAGCGCTCGGCCGCCGCCTCGTCGGAGACGGCCGGGACGATGATGACCTCCTCGCCCTGCTTCCAGTCGGCGGGGGTGGCGACCTGGTGCCGGGCGGTCAGCTGCAGTGAGTCGACGACCCTCAGCAGCTCGTCGAAGTTCCGGCCCGTCGAGGCCGGGTAGGTGAGCGTGAGCTTCACCTTGTTGTCGGGCCCGATCACGAACACCGACCGGACCGTCAGGGTGTCGTTGGCGTTGGGGTGGATCAGGTCGTAGAGGTCCGAGACGACCCGGCCGTCATCGGCGATCAGCGGGAAGTTGAGCGCCTGGCCCTGGGTCTCCTCGATGTCCCCGGCCCACTCGCGGTGGGAGTCGATCGGGTCGACCGACAGGCCGATCACCTTGACGTCGCGCGCCTCGAACTCGTCCTTGAGCTTGGCGACGGTGCCGAGTTCGGTGGTGCACACCGGGGTGAAGTCCTTGGGGTGCGAGAAGAGGATCGCCCAGCTGTCGCCCTTCCACTCGTGGAAGTCGATGGTGCCCTCGGTGGTCTCGGCGGTGAAGTTGGGGGCCTCGTCGCCCAGGCGGATGCTCACGCTCTGCTCCTGTCGTTGCGGGTGGGTCCACCCGGTGATCAATTCCCGACAAAACTAGTCAGGATTTAGCCACGCGTCCAGTCGTCGTCCCGGTCGATCGCAGGAGTGACAACTGTCGCAAGCGGTCCGACTACCGGAGTGAGCAGGTGCTTGCTACAGTTAGCGGCGAACACCCCCCCGAGAACCGGAACCCCGACAGATGGTCGGGACCCCGACAGAAAGCAGGACATCGTGAGCACCATCCTCCAGCCCGTGAGCCAGGTCCAGGACCGGATCATCGACGCCATCTCGAACCTGAAGCAGCCCGTCACCAAGGCCGTCTCCAAGGCCGTCGGCTTCGTCACCGAGCGCCGCAGCGAGTTCCCGAGCCTGCCGTTCGCGGAGAAGCTGCCGACGCCGGTCGAGGTGATCGACAACCAGGCCAAGTTCGCGACCAAGTTCGTGAGCACCTCGAAGTCCGTCGCCACGGCCGCCGCGAAGGCCGCCGCCCCCGTGACCGACCAGCTGCTCGACCGTTCGGGTCGAGCGAAGGCCACGGTCGCCGCCGCCTGATCACCTTCGCCCGCAGCGGTACCCCCTCACCGCGCGCGGGTCCGCCCGGTCCGACACCCCCCCGTCGGACACGGTGCCATCGACGGGAGGACCTTCGGGTCCTCCCGTCGGTCGTTCTCAGGACGGGTCGAGTTCGGCTGCAACGTGAGGCAGGTGGAGCGAATCTCACCAGCGGCCTCGATCGCGGACGTCACCGACCTGGTGTTCCGGGGAGGTTCGCGGCAGCAGGCCCACGACGCGTCGTTGTGACGAGGGTCGCGTGGCACGGTTGTGGCATGGCTCGCACACGCGTCAGCACGACGGTCGACGACGAACTCCTCACTCGGGCCCGGGAGGTGACGGGCGCACGGTCCGATGCTGTGCTGTTCGACCGGGCGCTCGACGCGCTCCTGGCACACCATCGGCGGGCCGAGATCGACAGCGCCTACGCCGCCTACGACGAGCACCCGGTCGACGAGGCCGATGAGTGGGGCGACCTCGCGTCGTTCCGTTCAGCCGCTGCAGGGTCGTGACCGACCATCCCCGCCGTGGGGAGCTCTGGTGGTGTGAGCTGCCTGGGATCGGCAGCCGACCTGCCGTCGTGTTGAGTCGAGATGTCGCCATTCCCCGACTGGGCCGGGCGTTGATCGCCCCGTGCACGACGACCATCAGGGGACTGCCGAGCGAGGTGGTGCTCGGACTCGGCGTCGCCCGGTCCCGCGACTGTGCGCTGTCAACCTCGACTCGGTCGAGAGCGTGTCCGTCGGCGTCCTCGTCAGCCGGCTCGGACGGCTGAGTGACGAACGCATGCGTGCGGTCTGCGATGCACTCTCGGTTGCGGTCGACTGTCACTGAGCCTGCGATCAGGGACACGTCCAGGCCACTCCTTCGCTCACCGAGCACTGGAGACTCGCCATTCATCCCACCTTGCTGTCGAACTCAGGACACCTCGAGCAGCGAGACGACCCGTGACGCCACCACCCGGCCGATCGCCAGCGACGCGGTCGCCGCCGGCGACGGCGCGTTGAGCACGTGCACACAGCGCGGCGACGTGGCGAACGCGAAGTCGTCGACCAGCCGCCCGTCCGTGGTGATGGCCTGGGCCCGGATCCCGGACGGAGCCGCCCGGAGGTCGGCACCATCCAGCTCGGGAACCAGGCGTCGGAGGTCCCGGACGACCCGTTCCCGGTCGCGGGCGCGCCGCAGCTCCCCGAGCCCCGTCCGCCAGTAGCGGAGGGCGAGTCGCCACAGCGCCCGGTCCCGCAGCATCGCCAGTGCGTCGGTGCGGTCCACCGAGCGGTCGTAGGACTCCCGGCCGAGCGCCAGGACGGCGGTCGGCCCGGCGTGGACGTGGTCGTTGACCGACCTGGTCAGGTGGACCCCGAGGAACGGCCACCGGGGGTCGGGCACCGGGTAGACGAGCGAACGGACCAGGTCGGCCGACGGTCCCGTCACGTCCAGGTAGTCGCCGCGGAACGGCACGATGTGGACCGCCGGCTCGGCGCCGCAGCTCCGGGCCACCCGGTCGCTCTGCAGCCCGGCGCAGTTGACCAGCACGCCCGCCCGCCACCGGGTCCCATCCGCACCCTCGACCTCCAGCCGGTCGCCCCGGGGGGTGGCCCGGACCACCTCGAGTCCACCCCGGACCTCGCCACCGGCGTCGCGGAGCTCCTCCACCAGCGACCGGGCGACGGCGGCGAAGTCGACCACCCCGGTGTCGTGGACGTGCAGCGCGGCGACGCCCGCCGCATGGGGCTCGATCCGGCGCAGTCCCGCGGGGTCGAGTCGGTCGACCCGCACACCGTTGGCCGCCCCCCTGCGCTCCAGTTCGGCGAGCGCCGGGAGCTGGTCCCGGTCGGACGCGACGACGACCTTGCCGCAGGTCCGGTACGGGAGCGAACGTTCGACGCAGTGGCGTTCGAGCAGCGCCCGGCCGTGGACGGCCAGCTCGGCCTTCGCCGAGCCGGGTGGGTAGTACAGCCCCGAGTGGGCCACCCCCGAGTTCCGCCCGCTCTGGTGCCGGGCGGGACCGTCCTCCTTGTCGACCACCAGGACGTCCCCCGTCCCGAGTCGTTCCTGCACCGCCCGGGCCGTCGCGAGCCCCACCAGTCCGGCTCCGACGACGACGACCGCGGCGTCCACGGGCCGGCCCGTCAGCCCTGCGGCAGTGGTTCGAGCACGTAGGCCGTCACCCCGTCGGCCGAGGCCACCTCGCGCAGCTCGACCACCGAGGCCAGGTCCGCTCGATCGTGGAAGTCGGGATCGTCGATGTACTCGACCCACAGCAGGCACACCTGCTCCGTGGACCCCGGCCCGGCGGCTGCGGCGACCCGGGCCGACAGCTCGACCAGGTCGTCGGTCGGCTGGTCCGACTTGTACTCGGTCCGCCGCGGGCTGATCAGCGTCTCCACCTTGGAGCGGTAGAGGTCGGCGGAGTTGTTCGAGTAGGTGGCGCAGTCGCGGGGCAGGGCACCGATCGCCGGGCTCCGCGACGCCAGGACCGCCCGGTCGGCGTTGTAGCCGACGTCCGAGATGATCGAGTTGAGGGGCCCGAGCAGCGCGACCGTCAGGAGCACCTGGGCGCCCAGCCACACGCCGGCCACCGTCCAGCCGACCCGCCGCCACCGCTCCCGGTCCACGAGCACGAGCTCGACCCACCTCAGGAACAACAGCGCGATCGGGACCAGGCACGGTGCCAGCAGCCGGATGTCGAGGTCGTCGAATCCGACCACCGATCGACTGGCGACCATGAGGCCCGTGAAGCCCACCACGAGGATCGTGAGCAGCCCGACGGGGCCGACGGCGGCCGGCCACGGCCGGAACCCCTGGGTGCGCACCGCCGTGGCGACCACGACCACCACGATCACGACGCCGAGCAGGGCCAGTGGCAGGTTCGGACCGTCGGGGATGGACGTCACGAACTTGGCGACCGTCCGGAACGCAGCGGCGACGTTCTGCACCGGTCCGACCGACGACGGGAAGCGCGGGCCCATCGCCGTGTCGGACACCGACAGGTTGCGCAGCATCCACGCCACGCTCGGGAGCACCGCCGGCACGGCGTACCAGCACACGTCGGCCACGGCCCGGGCCGGGCTCCGGTGCCGCTGCCACGACCGGACGGCCAACCACAGCGCGAAGAACGGGACCACGTACAGCGCCTGGTAGCGGATGTAGAACCCGGCGCACGTGGCCAGGCCGGCGACGACCAGTAGCGCGGGCTGTTCACGTTCGGCGGCGAGCAGCAGCAGCCAGACCGTGGCCAGAGAGATGAGCACGAAGGCCACCTCGGTCTGGACGAAGGCGGCCAGGCCGACGAGCAGCGGCGACACGGCGAGACCGGCGACCATGACGGCCCGGAGCCGCAGGTCGCCCAGGATCCGGCGCGCGAGGGCGACGCCGATCAGAACCGTCGCAGAGAGCATGGCCGCGTTCAGCACCACGGCCACCTGGTCCCCGCGCCAGCCGGTCAGGGTCGTCCCGAGCGCCAGCAGGGCCGGCCAGAGCGGTGGCCAGGTCGTGAGCGGGCGTTCGATGATGAAGCCCAGTCCGTCACCGGCCCGGATCGAGTCCGCGACCGCGATGTAGGCCACGGCGTCGGTCCCGACGGCAGGCCGGGTGACCCGGACCGCCAGCAGGGTGAGCACCGCCGGGAGGGCGGCGGCCGCCGCCACGAACCAGGTGCTCAGGCCGCTCGGGCGGTCGGCGTCGGTGACGTGCACGATCGGGTGGGCTCAGCGGGTCGAGGCGGTCGAGTGGACGAAGCGGTGACGGTAGCGTCGGAGCGCCGGCCGCTCCACGAACCGGTGGAGCGCAGCACCGACCAGGTAGGCGGCGAGCAGCTTGAACGGGATCCACTTGGGTCCCCCCTGGAACCCCGGGTCCATGAGCTGGAACAGCTGGTAGTGGGTGATGTAGATCGCGTAGCTGAGCACCCCGAAGTAGCAGAGCAGGCGTCCGCTCAACCAGCGACCGAGCGCGAAGTCGTCGCGCAGGCGCACGAAGGCGAACACGATCACCGCCGCGCAGATCGTCGACAGGGTGAAGCCCCAACGCACCCAGTAGTTCCCGTTCGGGAGCTCGGCCAGCACCACCTGGATGGCGTTGTTCGCGTAGTCCTGGAGCTCCTGGGGCGACAGTCCCTCGGGTGGCGCCTTGATGTCGACGTCGGTCGGGTAGAGCGGCACGTAGAAGCCCGTGAGCCGCTCGACGAGCTTCGATGACGACAGGAGCGCGAAGATCATGCCGCCGGTCGCGATCCACGCCACGGTGTGGAGTCGGCGGCGGGCCGCCTCGCTCAGCTCGGTCGGCGCGACGGCGTTGATGATCGCCAGGAGCACCCCCATGGCGATGGCGTCCGGCCGCTGGAACCAGAACTGGCCCGGTCCGCCGAGGCCCATGGCGCGTGCCACCCACACGACCAGGATGAACGCGACCAGGGCGACGGCGAGCTGGCGGATCCAGTTCCGCTTCAGGCACCAGTACGTGGCGAGCGCACCCACCAGGTAGAACTGCTCCTCGAGCGACAGTGACCACATCTGCCCCATGTACTGGAAGCTGCCGAGCAGGGGCGAGAAGAAGATGTTGTGCACGTAGAAGAAGGTCGTGATCGACTCCCACACCACGTTGTTGAACAGGAACTCGGTGTCCGGGTTCGGGTTGGTGATGCGGATCGCCAGGATCGGCAGGAAGAACACGATCAGCGTGACGATCAGGCCGGGCAGGAGTCGGATGCCCCGGCGGGCGTAGAAGTTCCGCATGGACACTGCGCCGGTGGCCCGCCGCTCCTCGAAGATGAGCGTCGTGATGAGGAACCCGGACAGCACGAAGAACAGGTCGATGTAGCCCGAGAGGGAGTCGGCCACCGCGTACGCGTGCTGGAGCACGACGCACCACACACCGACGCCGCGGATCCCGTCGAAGGGCTTGATCGAGCCCATCCGCGGTGCCCGGGACTCGAACGGGTGGAGTGGGATCGTCACGGCGACGCCGCCTGGGTGGCCACCCGCTCCTTGCGGGCCATCGACCGCTTCTCGACGAACTGGTAGAGCGGCCAGGCGAACACGAACGCCGTGATCCACGCGACCAGGACCCGCAGCGGGATGTTCCCCTCGGGGATCGGCAGGACGAACAACAGGATCGGCAACGTGTGGATCAGGTAGAGGCTGTAGGACATCCGGCCGACGGCGCGGACCGGCCGGACCGAGAGCGCGCGGCCGGGGAGCCACGCGGGGGATCGGACCATGCAGATCAGGACCGGCACCATCGCCCAGTTCGTGATCGTGAAGGCCCACTTGACCCAGAAGTTGCCGGTGGAGAGTTCGGCCATGGCGACGTCGAAGGCCTGCTCGGGTGACAGGGTGTCGCTGACCTCGGGGAGGAACGGGACGTACGGGTAGCCGAGCCTGCGGAGTGGGGCGATGCTGAGCGTCATCAGGACGGCGATCGCGAGGGTCCCGATCCACGCGCCGATCGTGTAGGCGCGTCGTTGGGCCTCGGTGGGGGTCTCGGGGATCCTGCTGTTGATGACGGCGGCGACCACGCCGAGCATCAGGGCGTCGGGTCGCTGCAGCCAGAGGTTGATCGGCCCGAAGTGACCGGTGGCCCGGGCCACCTGGATGCCGACCGCGAGCACGGCCATCAGCACCGCCATCTGGACGATCCAGCGCCGGGTGACCATGAGCAGTGCCAGGAAGGCGACGATCACGTAGAACTGCTGCTCGAGCGAGAGTGACCACATCTGGTAGAGCGCGACGCCCTGGGTCGGGTACCCGAGCGGGTTGACGATGTTGTAGACGTACAGGCCCGCCGGCAGGATCTCGCGGGTCACGAAGCCGGTGAACGTGAAGCCCTGCAGGTCGACGTCCCGGCCTGCCACGGCGAACAGCACGGCAGCCACGGCGGTCACCACCGCCAGGGTCACGTAGAGCGCGGGCAGCAGGCGCCAGGCCCGCTTGGTCAGGAACCTCCGCACCGAGACGGTGCCGCTCCGCTCACCCTCCTCGAGCAGCAGCGTCGTGACCAGGAACGCGCTGAGGGCCAGGAAGACGTCGAGGATCGACGAGAACGACTCGAGCTTGAGCGGGGCCGCGTGGATGGCGATGACCATGAGCACGCCGATGCCACGCACCCCGTCGAAGGAGGGGACGTTCCGGAGCCGGGGCGCAATGGTGACGGGCTGGTGTGTGCCGATGCCTGCCACGCTGGTTCCGACTCCCCCCGGACGGTCGTTCGGCCCTTCCGGGCGCCGACGGTACCACCGGGTCGGTGGGAATCGGACGTCCGCTCAGACGTCGAGACTGGCGGCGTCGACGAGCGAGGAGTGCTCCAGCAGGTAGGCGCGCCGCCGGGCCACGTCGGATCCCATCAGGGTGTCGAACAACTCTGCCGCCTGGGCGGCGGCCTGGGCGTCGTCCATCGTGATGCGCCGCAGGATCCTCGTCTCCGGGTCCAGGCACGTGACGGCGAGCTCGTCGACGTCCATCTCACCGAGCCCCTTGAAACGTACCCACTGCAGGTTCTCGGCCCGCCGGTTGCCCGTCGTGAGCTCGTCGGTGAGGCGGAGCTTCTCCTCCTCGGAGAACGCGTGCACCGCCCGGTCACCGACCTTCACCGTGTAGAGCGGTGGCTGCGCCGCGTAGACCCGTCCGTCCTCGAGCAGCGGTCGCATGTAGGTGTGGATGAGCGTCAGCAGCAGGCAGCGGATGTGGCTGCCGTCGACGTCGGCGTCGCACAGGATGATGATCCGGCCGTACCGGGCGTCGGCGAGCTTGAAGTCCTTGCCCGATCCGCCACCGATCGCAGCGAACAGCGCCTGGGCCTCGGCGTTCTCGACCACCTGCTTCAGCGTCGACTTCCCGGCGTTGACGACCTTGCCGCGCAGCGGCAGCACCGCCATGTACTCGGCGTTGCGCCCGGCCTTCGCCGGTCCGGCGGCCGAGTCGCCCTCCACGATCAACAACTCGGAGTCCGGTCCGTGTCGACGGCAGTCGGCGAGCTTGTCGGGCATCCCCGCCGACGACAGCGCCGAGGCCTTGCGACGAGCGTCCAGTGACGCCTTCGCGCTCACACGGTTGACCACCGCCTGGGCGACCTTGTCCCGCAGCGCCGAGACGTGCGTCTTCCGTCCGCCGCCCTCGATCCAGTTGGTGAACCCGTCGCGGACGACCTCGTAGGCGATCGACTGCACCGCCGGTGTGCCGAGTTCCTGCTTGGTCTGCCCCTTGAACTGGGGCTCGGGGAACGTCACCTTGACCGCGGCGACCAGGCCCTCCTGGACGTCGGCCTTCTCGGCGCGGTCCTGGCCGGACCGGGCGAGCTTCGCCAGCTTCTTGGTGCCCGACAACAACACGTCGTTGGTCACCTTGGTCAACGCCCGGTCGAAGCCGGCGACGTGGGTGCCGCCCTCGGTCGTCGGGATGGTGTTCACGAAGCTGCGGACCGTCGAGTCGTAGCCGCCGGTCCACCGGAGCGCGATGTCGACCGTGCACGTGCGTTCGACGAGCGTCATCCTGCCCTCCACCGGCACCTTCTCCTCGAAGGTCCCGGTCCCGTGCAGCGTGACCACGTCGGTGACCGACTGGCCGGAGCTGAGCGCCTCCACCAGGTCGGCCAGTCCTCCCGAGGCGACGAACTCCTCCTCGGTGGCACGGCCGCCCCGACGGTCGACGAGTCGCACGACCAGCCCCGGGACCAGGTAGCAGACCTGGGCGCAGTGGGCCCGCACCTCCTCGGCGTCGATGGTGAGCCCGGGGTCGAAGATCTCCAGGTCGGGCCAGAAACGGACGCGGGTCCCGGTGCGCTTCGCCGGCACCTTCCCCGACTTCTCGAGCTTGGACCCGGCGACGAACCGCCCCTTGGCGTCGATCCGACCCGGCACGCGGTGGACGAACGTCAGCCGGTGGGTCGCGCCGTCACGGTCCACCTCGGCGACCAGCTTGGACGACAACGCGTTCACGACCGAGGCGCCCACGCCGTGCAGTCCGCCGGACGACGAGTACGCGCCACCACCGAACTTGCCGCCGGCGTGGAGCTCGGTGAAGACGATCTCGAGGGCCGTCCTGGCGCCGTCCTTCCGGCCGATGGGGATGCCACGACCGTTGTCGGACACCTCCACCGAGCCGTCCTTGTGCAGCGTGACGACCACGAGGGTGGCGTGTCCGGCGGCGGCCTCGTCCACGGCGTTGTCGATGAGCTCCCACACCAGGTGGTGCAGGCCCTCGGGCCCCGTCCCCCCGATGTACATGCCCGGACGCTTGCGGACGGCGTCCAGGCCCTCGAGCAACTGGATGCTCTTCTCGTCGTAGGCGGCCATCGGAGTCAGTCAAGCAGGTGCCTCGGACGGTCCGGGTGACCGGCGGCTACGGTCGGCGGGTGACCTCGGAGGAGCCCAGCCGCTGGTCGGCCGCCTCCTCGCTGGAGCACCGGCTCGCTCCCGTGGTGGTCGCCGTCGGGGCGACCGTGCTGTGGTCCGTCGGCAACCTCATGGCGGCCGCATCGGACCTGCCCGGTCCGCAGCTCGCGTTCTGGAGGATCACCTTCGGCGCCGTGCTCTACCAGGTGGCGTTCCGTCTCCGTGGTGGTCGGATGGCGTGGCGGACGCTCCGGACCGCCATGACGGGTGGGCTCGCGTTCGGGCTCAGCTCGATCCTGTTCTTCACCGCGTTGCAGACCACCTCGGTCGCCTCGGTGACGATCATCCTGGCGTTGCAGCCCGTGTTGTTGCTGCCGTACGCCGTGCGTCGCCTGGGCGAGCGTGTGGACGGGGCGCGGATCTCGTTGATGTCGCTCGCGATCCTGGGGACCATGGTCACGGTGCTGGCCGGCGCGTCGTCGGGCACGCACTCGGTGCTCGGTGACGTGCTGGCCCTCGCCGGGACGTTGGTGGGCTGCGCCTACTTCGTCGGCACCAAACGCGCCCGTGAGTCGTTGGGCACGGTCGAGTACCAGGCCGCGGCGCTGACCGTCGGCGCGGTGGTGGCACTCGTCGGCGCGCTCGTGACCGGTCCGGGCCTGGTCCGGCCCGACGCCGGCGACCTGACCTGGGCCCTGCTGCTGACGATCGTCCCCGGCACGGGGCACCTGATGATGAGCTGGGCCCAGGCACACCTGGACGTGTCGACGACGTCGACGATCACCCTGGACGTCGTCGTGTTGAGCTCACTCGGTGCCGTGCTCGTCTTCGGTCAGTCCCTGGTGCCGGCGCAGGTCGCCGGCATGGCGGTCGTGCTGCTGGCCCTGGCCGTCTACGTCCGCCGCACATCCGCCGCGGCACTGCCCGAACCCGCCGAGGTCCCGATCGCCGGAGGCGACTGAGCCGGAACCGGGGCGGCGCTCACCAGCGGGGGGTCCCCACGCCCAGCAGCCGTCGCTTGGTCCGCTTCGACGCCAGGTCGCGGCCGGTCCGCGGCAGCGTGAGCGGTTCCGGTGCGGCATCGGGCCGGGACGGCGAGTCCGTGCCCCCGACCACGAGCGCGAGCCCGGACTCGGGGCCGACGTAGGCCCACTCGATGCGCCGTTCCCGGCCGCGGAGCTTCGTGGCCCGCAGCCCTGCGGTCGCCCGGTTGCGCACCGGGAACTCGTCGACGTCGGTGACCTTGGCGGTCTGGGCGTCGGTGACGGTCAGCACCACGTCGTCGTCGCCGGTGAGGACCCCGGCACCGACGACGGTCGCGCCGTCGGCCAGCTTCATGCCGGCCACGCCGGCGGCGCCCCGACCCTGGACCGGGACCGACTCGGCGGGACAGCGGAGGGTCTGCGCGTCCGAGGCGACCAGCACCACCTCGGCGCCGTCGGGTGCCGGTGCGGCGGCGATCACGGTGTCGCCCGGTCGCAGCTTGAGCGCGGGGCGTCCGGACGGGGTGCCGGTCAGCTCGGCGACGGCCAGTCGCTTCAGGACCCCCTGCGCGGTGACCAGCAGCAGCGGAGGTGGTTCGTCGGGTCCCGACGGTGCGGTGACGAGCGCACGGACCTCCTCGCCCCTGTCGAGTGCCACCAGCTCGGTGATGGGGGTTCCCCGGCTGCGGCCACTCACCTCTCCGATCGAGTCGACCTGGACCGGCAGGACGCGCCCGCGGTCGGTCAGCACCCACACGGTGGCGAGCGTCGTGGTCGCGATCCGCTGGGCCAGCACGTCGTGGCGCCCGGCCGTCACCGGTCGGGGCCCGTCGACGGGTTCCACGCCGAGCACGCCCGTGGTCGTCCGCGCGACCACGCAGGGCTCGTCGTCGCGGGACGCACGCTCCTCGGCCCTGGCCTCCTCCAGCGTGAGGTCGTCCAGGTCGTCCGGTCGGACGATCCGGCTGCGTCGGTCGGTGCCGAAGGTGGCGACCAGATCGTCGAGTTCCTGCATCACGATCGTGCGCCGCCGCTTGTCCGACTTGAGGATCCGCTGGTACTCGGCGATCCGGCCGCGAAGTTCGTCGGCCTCAGCCTCCAGCTCCAACTTGGCGAGCGCAGTGAGCCGCCGGAGCTGCATGTCCAGGATGTGCACCGCCTGGACCTCGGACAGTGACAGCTCGGCCATCAGGCGGTCGCGGGCCTCGGCGGCGTCCTGTGAGGACCGGATGATGGAGACCACCAGGTCGATCGCGTCGAGCGCGACCAGCAGGCCCTCCACCAGGTGGAGCCGCCGCGAGGCCTTGTCCAGGCGGAACTGGGTCCGGCGGGTCACCACGTCCAGTCGGTGCGTGACGTAGTGGTCGCAGAGCTCCCAGAGGCTGACCGTCGTGGGCACCCCGTCGACCAGGACGACGTTGTTGATGCTGAAGGTCTCCTCGAGCGGTGTCTGGCGGTAGAGCTCGGTGAGGACCGCCCGGCCGTTGGCGCCGGGCCGCAGCTCGATCTCCAGTCGCAGGCCGGTGTGGCGGTCCGAGGTGTTCTTGACGTCGGTCACCTCGGTCAGCTTGCCGGTCCGGACCAGCTCCTGGATGCGGGCCACGACCCGCTCCGGTCCGACCAGGTACGGCAGCTCGGTGACGACGATCCCCTGCCGGGCCCGCGTGAGGTCGACGACCTCGGCGGTGGCGCGGACCCGGACGCTGCCGCGGCCCGTGGCGTAGGCCTCGGTCAGGCTCTCGTCGACCACGACCCCGCCCGAGGGGAAGTCGGGTCCGGGGAGCACCGCCATGAGCTGGGCCGCCGTGGGCCGAGGCCGACGCTTCGTCATGACGAGCCGGATCGCCTCGGCGACCTCGCGCAGGTTGTGTGGTGCCATGTTGGTCGCCATCCCCACGGCGATGCCGGTGGTGCCGTTGACGAGCAGGTTGGGCAGCACGGCGGGCAGCACGACGGGTTCGACACGTTCGCCGTCGAAGGTCGGGCGGAAGTCGACGGTCTCCTCGTCGATCTCGCCGAGCATCTCCATGGCCGCCTGGCTCAGGCGGCACTCGGTGTAGCGGTAGGCGGCGGGCGGGTCGTCGAGGCTGCCGAAGTTCCCGTGGGGGTCGACCAGCGTGACGTTCCGACCGAAGTCCTGGCCCATGCGGACCAGGGCGTCGTAGATCGCGCCGTCGCCGTGCGGGTGGTACTTGCCCATCGTCTCGCCGACGACGCCGGCGGACTTCCGGTGCGGGCGGTCCGGGCGCAGGCCGTTGTCGGCCATGGCGTACAGGATCCGCCGCTGCACCGGCTTGAGGCCGTCCCGGACGTCGGGGATCGCCCGCGCGGTGATCACCGAGAGTGAGTACGACAGGAAGGACTCGCCGAGCTCGGTGGTCACGGGGACGTCGATGACCTCCCGCGCGAAGTCCTCGAACAGTTCGCTCTGACGTGGCATGGTCAAGTTGTAGCCGCCGGTGGCGACACCGTCGGTGACGCTCCCGGTGGCGCCGCGGTGCCCGGGTGGGCGAAGATCGCCCCATGGCAGACACCCCGTGGCTCGATGACGCATGCTCGCTCGTGGACGCGTTCCGCTCCGGTGAACGCTCCCCGGTGGAGGAGCTCGAGGCGTCGCTCGCGGCGATCGAGTCCAGCGACCTCAACGCCTTCTCCTTCCTGGACCCGGAGCGCGCGCTCGAGGCGGCGCGCGCGGCCGACGTGTCCAAGCCCTTCGGGGGCGTCCCCATCGGCGTCAAGGAGCTCGACCAGGTCGAGGGCTGGCCCGACACGGGCGCGTCGCTGGTCTTCGCCGACCGGATCGCGGACCACACCGGCGAGGCCCCCCGTCGTTTCATCTCCGACGGCGGTGCCGTCCCGGTCGGGCTGACGACCGCGTCGGAGTTCGGTGGCCTGAACGTCAGCGTGACCAAGCTCAACGGGGTCACGCACAACCCGTGGCGGCACGGGCGCACGTGTGGTGGCAGCTCCGGTGGCAGCGCGTCGGCCGTCGTCGGGGGGCTCGTCCCCATCGCCACCGCCGGCGACGGTGGCGGGTCGATCCGGATCCCGGCCGGCTACACGGGCCTGCTCGGCATGAAGGGCACCTACGGACGGATCTCACGCGGTCCGGACGCCTTCTTCCGGCCCGGCACGGTCGTCCCCGGGGTGATGGCCCGCTCGGTGCGCGACGCGGCCCGTCACTACGACGTGGTCGCCGGCGTCGACAGTCGGGATCCGACGTCGCTGCCCAACGCGGGTGGTTGGGAGGCCGGCCTGGGCACCGTCGACCTGCGCGGCAAGCGGGTTGCGATCCTGCCGAGCATCGCCGGGGTCCGGCTCGAGGACGGCGTCGAGGCCCAGCTCCGGCAGGCGGCCGACGACCTGGTCACGCTCACGGGCATGGAGGTCGTCGACCTGAGGCTCGAGCTCCCGAACCTGGCGGCGCAGTGGGCCATGGGCAACCTGTCGACGCTGCTCGCCGAGCTGGAGGGCCGCTGGCCCCGCTGCCGGGAGCTGATGACCGACGAGGTGGCGCTCGGTGCCGTCATGGCCGAGTCCATGTACAACCTGCACCTGGCCTCGGTCGCCGAGGGTCAGCGGATCGAGGCCTACCGGGCGATGGCCGGCGCCTTCGACCGGGTCGACTACATCATCACGAGCACCAATCCGGGCCCGGCCTTCGCTGCGGACGCAACCACCTCGGCGCCCACCGACAACTTCATCGACACGGCCAAGGCGAGCCCCGTGCTGCGGTTCGCGTTCCGGCGGCTCATGGCGTCGCTGCGGGTCGCCAACGGGGCGTTCCCCCGGCTGTCGAACACCCTGGTGGAGGCGGTGGTCCGCAAGGTGCCCGACCTGGTCACGATGGGCGGGCTCACCATCATCTCGAACATCTACGGCAACCCCGCGTGCTCGATCCCGGCGGGCCTGGTCGACGGGCTCCCCGTCGGCATGCAGGTCCTGGCGCCGCACCACCGTGACGCCGAGTTGTTCGACCTGGCCTGGGTGTACGAGCGGGAGATCGGCTGGCCGAAGGTGGCTCCGTCGGTCGGTCGGGCCGCATCCACCACCGTGTGACCAGCGGACCGGACCGCGTGGCCAGCGGCTCAGACGGGGAGGACGATCTCGGCGGCCTGGCGGAGCTGGTCGGCCGAACCGGCGTGGATCAGGATCTCGGTCACCGCCGAGTCCTTCCAGGCCGCCACCCGGTCCCGGATCCGGGCCGGTGTGCCGACCAGTGAGATCTCGTCGGCGAACGCCACCGGCACCTCGGCGACGGCCTCGTCGCGCCGGTCCTCGAAGAACAGGTCCTGGATCCGCTCCGCCTGTTCGCCCAGACCCATCCGGGCCGCCAGCTTCGTGTGGTAGTTCTGCCCCTGGGCGCCCATGCCGCCGATGTAGAAGGCGAGCATCGCCCGGGTCATCCCGAGTGCGGCCTCGATCGTCTCGTCCCGGTCGTCGGGCGTGACGACGAACGGACAGAGCGCCGCGACCTGGAAGGCGTCACTCGCGCCGGCGAGCTGGTCGGCGTACACCTCCTGGCGGAACGGCGAGTAGTAGAGGGGCAGCCAGCCGTCGGCGATCTCAGCCGTCTGCTGCACGTTCCTCGGTCCCTCGGCCCCCAGGTAGATCGGGATGTGGTCGCGCAGCGGGTGCACGATCGAACGCAACGGCTTGCCGAGTCCGACGCTGCCCTCACCGGTGTAGGGGTGCTGGTAGAACTCGCCCTGGAAGTCGAGCTTCTCCTCCCGGGCCACGACCCGGCGGATGATCTCGACGTACTCCCGGGTCCGGGCCAAGGGCTTGTTCGACGGACGCCCGTACCAGCCCTCGACCACCTGCGGACCCGACACGCCGAGGCCCAGGCGGAACCGCCCGCCGGTCAGGTGGTCCATCGTGATCGCCGACATGGCGACCGCCGTCGGCGTCCGGGCCGCGAGTTGCACCACGGCGGTGCCGAGCTGCACCCGTTCGGTGACGGCCGCCAGGTAGGCGAGCGGGGTCAGCGCATCCGACCCCCACGCCTCAGCGGTCCAGATGGAGGTGAAACCGGCCTGCTCCGCGGCGATCGACCGCTCGACCCATCCGTCCGGGGGGAGCTGCCCCCAGTAGCCGTGCATCAGTCCCAGATCCATGGTCGTTCACCTTCCCTGGAAGTTCGGGGTCCGCTTCTCCTTGAACGCCCGCGGCCCCTCCTTGGCGTCCTCGGAGCCGAACACGTCCCAGCCGTAGGTGAACTCGTGGGTGAGCGCCTCGTGCTCCTCCATCCCGTTCGTCTCCCGGAGCGTCCGGAGCAGGGCCTGCACGGCGAGCGGGCCGTTGGCACAGATCCGCTGTCCGATCTCGACCGCGGTGGCGAGCGCCTCGCCGTCGGGGACGACGTGTCCGATGAGGCCGAGTTCGAGCGCCCGGGCAGCCGTGATGTGGTCGCCGGTCAGGAGGAGCTCGCAGGCCACCGCGTAGGGGATCTGCCGGGGGATCCGGACCGCCGATCCACCCATCGGGTAGAGCGACCAGCGAGCCTCGGAGATCCCGAACCGGGCGGACTCGCCGGCCACGCGCACCTCGGTCGCACCCAGCAGCTCGGTGCCGCCGGCGATGGCGGTGCCCTCGACCGCGGCGATGATCGGGACGGCCGGCCGCCAGCTCCGCCAGAGCGCCTTCCACGGGAGGTCGGGGTCCTCGGCGAGCCGGGCCTGGACGTCGATCTCCGCCTCGCCGTCGCCCTGGTGTCCGCCGGCCATCTCCTTCAGGTCCGCGCCCGAGCAGAAGTTGCCGCCCGCCCCCGTGATCACGAGGGCGCGGATGTCGGGGTCCGAGTCGGCCTCGAGCGAGGCGTCGAGCATGCGGACGAGCATCTCGCCGTTGATCGCGTTCTGCCGCTCGGGTCGGTTCAGCGTGACGATCAGCAGGTGGCCGTCTCGTTCGGTGGTCAGCGCCGGCATCGTGTCGCTCCAGTACCCGCCGTTCGCGGGGTCGGCTCCGGGATCCGGCGAGGCTACGTCGGCGTCGTCCGAGCCGTCGAACCCCCTAGCGTGGGGGCATGGCACGGGTCTACATCCACGAGGTCGTCGACGTCGTCGGCACGGAACGCCAGCGGTACCAGGAGCACGTGACGCTCGGTTGGGGTCCGATCGCCCGGGCCACGCGCCGTCAGCGTTGCTTCGGCGTGTTCACGCTGGTCGGTTCGACCGGTCGGTGGCCCCGGGTGGTCAACCTCTGGGAGTTCGACTCGTTCGCCGACCTGGCCGCCGACCTGGAGTTCGAGGTGTCGAACCCGCAGCACCGTGATCCGGACCTGGAGTCGTGGTGGCGGGCGGCAGCCGAGCTGCGCCACGGCGGCGAGGACCGGATCCTGGTGGCCCACCCGGAGAGCCCCGGCGTGGGGCACTGGATGGGTCGGGGCGGCACCGGCGCCGTGGCCTACCTGCACGAGACGTTGCGGGTCGGACCCGGCCAGGCCGCCGATGCCCTCGACGTCGTGGTGGGGCCGGCGAGCGAGGACCACGCCGCGTTCGGTCTGGTCCTGGTGGGTGCGTTCCGCACCGCGATGGTCGCCGACGACGAGGTCGTGGCCGTCTGGGGTGTGCCTGACTGGCCGGCCTGGGTCGCCTACGAGGAGGCTGCGGCCGGTGGCGGACCCGAGTTCCTGCGACTCTGGGAGCGCCTCAGCGGACGGGTCCACGACCGTCGCCGGGTGCTGCTCGTCGACGCCGAGCACTCGCCGCTCAGAACCGGGCGGCAGCCCGGCGAGTGACCGGGCGGCAGCCCGGCGAGTGACCGGGCGGCAGCCCGGTCAGTGCCGGTGGTTGGGGCGCCGTTCGTCCTTCAGGTCGTCGAGCTGGCGGATGAACTCCTCACGCACCCGCGTCACCAGGCGCCACACCTCGTCGGCGTCGTGGGCGCCGTCCCCGGCGTGGCTGGCGACGATCTGGGGGAGACCCGAGACCTGGCCCTCCAGCGTGACCCGCTGGTCCACGTGGTCGCGGTCCTTCACGTGGATCTCCAGGTCGACGCCGTCGGCGGGCCGGCCGATCAGGTGCCGGTCGATCTGGTGGAGCAGTTCGACCACCCGGTCCCGCTCGTCCTCGTGGAACCCGTGGCCCAACCGGAGGCAGGAGGAGACGGTGGCGTCGGTGTCGCTGGGTGTGGTGCTCACGGGAACGGTTCTACCAGGACGGGCCGGGGGGCTCCAGGTCGGGGAGGCCGAGGCCGAGCGTCGGGGCCTCGGTCCCGCCGTCGATCTCCAGCAGCTTGCCGGTCAGGAACGAACCGGCGTCCGAGCACAGGTACACGACGCCGGCGGCGATGTCCTCGGGTCGCCCGAGCCGTCGGAGCGGAGTGGCCGCCTCCATCTGCGAGCGGAGCCCCTCGTCGGTGAGCACCAGGTCGAGTGCAGAGGTGGCGACGGAGCCGACGGCGATGCCGTTGACCCGGATGTGGGGTGCCAGGTCGCAGGCCATGAGCCGGGTCAGGTGGGTCAGGGCGCCCTTGGCGGTGCCGTAGGCGGCGAAGCCCCGGTCGGTCAGCCGACCGATGGCCGAGGAGATGTTGACGACGGCACCGCCGCCGCGGGCGAGCATGGCGGGCACGGCGTGCTTGGTGAGTTCGAGCGCAGTGGTGACGTTGAACCGGAAGGCCCGTTCGAAGGACCGGGCCGACGTCTCCAGGAGGGGCTTCGGGAACGAGCCGCCTGCGTTGTTGACCAGCAGGTCCAGCCCGCCGAGCCGCTCGACGGCGACGTCCACGAGTTCGCCGAGCCGCTCGAGTTCGACCACGTCGGCGCTCACGGCGACAGCCCGACGGCCCATCGCCACCACCTGGGCGGCGACCTCCTCGACCTGGGCGAGCGTGCGGGACACGACGACCACGTCGGCGCCCGACTCGGCGAGCGCGAGTGCGCTGGCTCGGCCGATGCCCCGCCCGGCCCCGGTCACGAGCGCGACCTTGCCCTCCACCCGGAACATCTCCTGGATCACTCGCCGCTCCTGTCGTGTCGTCGGCCCCGGTCGCCGGGTGCCGGGCTCAGAGCCATCCGGACTTCTTGAACCGGGACCAGAGCACCAGGCACACGGTGGCGATGCCGGCGAGCACGATGAAGTAGCCGTACTCGGACTCGAGCTCGGGCATGTGCTTGAAGTTCATCCCGTAGATGCCGGCGATGGCGGTGGGGACGGCGATGATCGCCGCCCAGGCCGACATCTTCCGCATGTCCTCGTTCTGGCGGATGCTGACCTTGGTGAGGTTCGCCTCGAGCGCCGAGAGGAGCACGTCGCGGTCCGATCCCAGGGTGTCCATGACCCGCTTCACGTCGTCGTTGGTGTCGGCCACGTAGTGCTGCAGGTCCTCGGTGATCGCCGGGTGGTCGCTGTGGCGCAACCCGTTGAGCACCTCGACGAGTGGCGACACCACGCGGGTGAGACGGAGCACGACGGACTGCAGGCGGTAGATGTCCTCGGTCGGGTCCGGTCCGGCGGTGTTCGAGAAGATCCGCTCCTCCAGCGAGGCGATCTCGTCGTAGAGGTGGTCGAGTGCCGGGTAGTAGGCCTCGACGACCGTGTCGAGGATCTCGTGGAGCACGGCGCCCGGTCCGAGGGCGAGCCGGCCGGGGTCGGACTCCAGGTTCCGTCGCAGCTTTGCCAGCGGGACGACGTCACCCTTGCGGACCACGACCACCCAGGTGGGCGCGCACATGATCGTGATCTGTCCGACGACGACGTCGTGGGTGTCGTTGTCGAACCGTGCCGGTCGCAGCACCACGGTCAGCGTGTCGCCGAACAGGTCGACCTTCGGTCGTTCCTCGGTGCCGGCCGCGTCCTCGATCGCGAGCTCGTGGATCCCGAACGCCGATTGGATCTCGGCCAGTTCGGCGTCGCTCGGATCGGCCAGCCCCACCCAGGTGAAGGTCCGACCATCACCCTCGTGGCCCCGGGCCCGTTCGGCCAGTTCGGCGAAGGTGCCCGCGGAGTTCACGGGGAGCCCGTCGTGGTAGACGCCCTGACCGACGATCACGCCCGGTCGCCCTCGGGCCGGGCCTGGCGCGATGCCCAGGCGAAGATGCCCCGCGCCATGACCGAGCTCTCGGCGGCGACCCGGGCCCGGTTGACCTGCCGCCGGGCGTCGCGGGCGGCCGGGTCGGTGGGGTCGGCCTGCCAGGCCAGTTCGGCCAGGTGGCCAGCGGTGCGCAGGTCGCCGGCGTCGGCCAGCTCGAGTGCCCGGGCGGCCAGGACGCCGACGCCGCCGGAGAGCGAGGCGAGCTCGGCGGCCAGGTGGCTCCGCCGGGCCGGTTTCAGGGTCGACGGGTCGCCGTCGTACCAGCCGCCGTAGAGGCGCCACACGTTGTGGACGACGAACTCGGGGTCGTCGTAGCTGGGTCGCAGCCACGGCAGTCCCTCGAGGTGCGCCGGCACCCGGACGGTGTGGATGCAGTCGTCGAGGGTGGCCCCGACGTTCATCAGGTCGAGGGTCTGGGTGAGCAGGGACTCGAGCCACTCGGCGCTCGTCGTCAGCACCCGTCGGATGGAGTCCGCACCGGCGATGGGGAGCCCGTGGCCGGGGAGCATCAACTCGGCGTCCAGCTCCGCCATGGCGCGCAGTGCGGCGGCCCACTCGGCGGGGTACCGCTGCGACTTCTGGGGGTTGCCGCAGTTCGGTGCCGTCCAGATGAACAGGTCGCCGGTGCACAGGATCCGCCGGTCCGGCATCCAGACCCACGTGTGGTCGTCGGTCTCGCCGCGGTCGTGGCGCAGCTCCGCGGTGAGCGATCCGACCTGCACGCTCAGTCGGTCCTCGTAGACCTGGTCGGGTCGCCGGAACCCGGTGGGGAAGATCGGCTCGGCCAGCTGGAACTGCCGCTGGTTGATCGTGCCGTTGTAGCCGTTGGTCAGCTGGTAGCGGTCGAAGCGGTCGGGCACCCGGGCGTGGGCGACCACGTGGACCCGGTCGCCGTCGGCCTCGAAGAGCGGCACGGCGGCGACGTGGTCGACGTGGCCGTGCGTGTAGACGGCCGTCCTGAGCGGTGCCCGGGTCCAGCCACGGACAGCCTCGTGGACGCCGACCGCGTGGACGGGTCCGCCGGCGTCGACGAGCAACAGGTCCCCGTCGTCGACGACGGCGGTGACGTTGCCGAAGCTGCGGACGAACGCCACGTCGTCGGCCAGCTCGTCGAGCACGCTGCCGCCGACCACCAGGCCGGTGTGTTCCGCCGGGTCCTCGGCCCCGGACAGGAGCCGTCCGGACAGTTCCAGGACCTCGAGCGTCACGAGGACAGCCTAGGGCCGCCCGTGTCGGGTGGGTCCGCTCAGGTCGGCGACGGTTCGCCGAGCAGGTCGGACAGGTGGCGACGGCGGTCGCCGAGGGTCCGGCTGAGCACCTGGGCCCGGGTCACGTAGCGGTGGGCGGTGTGCTCCCAGGTGAAGCCGATCCCACCGTGGTTGAACACGTTGGTGTGTGCGTTGGTGACGGCGGCATCCGCGGCGACCACCCGGGCGGCGGCGACCTGGAACGGTGCGTCGGCCCGAGCGTCGGCCAGCGCGAGTGCGGCCAGTCGGTACTGGCTGGTGGCCGCCTCGGCGCGCACCGCCATGTCGGCGCAGCGGTGCTTGACGGCCTGGAACGATCCGATCGGGACCCCGAACTGCTCGCGGTCCACGGCGTAGGCGACCGACTGCTCGGCGGTGCCGGTGGCGATGCCGGCGAGCTGGGCCGCGACCAGGACGGTTCCGCGGTGCCGGGTGGCGGCGGCGTCGACCCCCGTCAGTTCGGCCACGGCCTCGGACAGGTCGGGGATCGGTGCGGTGGCGATCGGGACGAGCAGGTCGATCGATGCGTCGTCGGTCGCGTCCAGCGTGTCGGCCCCGATCAGGGCGATCCGGTCGTCGGTGACGACCAGGACGTACCGGGCGCCGCCCAGGTCGGTGATCCGCAGGTGGGCGTCCCCGGGACCGGCCGCCTCCACCTCGCCGAGCGCGACGGGTGCGGTTCCCGAGAGCACGGCGGCGGCCACGTCGTCGGCGCCCCGCAGGGCCGCGACCCGGGCGGCGAGCACCGTCGCCAGGAACGGGCCCGGTGTGGCGTGCGCGCCGAGTTCGGCGAACAGCAGCGCCTCCTCGGCGAGCGTGTAGCCGACCCCGCCCAGCGACTCCTCGAGCCCGAGCCCGAACCAGCCGAGCTCGGCGCACCGGCGCCAGAGTTCGTCGGGGACGACGACGGGGGAGCCGTCGGCGGCGGCCAGCGAGTGGAGGTCGAAGTCGCCGTGCAGCTGGCTGCGGACGGTGGCGACGATCTCGTCCTGTTCGGGGGTGGGCAGCAGGTCCACGGCGATCAGGTCCTCGGCAGGCCCAGGACCCGCTCGCCCACGATGTTGCGCTGGATGTCGGTGGTGCCGCCGCCGATGGTGTAGGCGAACGACTGCAGGTACGGGCCGGTCCACACGCCCTCGCCGTCCACCGGTGTCAGCCGCAGCGCCTCGGGCCCGATGACCTCGAGCGCCAACTGGTAGACGCGCTGGTGGAGCTCGCCGTGGAACAGTCGGATCATGGAGCCCTCGGCCCCCGGCATGCCGGTCCGGGCGTTCCGTGAGATCCCGGCGATCGTCATCGCCCGGAGTGCTGCGACCTCGGCCCGGACGGTGGCCAGTCGTCGGGCGATCTCGTCGTCGGCGATGGCCGGTCGCACGCCGTCGGGCCCGGTCCGCGTGCGGGCCTCGTCGATCAGGCGCTCGACCGTGGCGGCCAACTCGACCTGGTCGGCCATGAACCCGGTGCCGCGCTCGAAGCTCAGCGTCGACATCGCCGTCCGCCAACCGTTGTCGATCCCTCCGACCACGTTGGCGAGCGGGATCCGAACCTCGTCGTAGAAGACCTCGCAGAAGTCGGTGACGTGGCTCATGGTGCGGATCGGGCGGATGTCGATGCCGGGCGAGCGCATGTCGCAGACGACCCAGGTGATCCCCTTGTGCTTGGGGGCGTCGGGGTTGGTGCGGACGAGCAGTTCCTGCAGGTCGGCGACGTGGGCGTAGGAGGTCCACGTCTTCTGGCCGGTGACCACGAGGTGGTCGCCGTCCACCTCGGCCCTGGTGCTCAGTCCCGCCAGGTCGGATCCGGCGCCCGGCTCCGAGAACCCCTGGCACCAGACCTCCTCGCCGCGCAGGATCGTCGGCAGGTAGCGCGCCTTCTGTTCGTCGGTGCCGTTGACGATGAGCGTCGGCCCGCCGTGCATGTTCCCGACGAAGGTGCAGGAGTTCGCCAGCGTGAACGGCGGGTCGGCGAGGGCGAACTCCTCGTACCAGATCATCTGCTGGATGTCGGACAGGCCCCGGCCGCCGAACTCGGCGGGCCAGTTGATGCCGGCCCAGCCGCCGTCGTGGAGCGTCCGCTGCCAGGCCAGGTCGAACTCGCGCATCTCCGGACCCTCGGGCGGTCGCGGCTCGTGCGGCAGGTGTTCGCGGAGCCAGGTCCGGGCCTCGTCGCGGAACGAGCGTTCCTCGTCGGTCAGGTCCAGGTTCACGGCCGCACCGTACCCCTGGCCGGGTCGGCGGGCCGAACCGTCGGGGTGTGCCGGTCCACCGGCAGGTTCACCAGGGGTTCACCGGTCCGGGCCCCGGATTGCCACGGCGGTGCGGGCGGGTGGCGGTACGTTCGGAGGACTGTGACGCGCACCTACGTCCTCGATACCTCGGTGCTGCTGGCGGACCCTGCGGCGCTCGAGAAGTTCGACGAGCACGAGGTGGTGCTCCCCCTCGTGGTCCTGACCGAGCTGGAGGCCAAGCGGCTCCACCCTGAGCTCGGCTGGTCGGCCCGGGAGGCGCTCCGCTCGCTCGAGCGGCTCCGTCAGCGTCACGGCAGCCTCACCGCTCCGATGCCGGTCAACCCGTCGGGCGGCACGGTGCGGGTGGAGCTGAACCACGTCGACACCTCGTCGCTGCCGGACGCGTTCTCGTCGTCGGCGAACGACCACCGGATCCTGGCGGTGGCCCGCAACCTGGCGGACGGCGGCGCCGAGGCGGTGCTGGTGAGCAAGGACCTGCCGTTGCGACTGAAGGCGTCGGTGGTCGACATCCCGGCCGAGGAGTACCGCCACGAGATGGTCGACCCCGACGGCTGGTCGGGACTCGTGGAGGTCGAGGTCGACGGGTCGGTCGTCGACGCGCTCTACCACGACCGGGTGGTCGACGCTGGTGGCGTGGCGGACGTGTCGGTGAACGCGGGCCTGGTGCTGCGCAGCCCGACGGCCTCGGCGCTCGGACGGCTGCACGCCGACGGCAAGGTCCACCTGGTCGACGGCGACCGGTCGTTGTTCGACGTCCGCGGTCGATCCGCCGAGCAGCGGGTGGCGCTGGACCTGCTCGCGGATGACCGGGTGGGGATCGTGTCGCTCGGCGGTCCGGCCGGCACCGGGAAGTCGGTCCTGGCCCTGGCCGCCGGCCTGGAGGCGGTGCTGGAGCGGCGGACGCAGCGCAAGGTGATCATCTTCCGCCCGCTGTTCGCGGTCGGTGGGCAGGACCTGGGCTACCTGCCCGGATCGGAGTCGGAGAAGATGGCGCCGTGGGCGGCCGCGGTCCACGACGCGCTCGAGTCGATCGCCGGACCCGAGGTGATCGACGAGGTCGTCGAGCGCGAACTCGTCGAGGTGCTGCCACTCACCCACATCCGGGGCCGCACGTTGACGGAGTGCTTCGTGATCGTGGACGAGGCCCAGAACCTGGAGCGGATGGTGCTCCTGACCGCGCTGAGCCGACTGGGCGAGGGCAGCCGGGTGGTGCTGACCCACGACGTCGCCCAGCGTGACAACCTCCGCGTCGGACGACGCGACGGGATCGCATCGGTGGTGGCGCTCCTGCGTGGCCACCCCCTGTTCGGCCACGTCACGTTGTCGCGGTCGGAGCGGAGCGCGGTCGCGGCGCTCGTGAGCGAGCTGCTCGACGCCGGGTGAGGCCGGCGCCGGTCGCTCAGGCGATCCCGAGGACCGTGATCGTCAGGATCAGTGCGAGTGCGCCGACGAAGTCGACCGACGCGGTGACGACCGGGATCCCGTAGGTGTCGGGGTCCAGGTCCGAGCGCCACGCGGTGATCGTTCCGTAGTAGGCGAGCGCGACGACGAAGGCGACGGCGCCCGCACCCCCGATCAGCGACGCGAGCACCATCTGCGGGAGTCCCGGCGAGTCCAGACCCAGGAGGGCCGCCACCCCCCACGCCCCGACGGCGTTCACCAGGAACACCGGGACGAACAGGGAGAAGACGGCGAGTCCGTCCCGCCGGGCCTCGACGCCGGGTCGCAGTGTCGGTTCGACCAGGCCCAGGTGGAGGTTGGTCCCGATCCGGCTCGCCAGGATCCCCCCGAGGGACCCGGCGGAGCTCACGAAGGCGGGCTCCAGCACCAGGAGTGCCGGCAGCGCGGCGAACACGGCGAGCTGCTGCTGGATGACCAATCCGGCCAGCGTCGACAGGACGACCGCAGCGCTCAGGACCGGCAGCGACTCACGGATGATCCGGGTGAGTTCGGCGATGCGGACCCGCAGCGCGGTGACGAACACCCCGATGCTGAGCGCGGCCAGCGCCCAGCCCAGTCCCGCGGTCCAGCTGCCGTGTCCCAGCAGCACGGTGGCGGCGAGCCAGAGCGCCGGGATGGTGACGACGTCGCCGAGCGTCGCCGTGGTCGGGGCCACCAGGGCGTCGAGGTCCCACCCGCGCCGGACGCCGACCGAGGTCAACAGGATCGTCGCGCCGATCACGATGACACTGGCCAGCAACCCTCCGGCGACCGACACGACGGCCATGTCGAGGACGCTGATCACACCCTCGACCCCGAAGGCGGCTGCGGCGATCATCGCGACCACGGCGAGCCCGAGCGACAGGATGAACGTCAGTGAGACCGATGCCAGCAGGTTGACCCCGACGACCGAGTCCGGCCGCAGCGACGGGCGGTAGGTGCCGGTGTGGATCGAGGTGGAGATCCGGTTCCCGAGCGATCCGGCGATGTTGCCGCGGAGCCCGATGGCGGCGGGCACCATGACCAGGAGTCCCGGCAGGGCCTCCAGCGTCCCGGTGATCGCTCCGAGCGCCGCGCCGGCGACCAGGCTGGTCGTCGAGTTGATGACCAGCGCGACCAGGCTCTGTCGTGCGGCTTCGCGCGTCGGCCCGAGCAGGTCGACCAGTCGGCGCCCGGCCTCCCGGGTTCGCCGCAGCGCAGAGGTGAGGATCGCAGCCATGACGGTTCGTGCCGGCTCACGGTACGGCCGGCGGGCCCCGCAGGCGCGGAGCCGTCAGTCGAGCAACCGGTGCTCGTCGAGCAGGTGGTTCAACATGGAGAGCGCCAGGTTGTCGTCCTCGGTCTGACCCATGTCGATGCCGTCGAGGGCCGCAGCCTGGCAGATGCGCATCATCACGACGGCGTAGCGGTGCGCAGCCCAGATGGTGTACCAGGTCAGGTCACCGACCGTCCGGTGGGATACGGATTCGTAGTGGGCGACGGCGGCGTCGTGGTCCAGGAACCCGGGCGGCCGGGGCACGCCGAGCTCGACGGTGAAGAAGCGCTCGAGCAGCAGGGACCAGGCCAGGTCCACCTGCGGCGGCCCGAGCGTGGCCATCTCCCAGTCCAGGACGGCGGCCGGTTCGGCACCCCGGAAGATGATGTTGCCGATCCGGGCGTCCCCCCAGTTGAGCACCGGGTCCGGTTCCGGGTCGGGTCGGTGGTCCCGCAGCCACTGCGCCACCTGGTGGAGCCGCGGCTGGGGATGCCCGGCCCGGCCCCACTCCAGGAAGTGCTCGTAGAAGCCGAGCTGCTGGTCCAGGCCCGTGGCGCCGTACTCCCGGGCGTCGAGGACGCCGAGTCCGGCGGTCCGCCAGTCGATCGAGTGGACGGCGGCCAGCACCTCCAGGCCGGCGGTCTGCACGCGCCGCTGGACCTCTGGCGCCGCGTCCAGCAACCAGCCCTGCATCGTGTAGGGGAGTCGGTCCGGCGGCACCAGGCCGTCGACCCGGTCCATCACCAGGAACGGTGTGCCGATCCACGACGGGTCGGGCTCGTTCCAGCGCAACGGCGGGATCGGCACGACCCCGGTCGCCGCCACGAGCTCCATGACCCGGAACTGCAGTCCCAGGTCGTAGGTCGGGAACACCGTGTGGCCGCCCGGAGCGGTGCGCAGCACGAGCGAGTCCGAGTGGCTCCCGTCGTCGTCGGTCCAGGTGGCGTCGAACAGGACCGTCTCGGACGAGTGGCCGGTCTCGGTGGGTGACTCGTGCAGCTCGATGCCGGCGTCGCCGCTGCCGGTGCGCGACGCGAGCCACCCGGCCAGCCGGGGCCGGAGGGTGTCGGCGGAGAATCCTGGGCTGCTCGGCACGTTGCCTCCTGGCTGGTGGGTCGGGCTGGCGGGCGGGCTGGCGGATCGGGCTGGCGGGCGGGCTGGTCTGGCGGGCTGGTCTGGCGGGCGGGTTCAGTCCCCGCGACGCGGCCACAGGTGCGGCCGTGGTGGGTCAGCGCGGTGGACGGGCCCGTCCTCGGTGATCCGGGTGCCGGTCAGTCGGCAGTCGGCGTGCTGCATCCGCAGGTCGAGCATCCGTCCGGCGTAGTCGAGCATGCGCGCGTTCACCCCGGGGTCGGTGGCGGCGCGTGGGGCCAGGTCGACGAGCTCGTCGGGGTCGTCCGTCAGGTCGAAGAAGAGCGGGGGGAAGTGGCTGCCGAAGTGGACGTAGGCGCCGTGGCGGTCACGAACGGTGCAGATGCCGCACTCGTCCTGTCGCAGGCCGTAGAGCTGTTCGATCATCGTGTGGCGTGGATCGCGGAAGTCGTACTCGAACAGCACCGTGTCCCTCCACCGGTCGGGGGCACCGGTGCCGGTCAGGTCCCGGTCCAGGAACTCCCGCAGCGAGGCGCCGTCGCAGAACGCAGGGATCCGCCCGCCGCAGACGTCGAGGATGGTCGGGACCACGTCGACGTTCTCGGTGAACGAGTCGACCGTCCGGCCTGGTGGGCCCCCCATCCCTGGCCAGCGGATGATGAGCGGGATCCGGAAGCTCGGGTCGTAGAACCCGACCTTCTCGACCAGCCAGTGGTCACCGAGCTGCTCGCCGTGGTCCGAGGTCACGACGACCAGCGTGTCGTCGAGCTCGCCGCTCGAGCGGAGCTCGTCGATGACCCGTCCGAGTTGGTGGTCGACCTCGGTGATCATCCCGTAGTAGGTGGCGCGCAGCTGGTCCTGGTCGAGCCGGTCGGCGGGTGACGGCACGATCGACAGGGCACCCTCCAGGAACGGGTGCACCGCCGCCTGATCCGCCGCCGAGGCCAACCGGGCGGGTGGTGGCACGTCGGCCGGGTCGTACATGTCGTGGTACGGGTCGGGGGCGATGTACGGAGGGTGCGGGCGCAGGTAGGAGAGGTGCACGCACCACGGGTCGGACCCACCGCGCCGCGACCGGAACCACTCGATCGCCGCGTTCGAGACGAACGCCGACTCGGTGTGGTCGGCGTCGTAGCGCGTCGGTCGCCAGGTGGCGCCCCGACCGGTCGGCAGGGGGACGTCGGCGGGCCGGTAGATGCCCCACGGTGGGTCGTCGGTGGTGACGCCGACCCCGGCGAGCCAGTCGAGCCACGGCTCGATCTGCTCGTCGAGCATCAGCTCGACGTCGAAACCGGGCAACGCCTCCTCCCAGTTCCGCAGCGCCGGGTCGTCCGCGGCGCGGCCCCTGGGGTCGAGCGCGGTGTCGGTGTAGCCGAACAGCGTCGGGGTGTAGCCGAGCTCCCGCAGCAGTCGGGCCAGCATCGGCAGGTCGTCCGCGAGCGGCACTCCGTTCTCGGTGACCCGGTGGTGCATCTGCCAGAGCCCGGTGAGCAGCGACGCCCGCCCGGGCGCGCAGGGCGCGCAGTTGGAGAAGTGGTGGGTGAAGCGCACGCCCTCGCGGGCCAGGCGGTCCAGCGTCGGGGTCCGGACCACGGGGTGGCCGGCGATCCCCAGGCACTCGGCACGGAACTGGTCCAGCGTGACGAGCAGGACGTTGGGACGCCTGCTCGTGTCCGGCGTCACCTGGTCCGACATCGGCCCTGTTCTACCCCACCCGGTACCCTCGCGAGATGGCCATGCCGCCCGGGATCGGGATCATCGACACCATGTTGGACCTGCCTTTCGACGACCTGAAGCGGGTGTATGAGTTCCTGGCCCCACAGCTGCGTGACCGCGACTCCCGGGAGGAGTTCGACTTCCCGGTCGAGTACATGTTCAAGGACGTCCCGAAGGCCGCGCAGGGTATCGACGACCCGGTGGCGCACACGTTGGCGTTGATGGACCACTACGGGATCGAGCGAGCGTTGATCGGCGCCGGCGGTGAGACCCAGACCCGAGCCCTCACGGCCCACCCGGACCGGTTCCTCGCGTCGATCGGAGTGGACCCGAACGACGGCATGCGGGCGGTCGAACAGATCGTCCGGGCGCACGAGACCATGGACCTGCGGGCCGTGGTGGGGTTCCCGGCCGGCTGCAACCCGCAGGTCCCGATCAACGACAAGCGTTGGTACCCGGTGTACGCCAAGTGCTGTGAGCTGCGGATCCCCATCTTCATGTGCGTCGGGGTTCCGGGCCCCAGGGTCCCGATGGCCTGTCAGAAGGTCGAGCTGCTCGACGAGGTCTGCTGGTTCTTCCCCGAGCTGACCATCGTCATGCGGCACGGTGCGGAACCGTGGGAGGAGTTGGCCGTGAAGCTCATGTTGAAGTGGCCGAACCTCTACTACTCGACCTCTGCGTTCGCGCCGAAGTACTACCCGCAGGCGATCATCGACTACGCCAACACACGGGGCGCCGACAAGGTGATGTACGCGGGCTACTTCCCGATGGGCCTGACGCTGGAGCGCATCTTCTCGGAACTGCCGAACGTGCCGCTCAAGGACGAGGTCTGGCCGAAGTTCCTGCATGGGAACGCGGCGCGGGTGCTCGGGCTCTGATCGGATCATCGGCCGGGCCGCGCACCCGGACGCGTCCCGTTGATTGACGGACGCGTCCCCTGGATTGAGCGGGCAGGCGTCTCCCGGACGGTGTGAGGACGACGAATCCGTGGTCCTGGTCGGGTACCAGCCCCCACCCCCGCTGGTGGACCGTGCCGTGGTGGTGCCGACAGAGCGGTGCGAGGTGGTCCAGGTCGGTGCCGCCGCCGGCCTCCCAACCCGGGGTGTGGTGCAGTTCGACCCAGTTCGGTGGCGCGTCGCACCCCGGGAAGCAGCAGCCGCCGAAGCGGACCGCCGCCGCCCGACGTTGTGCGGCCGAGGCGAGCCGCTGTGAGCGGCCCAGGGCGAGCGCCTCACCGGAGAAGGTCTCGACGAGCACGCGGAGCGAGGCGTCGCAGCAGAGGAGGCCGGCGGTCGTGGGATGGAGCGGTCGTCCGTCCAGGGCGTGGGCCGAGAGGGTCGCTGCGGTGATCCGGTCCAGCCACTCAGAGTCGCTCTGGCCGGGTGTGGGCCCGTGGAGCTCCGCCGGCAGCGACGGCGGCGTCGTCAGGACGACGGTGACGTCGCCCACCGGTGCCTGGCCGGACCGACCTGCGGCCCGACCCTGACGCACGAGTTCGACGAGTGCGAGGGCCAGCAGTTGGGGCCGGCGGAACTGCGGGGTCTCGCCCCCGGTGCTGGCCGCATCCCGGAGCATGGTCCGGAACATCCGGTCGGCCTCGGCGTCGATCGCCGCACGGAACTCCGCCGCCCACGCACCGACCAGTTCACCGTGGACCAGGACGCCGCCATCGGCGTCGGTCACGACGTCGAGGTGGTTGTCCTGCAGGCGGGGTTCGTGGCCGCCGTCCTGGTCGGCCAGGTCGAGCAGCGCCCGGACGTCGCGGGCCCAGACCTCGAAGCGGGTCCCGCGTGCCAGGTCGACGAGTTGCTCCTGGATCAGATGGACCACCTGGGCGACCCGGGGGGTGCACGCCCTGACGAGCAGTCGTACGTGGGACGCGGACAGGATGCCGCCCTCCAGGGCCCGGGCGATCACCGGGTGCTCGGACAGGAACCGACCGACCCGAACCAGGCTGGCGGCATCCTGCCGGGGGAGTCCGAACCTCCAGGCCAGCCATCCCGGGGTGCGCAGACCGTCACGGGTGGTGGTCGTGCCGCGTCGCTCGAGTTCGTCCGCGAGCCGGGCGGCGGTGGCGTCCAGGGCGCGGCGGGCGGCCTCGACGCGCTCGACGGAACGGATCAGCTCCTCGTCCCCGCAGGCGGTGACGTCTGTGTGGCTCGGCGGGGCGGCGTCGACGAGGAGGTCGTCGAGCGGGGTGGCCTCGGTGGTCTGGTGATCGAACACATGTTCGTTCTATCCGGAGCCTGTGACAGCCACCCGCGGGAGCTCTCCCGCTGGACAGTCCCGGTCTCAGCCGGAGTCAAGTTCGCGCCAGCACCACCAGGCCACGACCGAGCGGAACGGCGCCCACGGCCGGCCCAGCTCGTCGAGCGTCCGGGCATCGGGCACCTGGTCGAGTCCGAAGGCTCGTGCGTACCCCGCGCGGACGCCCAGGTCGCCCGTCGGCCAGACGTCGACCCGACGCAGCTCGAACATCAGGAACATCTGGGCGGTCCACGGACCGATCCCCCGCACCCGGGTGAGCTCGGCGACCACGTCCCCGTCGTCGAGCCGCGCGACCCGGCGCCAGTCCAGCGAGCCGTCCAGGGTGTGGTCGGCCAGCGACAGGAGGGTGGTGGCCTTGGCGTTCGACAGGCCGGCGGAGCGCAGTCGCGCGGCTCCGGCGTTCAGGACGGCTCGGGGCTCGAAGGGTTCACCGACCGTGTCGACGACACGCGACCAGATGGTCGCCGCGGCCCGGCCGGCGAGCTGCTGGTGGGCGACGGCCCGGCACGTGGCGGCGAAACGTTCACCGGGCGGTGCGCCCGGGCCGATCGTCGGCGGACCATGGTCCGCGTGGAGCCGTTCGAGCACCGGGTGCCGTCGTGCCAGGTCGGCGGCCGCGTCCCGCCACCCCGACCGGGTCGTGGTCGCTGGCATCAGCGGTTGCGGAACTGCGCGGGCCGTCGCTCCAGGAAGGCGCCGACCGCCTCGTGCATGTCCTCGGTGAACGAGGTGAGGATCTGCGTGCGGTTCTCCAGGTCGATCCCGGCCGTGAGGCTGGCGACCTCCAGCTGCGCCCACATGACCTCCTTGGTCATCCATACCCCGGTCGGGCTGTTGGCGCACACGAGCCGTGCAGTGTCGAGCGCGGCGTCGAGCAGTTCGTCGTCGGGCACGACCCGGCTCACGAGTCCGATGCGTTCGGCCTCCTCGGCGAACACCATCCGGCCGGTCAGCATCAGCTCGAAGGCGCGCGATGCGCCGATCCATCGGGGGAGCAGCCACGAGACACCGATGTCGCAGCCCGAGAGTCCGATCCGCACGAAGGCCACGTTGAACTTGGCCGACGCCGCGGCGATCCGGACGTCCGAGGCCAGAGCGAGCGCCAGCCCGCCGCCGGCGGCGGCGCCGTTGACGGCGGCGATCACGGGGATGCGCAGCGACCGCAGCGCCGGAACCAGGCCGGCGATCCGTTGCTGCACGTCCATGCCCCGCTGCATCCGTCCGCGGCCCTCGGTGTCGGCGAGCCCGGTGGGCGAGGCGTCGTGCAGGTCCAGTCCGGAGCAGAAGCCCCGCCCGGCTCCGGTGAGCACCACCACCCGGGCGTCGACGTCGGCACGGAGCTCCTCGATCCGGTCGTGGAGCTGGTCGATGAGCGCCGGGTTCATGGCGTTGAGGCGATCGGGTCGATCCAGGGTGAGCAGGCGGATCCCAGCGTCCGGACCGTCCATCGCCAGATGGTCGAGTCGCACCACCGTCGCCCCGACCGATCCCGCCGGAAGCCCTCCACGCACGTCGTCGCTCATGGCCGCAGCCTGCCATGGTCCGCTGCGGGCCGCAGGTGGTGTCGGCCCAGCGGGCCGCCGACGGGGTCCTACTTCGAGTGCTCGATGACGTCGATGGCCAGCGCGGCGCCGATCACGACGATCGGGTCGACCCCGTCGACGCGGACGCCGTAGGTGTCACGGATCGTCACCCAGGCCCGTGACGCCTGGCCGACCGCCGTGCCGTCGGCGGCGGTCACGGTGTACTCGTGGTCGACCACGTTGCCGTTCACGTCCAGGTCGCCCAGTTCCGTTCCCTCGATCCGCCAGGTCTCCTTGACCGGCATGAAGTTGGCCTTCGTGATGGTGACCTCGCCGTGGCCGGGCCGGTCCAGCGAGAACGTCGGGTGCACGTGGACGCCCGCACGGATGAGCTTGGCGACCTGCGTGCCCCCTGCCTCGGTGAAGGTCCACGACTCCTTGGCGAGTCCGTCGACGTGGAACTTGACGCCGTAGACGGCCGAGCCATCGGCGTCGGTGACGTCGAAGCTCTTGATCGATGCCAGTCTCCGGTGCATGACGTACTGATGCTCGCTCACGGTTGCCTCCGACTCGACGTGGCCGCTCGTCCGGCCCCTTGGGGTTCCGGGTGCAGAGACTACGAGGTGGGCGCACTCGTGAACACCGTCGAGACCCACCGTCGTTGGGGGTGGTGTTCGACGTCACCGGCCAGGTCGAAGGTGTCGACGACCGCCGGGGAGCCCGCGCACCCGCCGACCTCGACCCGGAACGCGCCCGGTTCGCACACGCAGTCGAAGTCCTCGTCGAAGAACGCCAGGCGGGACGGGTGGATCCGGAACGTGACCCGGGCGGCGGAGCCGACCGGCAGGTGGATCCTGCCGAATCCGACGAGCTGACGTTCGGTTCGGGCGACCGAGGCGGTCTCGTCGTGCACGTAGCACTGCACGACCTCGTCCGCGGCCCGGGCACCGGTGTTGGTGACGGTGGCGTGGACCAGGGTGGGTTCGGCCGTCGAGCCCGGTTCCACGACCAGGTCCGAGTAGGCGAAGGTCGTGGTGGAGAGCCCGTGGCCGAACGGGTGGAGCGGTCCGCTCGGGGAGTCGGTGTAGTCGCCCCAGAACTGGCTGCGCCCCCCGCCCGCCCGGTGGTTGTAGTGGACGGGGATCTGTCCGACGGCCCGAGGCAGGCTCACGGGGAGCCGGCCCGACGGTGCGACCGCCCCGAGGAGCACGTCGGCGAGGGCGCTGCCGCCCTCGATGCCGGGCAGCCACGCCAGGACCACTGCGTTGGAGCGCTCCTCCACCACGTCGAGCGTGTGGGCCCGGCCCGAGACGATGACGCACACCACGGGGGTGCCCGTCTCGGCGACCGCGTCGAGCAGTTCGAGCTGGACGCCGGTCAGGTCCAGGTCGGTGGCGTCCCGCGCCTCGCCGACGGTCGCCTCGGGGGTCAGGCCGCTGCGACCCCCCAGGCACACGACCGCCAGGTCGGCATCGGCCGCGAGCCGGGCCGCCGGTTCGATCCCGGTGCGGTCGGAGCCGGTGACCCCGCATCCGGCGTGGTGGGTGAGCTCGACCTCGGTGCCCAACAGCGCGGCCCGCAACCCGGCGAGCGGCGTCACCGTGTCGGGGTAGTAGGGGCCGGGTGCGTGGGCTCCACCGGCTGCCGGCAGCAGCGACGAGGTCGCTGCGGCGCTCCCGTAGATGATCTCGAGGTGGGTGGGGTAGTGATAGTCGCCCTGGAGGAGGCGGACGTCGTCGGCGGTCGGACCCACGACGGCGATCCGACGGACGGGTCGGTCCGGATCGGCGACGTCGACCGGGATGATCCCGTCGTTGGTCAACAGGACGAGCGACTCGACCGCGGCGCGGCGGGCCAGGGCGCGACCCTGTGGCGTGCCGAACGCCTCGGCCGCCACCGACTCCTCCACGTAGGGGTACTCGAACAGGCCGAGTTCGAACTTCTGGTGCAGTACCCGGCGGACCGCCAGGTCGACCAGCTCGACGGGGACGACGCCGGCGTCGACGAGCGGTGCGAGTTCACCGAAGCAGTCGGTGGCGGGCAGCTCGACGTCCATCCCGGCCAGCAGGGCCCGCGCGCCGGCGACCGCCTTGTTGGGTGCGACCCGGTGGTGTGTCCGGAGCAGGTCGACGGCGAAGTAGTCGGCGACGACGGTGCCGTGGAAGCCGAGTTCGCCCCGGAGCAGGTCGGTGAGGATCGACCTCGACCCGGCGCAGGGGATCCCGTCGATCGACGAGTAGGAGTTCATCACCGAGGCCAGGCCGGCATCTCGCACCGCGGCGGCGAACGGCTCGGCGAAGACCTCTCGCAGTTCGCGCGGGCCCATCTGGACGGGTCCGTGGTTGAGCCCGCCGTCGGACAGGCCGTAGCCGAGGAAGTGCTTGCCGGTGGCCACCACCCCGTCGGCCAGGCCCGAGCGGTCGTCGGCGGTGGTGTTCTGCAGGCCCCGGACGTACGCGGCGCCGAGCTCGCCGCACAGCACCGGGTCCTCACCGTAGGTCTCCTCGAGCCGACCCCAGCGTGGGTCGCGGGCGATGTCGAGCACCGGCGCCAGGCTCTGTCGGGCACCCACGGCGACCATCTCACTGCGGATGTGGGTCGCGACCGCCTGCAGCAGCTCGCGGTTCCACGTGGACGCCAACCCGATGGCCTGGGGGAACTGCACGGCGTCGCGGGCGCAGAACCCAGCGGTCGACTCCTCGTGGACCAGCGCCGGGATCCCGAGGCGGGTCTCGTTCAACAACCAGTGCTGGATCCGGTTGGCGGCCCGGGCCAGTCCGGTCGGCCGGAGCCCGGTGGAGGCGGCGATCCGGGTGATCTGACCGGTGCCATCGGGGATGACCTGGGCGGCTGTCTCCGGGGAGAAGTCGTCGTCGACGAACAGTCGGGTCGACCACACGCAGCCGAGCTGGGCGAGCTTCTCCGACAGCGTCATCCGGGCGAGCAGCTCCTCGACCCGTGGGTCGTCGTCGGGCGGCGGGGCGGAGGGGGCCGGTTCCTGGTCGCTCACGGGGTGATCCTCGCACCTCCGAGGTACGTTCTGCGCATGGCCGACGTCGTGATCTTCCACAACCCGAACTGCAGCACCTCACGCCATGCCGTCGAGCAGGCCGAGCAGGCAGGAGTCGACGCCGAGATCGTGAAGTACATGCTGGTCGCGCAGCGTCCGGACCGGGCCACGCTCCAGGCGCTCGTGTCGCAGCTCGAGGATCCGGTGACCGACCTGGTCCGTCGGGACGCGAACTTCCGCAAGCTCGGCCTGACCGACGACGACGTCGCCACGGCGGCGCAGGTGGTGGACGTGCTCGCCGAGCACGGTGAGCTCCTCCAGCGTCCCGTCCTGGTCAAGGACGGCGTGGCGATCATCGGTCGACCCAAGGACCGGGTCGCCCCGTTCCTCGCCGGCTGAGCCGTTCTTCGTCGGCTGAGCCGTTCTTCGCCAGCTGAGCCGGGGCAGCTCAGTCCGAGACGAGCGCCGCCAGCGGGGCGGCCACCTGGAGTGCGATCGTCCGGGCCGGGACGTCGGGCTCGAACACCGTCCGGATGAACCCGGTGAGCAGCTGTCCGACGACGAGCTGGGCCAGGTCCTCGGGGTTGGACACCTCGGGGACGGCCGCGCCCACCCAGGTCACGGCGGCGGGCTCGAGCAGTGAGATCAGCTCCCGGCCGACGGGCAGTACGGTCGACTCGCCCCGCATGGCCTCGCCGATCAGCAGCCGCCAGATCGACTGCTCCTCCAGTGCGCCCTCGAACACACGGACGAAGACCTCGGTCAGCCGATCGGCCGGCGGGGCGCCGGGGTCGACGGGCAGGGGGTCCTCGAGTCGGGTGCCGTACTGGCGTTCGGCGACCACGGCCGCCAACAGCGCGTCCTTCGACGGGAAGTAGTGGTAGATCGCTGCCACCTGCAGGTCGCACGCGTTGGCGAGCTGCCGCATGCTCGTGCCCGTCGCACCGCGCTCGGACATGAGCCGGAGCGCGACGTCCAGGATGTGCTCCCGCTGGTTGGGTCGGACCTCGGTCGCGCTCACGGTGCGGGCCGGATCCGTCAGTGGCCGACCGGGCACGCGGTGTACGTGGCCGGCAGGTCCTGGAGGCCGATGACGAGCGAGGACTCGGCGCGGCTGTAGGTGACGCCCTCGGGGATGGTGATGTCGGGCAGTCGGGTGAAGAGCTCCTGGAAGACGGTGACGATCTCCATCCGGGCCAGGTTGGCGCCCAGACAGAAGTGTGGCCCGATGCCGAAGCCCAGGTGGGGGTTCGGATCCCGGGTCAGGTCCAGCTCGTCGGGTCGCTCGAAGACGCGTTCGTCGCGGTTCGCACCGGCGTAGAGCATGAGGATCCGGTCGCCCTCCCGCAGGTCGGTGTTGCGGTACGTGTGGTCCTCGGTGACGGTGCGGATGAAGCCGAGCACGGGGCTCACGTACCGGACGATCTCGTCGGCGGCCCTCGCCATGAACTCCTCGTCCCAGAGGTTGTCGAGCAGCAGCTGCCGCTGTTCGGGGAACTGCGACAGGGCGATGAGGCCACCGGTGAGCGCGTTGCGGGTGGTCTCGTTGCCTGCGACCAGCAGCACCGTCAGGAAGGCGAGCAGCTCGTCGTCGTTGAGCTGGGCAGAGTCCTGGTCCCGCGTCTCGTGCATCCGCTGGACCTCCTCGGCCGAGATGCCCTGGATCGCCTTGTGCTCCTTGGCCAGGTCGCCCGCATCGAAGGCCTGGGTGAGGATCGAGATCAGGTCGTCCTGCGGGTCGGCGCGTCGCTCGGCGATGAGTCCGATGCACATCGTGGCGTACTCACCGAAGGAGGCGGCAGCCTCGTGGAGGACCGGGTCGTCCGGATCGACGTGGCCGTCGCCCGCCATCATCGTGTCGGACCAGCGGTACATCCGGAGCCGCTGGTCCGGGTCCAGGCCGAGCAGCTCGCAGATGATGATCAGCGGGACGTGGGCCGCGAACTCGTCGACGAAGTCGACCTCGCCCTTGGCGGCGATCTGGTCGATCACCTCGTTGCTGAGCTGTCGGACGTGTGGGACAAGTTCGCGGACGCGCCGCGGTGTGAACCCCTGGTTGATCAGACGCCGTTGCCGGATGTGCTCCTCTCCGTCCAGGGTGATGATCGACATGTCGCCAGCGATCAGTGGCCGGACGCCGAACTTGGAGCAGTAGCGCTGCGGGTCCCGGGAGACGTGGAAGACGTCCTCGTGCCGGGCGGTCACGAACAGGTCGTTGCGTTCGTCCCGGTGGAGGTGGTCCAGGGCGCGCAGGGCGGCGTAGGTGTCCCACGCGTCGTCGAAGGTGTGCGGATCGCAGAAGTCGACCTGCTCCAGGTCGACGGCCGTCGGATCGGGGGAGCGGGGGCCGAGGAGTTCCATGGGGCGACCGTACCTGCTGATTGAACGTTCGTTCAACGACACCTAGAGTGCCCGCATGGCTCCTTCCCGCATGGAACTCAGCGATGTCGACCTGCTCGACCTGGACGCCTTCGTCGTGGGCGACCACCACCGGATGTTCGAGGTGCTCCGAGCCGAGCAGCCGGTGCACTGGTCGGACGAACCAGCCGCGGACGGCCCCGGCTTCTGGTCGATCACGAAGCACGCCGACCTGCAGATGGTCAACCGGGACACCACCACCTTCTCGAGCGAGACAGGTGGTACGCAGCGCGCCGACTTCTGGAACCGCGAGGAGGACTCGGCGTTCGACACCCGGGGCGTCATGCTCGTGGACACCGACCCGCCGAAGCACACCCGCTACCGGCGACTGGTGAACAAGGGGTTCACCCCCCGGATGATCGCCCTGCTCGAGGCGCACCTGCGCTATCGCGCCGAACTGATCGTCGACGGCGTGATCGAGTCGGGGAGCTGCGAGTTCGTCGGAGACCTGGCCGCCGAGCTCCCCCTCCAGGCGATCGCCGAGATCATGGGCGTCCCCCAGGAGGACCGTCGGCTCATGTTCGACTGGTCGAACACGATGATCGGCGCCCAGGACCCCGAGTTCAACCAGACCGGCGGGAGCGAGCAGGCCCAGGAGGCGGCGGCGCAGGTCTTCGCCTACGCCAACCAGCTCGCCGCCGCCCGACGTGAGGACCCGCGTGACGACATCGTCACGACGCTCATCAACGCCGAGATCGACGGCGAGCAGCTCAGCGAGCTCGAGTTCGACATGTTCATGCTCCTGCTCACGGTGGCGGGGAACGAGACGACCCGGAACGCGACGGCGTCGGGGATGGATGCACTGCTGCGGCACCCGGACCAGATGGCGGCCCTGCTCCAGCACCTGGGCGACGACGCCTACGTCTCCACGGCGATCGACGAGGTGCTGCGCTGGGCGACCCCGGTCCTGCACTTCCGACGCACGGCGACGGTCGACACCGAGGTCTGCGGCCAGCGGATCGCAGCGGGTGACAAGATCCTCATCTGGCACATCTCGGCCAACCGGGACGAGGAGGTCTTCCCCGATCCCTTCCGCTTCGACATCGAGCGGACACCCAACGAGCACGTGGCCTTCGGTGGCGGCGGCGCCCACTACTGCCTGGGCGCCAACCTGGCGAAGATCGAGATCGAGATCATCGTGCGCGAGATCCTGTCGCGGATGCCCGACATCGCCGCCGCCGGCGACACCGAGATGCTGCGGTCGAACTTCATCGGCGGCGTGAAGCGGCTCCCCGTCAGCTTCACCCCCGGACCCCGCAAGCACCCCGCCGGTGTCGCGGCCTGAGGGGGCACCTCGGCATCCGCTCCGACCCGGAGCACACTGAACCCACCACCCCGGCCAGACGGCCGGCCGAGTCCCCGGAGGAACCACCGTGCGAACCAAGCTCTGCGACGACCTGGGCATCGAGTTCCCGATCTTCGCCTTCACCCACTGCCGTGACGTCGTGGCCGCCGTGTCCAACGCCGGCGGCATGGGGATGCTGGGTGCGGTCGGCTTCACCGCCGAGCAGCTGGCGGTCGAACTCGAGTGGCTCGACGAGCACTGCCACGCCCCCTACGGCGTCGATGTCGTGATCCCCGGCAAGTACGAGGGGATGGGCGAGATGGATCCGGCGAAGCTGGAGTCGGAGCTGCAGGGGATGATCCCCGAGGAGCACCGGGAGTTCGCCCGGAAGCTGCTCGCCGACCACGGCGTCCCGGATCTGCCCGACGACCAGATCGCTCCGGCGCTCCTCGGCTGGACCGAGGCCACGGCGTCACCGTTGATCGACGAGGCACTGCGGCACGACAACGTGCGGCTCATCGCGAACGCCCTGGGGACGCCTCCGGCCGAGGTGATCGACCGCATCCACGAGGCCGGCCGCAAGGTCGCGGCGCTCTGCGGTGCGCCCGCCCAGGCGGTCCGGCACCAGAACGCCGGCGTCGACATCGTCATCGCGCAGGGCACCGAGGGTGGCGGCCACACCGGTGACGTCGGGTCCATGGTCCTGTGGCCCCAGGTGATCGACGCCGTCGCCCCGACGCCGGTCCTGGCGGCGGGTGGGATCGGCAACGGCCGCCAGATGGCGGCGGCGCTCGCCATGGGCGCCGAGGGCGTGTGGACGGGTTCGCTGTGGCTGACCGTCGAGGAGGCCGACATCCCGCCGGCGCAGATGCAGAGCTACCTGGACGCCACCAGCCGGGACACGGTGCGCTCGCGCAGCTGGACCGGCAAGCCGTGCCGCATGCTCCGCAACGACTGGACCGACGCCTGGGAGAACCCGGAGAACCCCCAGCCGCTCGGCATGCCGTTGCAGTTCATGGTCACCGGCGAGGCCGTGGCCCGTGGCCACCACTACCCGGAACAGGCCAAGGACGTGAACTTCAATCCGGTCGGCCAGATCGTCGGCTCCATGAACAAGGTGCGACGGTCCAAGGACGTGATCATGGAGATGGTCGAGGAGTACCTGGAGGCGACCTCCCGCCTGGAGTCGCTCAACGCTGCGGCGTCGACCTGAGGGTTCCCCGGCTCACTTCACGGTGACGTTGCGGCATCCCAGCACGATCGGTTCCATGCTCGGCTGGTCGTAGCCGACGGCGCAGACCAGGTTCGCCCCCGGGCTCAGGTCCAGGGTGTGCTCCCAGCGACCACCGACCACCAACGGATCGATGGTCGTCAGGCGACCACCGCCGATGGCGGTGATCCGGACCAGCGGCGTGGCGTCCGGGTCGGCCGCCCAGCCGCCGAAGCGGTAGCGGCGCCGGTCCACGACCGCCGTGTCGATGGCCCCGGTCAGCCGCACCGGGGTGCGGACCGCTGGTGGCGTCGGTGGGGCCGGCGGCGGTGGCGTGGAGGTGTCCCCGGGGGTCGGGGTGCCGGTCGTGGCCACGGCGGCCGGCAGGTTGATGCGGCCCCAGCCCGAGTCGACGTCCACGCCGGCCGGGCCCAGGTCGACCGCCGTGCGCTCGAGCATGCCCTCGATGGTCGTGGGGGTGCGGGTCGGGTCCTGGCCGAGCAGCACCGCGGCGCCGGCGGCGACGACCGGCGAGGCCATGGACGTCCCGCTCATGGTGCACCAGCCGCCGCTCCGGCAGGTGGAGAGGACCGAGACGCCCGGGGCGGCCACGTCGACGTAGTCGCCGCGGGTGGAGAAGGACGCCACCCGGTCGGCGGAGTCGGTGGCGGCCACGGCGATCACCCGCGGGTGGCGGGCGGGCCACCCGGGAGCGCCCGTCGGACCGTCGTTGCCGGCCGAGGCGACGATGACCGTCGGAGCCGTCGAACCGCGGGCCACGGTCGTGGTGGCCGTCTCGATGGCGCGTGCGACGTCGGTCGGGAACTCGCCGCCACCCGCTCCGAGCGACATGTTCATGACGTCGGCGCCCTGCTGGTGGGCCCAGAGGATGGCCGCCGCCACGTCACTCGAGTAGCCGGTCCCGCGTTCGTTCATGACCCGCACGGGGAGGATTGCCGCGCCGGGTGCCACGCCGCTGCCGCCGACGCCGTCGTCGCGTGCGGCGGAGACGATCCCTGCGACGTGGGTGCCGTGGCCGTGCGGGTCGACCGTGCCCGGGGTCCCGTTGGCAGGGTCGCCGTACAGGAAGGTCGTTCCCGGCAGCACGCGGCGTGCACCGTTGCGCAGTGGGGCGACCAGGTCCGGGTGGGTTGCGGTGACGCCCGTGTCGATGACGGCGACGGTCGTGCCCAGTCCGTCCAGTTCCGGCGCCAGCCGGGTGGCCCCGACCGTGCCGAGGGCGTACTGGCGGGCCGCGAGGGGGTCGGCGAGCAGGCGGACCGGGACGTCGACGGCTGCCGAGGCGACGCCGGCGAGGTCGTCCACCGTTCCGGTCAGCTCCCCGACCTGCTCGGGCGGGGCGATGATCTTCTCCACCGAGATGCCGCCTGGCGCGGCGCCGTTGGTGTCGACGACGACCCCGACGCGTACGCCGACATCGCCCGCGGTTTCGTCGGCGAGCTCACGGACGTCCGCCACGCTGTCCAGCCCACCGGGGGTGTCGAGCGCCTCGGCCACCGGTCCGTCGGTCCCCGAGGGGCCGACCTGGGTCCCGGTCTGGGCCCCGGCGGGGAGGGCCGTTCCGGCCCCGCCGAGCACCAGGAGCCCCGTCAGGACGGCCGACCGCACCACCGGCCACCGGCGGCGCCCGCCCGTGGCGGATCCGGTGGGGAGGTGGTTCGTTCGCACAGTGCCTCTTCGGCATGCGGGTCTGGGATCCGTAGCGATTTCCCATCGGGTGCGCGATCCGGGCCGAGCGGTCGCTCAGGGATGACAGGCTGGGGTCCGTGATCCGGTTCGTGACCTTCAACGTCCGCCACGGCCTGGCCGAGGGCGCGGCGGAGCCCGACCCGGATGCCGTCGCCGCCGTCGTCGGCGCCCTGGGTGCCGACGTGCTGGCGCTCCAGGAGCTGGACGTCCGGGTGCCGCGGTCGGGTTCGACGGACCAGCTGGCGATGGCGGTCGACGCCGCGCCGGGTCGAACCGGGCACTTCGCCAAGACCCTCGACATGCACGGGGGTGACTACGGGATCGGACTCGTCGTCCGCGGTCGGATCGAGGACCTGCAGGAGTACTCGCTGCAGGGCCCGGGCGAGCTCCGCAAGGCGATCATCGCCCGGGTGCACCTGGATCCCACGGCGGAGTACCCGGAGCCACTCCCGTTCACGGTGGCGGCCACCCACCTGCAGAACGACCGCAGGGTCGCCCGCGCCCAGCTGGTGGAGCTGCTCGGCGTGCTCGCCGAGCGACCGGGTCCACAGGTCCTGCTCGGCGACCTGAACATCTCGCCGTTCACGGTCGACGGCGTGTGCATGGAGCTCGCGTGGGACGCGGTCGCGAACGCGGCCACCTTCCCGGCCCGGTCGCCCCGGACGCAGATCGACTGGGTGGTCACCCGCGGGTTCGACCTGGTCGCCGCCGTCGTCCCCGACATCCGGGTCAGCGACCACCGTCCGGTCGTCGTCGAGCTCACGCCCACCGCCGACTGACGGTTCGTCGGACCGGCGCCGTCGGGCCGTGCCCCCACTACCCTGCGGATGGTGAGTGGTCAGTGCATGCGCCAGGGGTGCGCCCGGTCGTCATCGGTGAGCCTGGTCTTCGACGCGGTCGCCCGTGAGGTGTGGCTGGACGCCGTCGTGGACGGGAACGTCCAGGATCCGGGTGGCTCGCAGGCGCAGCTGCTCTGTCCAGCGCACGCCGAGGCGCTGCGGGTGCCGATCGGATGGGCGGTCGTCGACCGCCGGTCCCCGCTGTCCGTCGCCGCACCACTGCGGACCGAACCCGAGCAGGACCCGGTGCCCGAGCCGGAACCGGTGCCCGAGCCGGAACCGGTGCCCGAGCCGGAACCGGTGCCCGAGCGCTTCGAGGAGGCGGAGCTCGAGTTGGACCTGGAGCCGCCGCCGGCCGAGCCGCGGCGCGGCGGATCGATGCTGGACCGGGCGTTCGCCTGGGCAGGACCGCAGCGCTCGGTGATCACCGAGCGGGGTGCGCCCGGTGACGACGCCGTTCCGGGCGACGTCGAGGGTGCGGGACCGGTCGACTGACTCCCGGCGACCCTGGCGCGAGCACCGGGCCGCACGGGTGCCGCGTAGGGTGACGGCATGGTCGACTTCGAGTTCCAGGCGATGTTCCCGCTCGATGCGGACACGACGCCCTACCGTCAGCTGACCTCGGACCTGGTGGCGGTGTCGGAGCACCGGGGCCACCGGATCCTGGAGGTGGACCGTGAGGCGCTGACGCTGCTCGCGGCCGAGTCGATCCGGGACATCTCCCACCTGTTCCGGCCGGGCCACCTGGCCCAGCTGCGGGCGATCCTGGAGGACCCCGAGGCGACGGACAACGACCGGTTCGTGGCGCGGACCATGCTGCAGAACGCGGTGGTGTCCTCGGGCATGGTGCTGCCGTCGTGCCAGGACACGGGCACCGCGATCATCATGGGCAAGAAGGGCCAGCAGGTCTGGACCCACGGTGCCGATGGTGCGCCCGGGGGCGACGAGGAGGCCCTGGCCCGCGGCGTGTTCCGCACGTTCACGGGCACGAACCTGCGGTACTCGCAGGTGGCGCCGACCTCCATGTACGACGAGGTCAACACGGGGACGAACCTGCCGGCCCAGATCGACCTGAGTTCGGTCGACGGCGACGAGTACCACTTCCTGACGATCACCAAGGGTGGCGGCAGCGCCAACAAGACCTTCCTGT
>CAIYGQ010000145.1 GCA_903925745.1 uncultured Actinomycetes bacterium | reverse complement strand
TGGCACCCGTGGGAGGACTGGCGCACGGGGTACGCGGCCCGGCCCGAGCTCGGTGGCGGGGTGCACCACACCATCTGCCACCCCTTCGACTACCTCCGGATGCTGTTCGGCGACGTGACGGCGGTCTCGGCCCACCTCAGCCGTCGTCACCCCCTCGGACTCGAGGTCCCCGAGGCGGTCGACGTCCGGCTCGGGTTCGGCGGCGTCGACGCCACCGTGCACCTCGACTACTGGTCGCGACCCCAGACCCACCGCCTCGAGATCACCGGCACCCTGGGCTCGGTCACCTGGGACTACGTCGCCGGGACGCTCGCGATCCGGACCGCCGACGACTCCGCGTGGCGGATCGAGGCCGTTCCCGGGGTGGCCGACCGCAACGACCTCTTCGTCGCGCAGTCCCGACACTTCCTCGAGGTGGTCGCGCGCACCGCCGCGCCGATCTGCACCCTGGCCGACGGCGTCGCGGCGGTGCGGGTCGCCGCGGCGATCGAGCGCTCGTCGGCGGAATCCGGGAAGGACGTGACACCATGAGCAGCCCGACCCCCATCCCCCCCGGACTCCCCGGACTCCCCGGACTCCCCGGGCGACGACCCCGGCGCCGCCTCCGGACGGCGCTCGGCGCCGCCCTCGTCGCGACGCTCGCGGTCGGCGGGGCCCTCGGTGGTCCGCCGGCCCGGCCGGCGGCGGCCCGGGAGGCGGCCCGATCGAGCCCCACCGTGGCGGAGATCCGCGCCCGGGGCGAGATCGTCGTCGGCGCCAAGTTCGACCAGCCGCTGTTCGGTCTCCGCGACGCCACCACGGGCGAGGTCGACGGGTTCGACGTGGAGATCGCCCGCCTGGTGGTCCGGGAGGTGTTCGGACGTCGGGTCGCACGCAACATCCGCTTCGTCGAGACGCCGTCACGGACCCGGGAGGATGCGCTCACGTCGGGGGCGGCCGACCTCGTGGTCGCGACCTACACCATCACTCCCGAACGCGAGGCGGTGATCGACTTCGCCGGCCCGTACTACACCAGCGGCCAGGCCATCCTCACCCGGAAGGCCGACACCGCGATCCGGGGCACCGCCGATCTCGGCGGTCGACCGGTGTGCACCGTCTCCGGGTCGACCTCGGCCACCAACCTGACCACCCGCGTCCCGACCGCGGTCCCGGTGCTGGTCGACACCTACTCCGAATGCGTCACCCGCCTGCGGGCCGGCACGGTCGATGCGGTCACCACCGACGAGGCCATCCTGCTCGGCTACCTCGCCACCGAGCCCGGGGCGTTCCGGCTGGCCGGATCGCCGTTCACCTCCGAGCCGTACGGCATCGGCATCGCTCCCGGCGACCCCGCCCTCGTGCGGGAGGTCGGCACGGCGCTGCGCAACGCGTTCCGGAACGGGTCGTGGACCCGGGCCTGGAAGCGCACGATCGGGAGGACGGGCGCCCCCGTTCCCGATCCGCCGGTCGCCACGTCGCGGCAGGCGTCCCGCGTCTGACCGAGCCGGCCCGCACCGCCGCACGGTGGGGTGGGGCCGGAAGGGATCGAACCTTCGACCGAGGGATTATGAGTCCCCTGCTCTGACCACTGAGCTACGGCCCCGTCGACGCGCACCGTAGCCCCCCGTCGGTCGGGGCGCGGTCGACTCAGGCGCCGTCGAGGTACTCGCGCAGGCGCTGCGTCCGGGTGGGGTGCCGGAGCTTGGCCAGGGTCTTGGCCTCGATCTGACGGATCCGCTCCCGGGTCACGCCGAACTCCCGCCCGACCTCCTCGAGCGTGCGGACCTGGCCGTCGTCGAGGCCGAAGCGGAGCCGCATGACCGCCTGCTCCCGGAGCCCGAGCTCGTGCAGGGCGTCCTCGATCTCGTCCTTCAGGTCGTCGCGCTCGGCGGCGACCGCCGGGGAGATCGCCTGCTCGTCCCGGACGAAGTCGCTGAGGACGCTGTCCTCCTCCTCGCCGACCGGGCTCTCGAGCGACAGCGGCTCCAGCGCGATCCGCTGGATGTCGCGGACCCGCTCGGGGCTGAGGTCCACCTTGTCGGCGATCTCCTCCACCGACGGCTCACGTCCGAGCTCCTGGTGGAGCTGGCGCTGGACCCGCAGCACCTTGTTCATGGTCTCGACCATGTGCACCGGGATCCGGATGGTGCGGGCCTGGTCGGCGATGGCCCGGGTGATCGACTGCCGGATCCACCAGGTCGCGTAGGTCGAGAACTTGAACCCCTTGGTGTGGTCGAACTTCTCGACCGCCCGCATCAGCCCGAGGTTGCCCTCCTGCACGAGGTCGAGCAGGGCCATGCCCCGGTTCACGTAGCGCTTGGCGATCGACACCACCAGCCGGAGGTTGGC
>CAIYGQ010000144.1 GCA_903925745.1 uncultured Actinomycetes bacterium | reverse complement strand
TGGCACCCGTGGGAGGACTGGCGCACGGGGTACGCGGCCCGGCCCGAGCTCGGTGGCGGGGTGCACCACACCATCTGCCACCCCTTCGACTACCTCCGGATGCTGTTCGGCGACGTGACGGCGGTCTCGGCCCACCTCAGCGGTCGTCACCCCCTCGGACTCGAGGTCCCCGAGGCGGTGGACGTCCGGCTCGGGTTCGGCGACGTCGACGCCACCGTCCACCTCGACTACTGGTCGCGGCCCCAGACCCACCGCCTGGAGGTCACCGGTACGCTCGGTTCCGTGATCTGGGACTACGTCGCAGGAACGCTCGCGATCCGGACCGCCGACGACTCCGCGTGGCGGATCGAGGCCGTTCCCGGGGTCGCCGACCGCAACGACCTCTTCGTCGTGCAGTCCCGACACTTCCTCGAGGTGGTCGCCCGCACCGCCACGCCGATCTGCACCCTGGCCGACGGTGCCGCGGCGGTGCGGGTCGCCGCGGCGATCGAGCGCTCGTCGGCCGCCGACGGAAGGACCGTGGCCCCGTGAGGCCCCGACGGGTCCGGTACCTCACCCTGGTCGGCGCCCTGGTGGCGACGGCGATCGTCACCGTCGGCCCCGGCCCGGCGTCGGCCGACGAGAAGCCGCGCCCCAGCCCCACCGTCACCGAGATCCGCGCCCGGGGTGAGATCGTCGTCGGCACCAAGTTCGACCAGCCGCTGTTCGGTCTCCGCGACGCCACCACGGGCGAGGTCGACGGGTTCGACGTGGAGATCGCCCGCCTGGTGGTCCGGGAGGTGTTCGGACGTCGGGTCGCCCGCAACATCCGCTTCGTCGAGACGCCGTCACGGACCCGGGAGGATGCGCTCACGTCGGGGGCAGCCGACCTCGTGGTCGCGACCTACACCATCACTCCCGAACGCGAGGCGGTGATCGACTTCGCCGGCCCGTACTACATCAGCGGGCAGGCGATCCTGACCCGGAAGGCCGACACCATGATCCGGGACGCCGCCGACCTCGGCGGTCGACCGGTGTGCACCGTCGCCGGCTCGACCTCGGCCACCAACCTGACCGCCGTCGCCCCGACTGCGGTTCCGGTGCTGGTCGACACCTACTCCGAGTGCGTCGCACGCCTGCGGGCCGGATCGGTCGATGCGGTCACCACCGACGAGGCCATCCTGCTCGGCTACCTCGCGGCCGAGCCCGGGGCGTTCCGCCTGGCCGGGTCGCCGTTCACCACTGAGCCGTACGGCATCGGCATCGCTCCCGGCGACCCTGCGCTCGTGCGGGAGGTGGGCGCGGCCCTGCGCACCGCGTTCCGCGACGGGTCGTGGACCCGGGCCTGGAAGCGCACCATCGGGAGGACGGGTGCGCCCGTCCCCGAACCGCCCAGCGCCACGTCGCGGCAGGCCCGTCGCTGACGGGAGCGGCCCGGACGGCCAGCGATCGGGATGGGGCCGAATGCGGGATGCCGGATGCCCGGTGGGGCCGGAAGGGATCGAACCTTCGACCGAGGGATTATGAGTCCCCTGCTCTGACCACTGAGCTACGGCCCCGTCGCCGCGCACCGTAGCCCCCCGTCGGTCGGGGCGCGGCCGACTCAGGCGCCGTCGAGGTACTCCCGCAGGCGCTGCGTCCGGGTGGGGTGCCGGAGCTTGGCCAGCGTCTTGGCCTCGATCTGGCGGATCCGCTCCCGGGTCACGCCGAACTCCCGCCCGACCTCCTCGAGCGTGCGGACCTGGCCGTCGTCGAGGCCGAAGCGGAGCCGCATGACCGCCTGCTCCCGGAGCCCGAGCTCGTGCAGGGCGTCCTCGATCT
>CAIYGQ010000143.1 GCA_903925745.1 uncultured Actinomycetes bacterium | reverse complement strand
TCCTGTCGGCCGTTCTTCCGGTCCGCGTAGTCGGTGTGCATGTTCGCCGCCATCGGGCCCGGCCGGTACAGCGCCACGAGCGCCGCCACGTCCTCGAACTCGGTGGGTGCGAGCGAGCGGATCAGGTTCCGCATCTGGGTGCCCTCGAGCTGGAACACCCCGATGGTCTCGGCGCGGCGCAGGAGCTCGAAGGTCGGCTCGTCGTCGAGCGGGACCGAGTCGATGTCGACGCGTACGCCACGGCGCTGCTGGATCAGGTCCAGGGTGTCGGTGATGACGTCCAGGTTGCGCAGACCCAGGAAGTCCATCTTCAACAGGCCCAGGTCCTCGACGCCGTGCATCTCGTACTGGGTGACGACCGGGGCGTCCTCGGGGTCCTGGCCGGCCTCGGGCTTGCGCTGGATCGGCAGGTACTCGGTCAGGGGCTCCCTGGTGATCACCACCGCTGCGGCGTGGATCCCGTCACCACGACGCAGCCCCTCGAGGCCCTTGGCGACGTCGATGACCTCCTTCGCGTCGGGGTCGCTCTCGTACATCGCCCGCAGCTCGCCGGCCTTGGCGTAGCCGTCGGCGTACTTGTCGTCCCGCTCCAGGCAGGCGTGCAGCGGGGTGTCGCGCCCCATCGTCAGGGGCGGCATGGCCTTCGCCACCCGGTCGCCGACGGCGTAGGGCAACCCCAGCACCCGGGCCGCGTCGCGGACCGCCGCACGGGCCTTGATCGTCGAGAAGGTCACGATCTGGGCGACGTGGTCGCGGCCGTAGCGCTCGGCCGCGTAGCGGATCATCTCGTCCCGGTAGCGGGAGTCGAAGTCCATGTCGATGTCGGGCATGGAGATCCGGCTCGGATTCAGGAAGCGTTCGAAGAGCAGGTCGTAGCGGATCGGGTCCAGGTCGGTGATCCTCAGGCAGTAGGCGACCGCACAGCCGGCCGCCGACCCCCGGCCCGGGCCGACGCGGATGTCCGAGTTGCGGGCGTGTCGGATCAGGTCCCAGACGATCAGGAAGTAGGAGCTGAACCCCATGTCGGCGATCACCCGGAGCTCGTAGACGAGCCGTTCGACCACCTCGTCGGCCAGCTGGTCGCCCCACCGGGCCCGGGCCCCCTCGAAGGTCAGGTGCTCCAGGTAGGAGGAGTCGTCGGCGAAGCCGTCCGGCAGCGGGAACTCGGGCAGCTGCGGCTTGCCGAACTCGATCTCGAGGTTGCAGCGCTCTGCGATCCACAGCGTGTTGTCGCAGGCCGAGGGGAGCTCATCGAACAACGTCCGCATCTCGGCGGAGGACTTCACGTAGTGCTGGTCGCCGTGGAACCGGAACCGGTCGGGGTCGCTGCGCAACGAACCCGTCTGCACGCAGAGCAGGGCGTCGTGCGAGACCGCGTCGTGCTGGTGGACGTAGTGGCTGTCGTTGGTGGCGAGCAGGGGGAGCCGCAACCGGTTGGCGAGTCGCACCAGCAGGGGGTTGGTGCGCTGCTGGTCCTCGATGCCGTGGTCCTGCAGTTCGACGAACAGGTGGTCGCGCCCGAAGATGTCGAGGAGACGGCCCGCCCGCTCGCACGCCGCGTCGAAGCCCTCGTTCATCATCGCCTGCAGCACGTGGCCCCCCAGGCAACCGGTGGTCACGATGATGCCCTCGGAGTGCTGGGAGAGCAGGTCCCAGTCGACCTTCGGCTTGCGGTAGTAGCCCTCGAGGAACGCACGGGA
>CAIYGQ010000142.1 GCA_903925745.1 uncultured Actinomycetes bacterium | reverse complement strand
GGCGGACGCGGCCGCACCCGCCAGCAGAACCGGGGCGGACGCGGCCGCACCCGCCAGCAGAACCGGGGCGGACGCGGCCGCACCCGCCAGCAGAACCGGGGCGGACGCGGCCGCACCCGGCTGGATGCTTCGACCACCGAAGGACCACGGTACGATCCGGCGGTGCCGAGCGAACGCAACCGCCGCAACGCCGACGCCGTGCGGGCCGCCGCCCGGCTGGCGAAGGTGGCCGGTGCGGCGCTCGCCGGCGGGGACCTGAGCCTCGCCCAGTACCGGGTGCTCGTGTTCCTCGACGCCGGGGAACGACCCGCCTCACAGGTCGCGCAGCTGCTCGACGTGACTCCGCCGACCGTGACCTCGCTCGTCGACGGACTCGAGTCCCGTGGTCTGGTGGCCCGCAGCGCCGACCCCGGTGACCGGCGTCGGGTCGTGTGCTCGCTCACCCCGGCCGGACGGCGGGCGCTGCAGCGGGGGGACTCCCTGGTGGGCGATCGACTCGGGTTGTTGCTCGACCGGCTCAGCGCCGAGGACGCGGAGCGGGTGGTGTCGGGGCTCGAGTCGCTGAACCACGCCATGGAACTGGCGCTGCGTGACCGCTTCGGTCGACCGGGCGGAACCCCCGACCCCCCGACCGACGGCGCCCGGTGACCGACCTCCTCGGAGCGCCCGGAGCGGGGGCCGGGGCGGCGCTGCCGCCGGTTCGGGCGGCCGAGGGCCTGCGCCTCGGATGGATCCGCCGGCTGTGGCCGGTGCTCGCGCCGCAGCGCCGGGTGGTGGTCACCTCGTTCCTGATCGGCCTGTTCTCGTTGTCGATCACGGTGGCGGTCCCCACGATCGTCGGGATCACGATCGACCGGGCGATCGCCAGCACCGCCAGCCCACTCGGACCGTTCCTGATCGCCCTGACCGCGCTGGCGCTCGCGCGGAGCGTCCTGAGCGTGGCCTACCGCTACGGCCTGTACCGCACGGCGTACCGGGTCGAGGTGGACCTGCGGACGCTGTTGTTCCGGCACTACTCGGGACTCTCGTTCGGCTTCTACGACCGCATGCAGACCGGGCAGCTCGTGAGCCGGGCGCAGTCGGACGTCCGCTCCGTGCAGCTCTACCTGGCGGTCGCACCGCTCATCCTGACGGCGGTCATCTCGTTCCTGGTGGCCATCGTCGTCATGCTGGCGACGAGCATCCCCCTGACGGTGGTCGCCGTGGTGGCGCTGCCGGGTGTCTACGTGGTCGGCGTGGCGCTGCGGAACCGGCTCTTCCCCCTGAGCTGGATCATCCAGGGTCGCCAGGCCGAGGTGGCGAGTGTGGTCGAGGAGAGCGTCGCCGGTGTCCGGGTGGTGCAGTCCTTCGCGGCCGAGGACCGACAGCTCCGGGAGATGGCGCAGGCCGCCCGGCGGCTCCGCTGGGCCAACGTCGAACAGGGCCTGATCCGGGCCCGGCTCGCGCCGCTCCTCGAGAACCCCCCCCGGATCGGTTCGGTCCTGGTCCTGCTGGTCGGAGGTTGGCTGGTGGTCGAGGGCCGACTCGAGATCGGCGCGATCATCGCGTTCAACGCGTACATCGTGTTGTTGCAGGTGCCGTTCCGGTTCCTGGGCTTCTTCCTCATCCTCGGCCAGCGGGCCCGGGCCTCGGCGGAGCGGATCTTCGAGATCCTGGACGAGGAACCGGACATCGCCGATCCGCCCGACCCGGTCGAACCGGAGCAGCGCTCGGGGCGGGTCGAACTCGCAGGGGTCCGGTTCGGCTACGGGACCGGGCCCGACCTGCTGCGCGGCGTCGACCTGACGGTCGAGCCCGGCGAGACGGTGGCGATCGTCGGTGCGACCGGCAGCGGGAAGTCGACCCTCGCCCGGCTCCTGTGCCGCTACTACGACCCGCGGGACGGGCGGATCCTGCTCGACGGGGTGGACCTCCGCCGGCAGTCGGTCGAACGGGTCCGGCGCTCGGTGGTCGTGGTGCCCGATGAGCCCTTCCTCTTCTCGGCGAGCCTCCTCGAGAACCTGGCCTACGGCCGACCCGAACTCGCACAGGTCGATGGAGCCGTTCCCGACGAGGTGGTGGCGGCGGCCCGGGCGGTCGACGCCGCCTCGTTCATCGAGGCGACCGACCAGGGCTACCGGACGCCCGTCGGTGAACGCGGCTACACGCTCTCGGGTGGCCAGCGCCAGCGACTCGCCCTCGGACGGGCGCTGCTCGTCGATCCCGAGGTCCTCGTGCTGGACGACGCCACGAGCGCGATCGACGTGCAGGTCGAGGCCCGCATCCACCGGTCGCTGCGCCGACTCCGCGCTGACCGGACGACCGTGCTCGTCGCCCACCGCCTCTCGACCATCACGCTCGCCGACCGCGTGGTCCTGCTCGACGGGGGCCGGGTGGCCGCGACCGGTACCCACGCCGAGCTGCTGGCGTCGAGTGCCCGCTACCGGGAGATCCTGGCGAGCACGATCGCGGTGGAGCCGGGAACGGCCGGTGACGATCCGGCCGGTGACGCTCCGGCCGGTGACGATGCCGCCGTTGACGATGCGGCCGGTGACGATGCCGCCGGTGATGATGCGGGTGCGCCGTGAGCATGGGCCCGCCTCCGGGATCACCGCTGGGGGGGCCGGCGGCCTCGGGCCTGCCGTTCGCCGGGATCCCACCCGAACTCGCTGAGCGCGCCCAGCGCATCCTGGACCGCGAGCCGGACCACACCCCCGAGGTCCCCGCCTTCTCGCACCGTGCGCCGGCCCCCGACCCATTCACCTTCAGCCGGTTCCTGTGGCCGAGCCGCTGGCCGCTCGCGCTCGCGTTGGTGCTGGTCGCCGCCGAGACCGCCGCGCTGTTGGCCGGCCCGCTGCTCGTGCAGGTCGGGGTCGACCGGGGGATCACCGCGGGCGACATGCAGGTGGTGGCCGTGGTGGCGGCGCTCTACCTGGCGGTGATCATCGCCAACGTGGGACTGGGGTGGGCCCGGGGTGTGGTCACGATCAGGATCGGCGAGCGCCTGATGGAACAGCTCCGGAACCGTCTCTTCCGACACCTGCAACGGCAGTCGCTCGACTTCTACGAGCGCGAGCAGGCCGGCGTCATCACCACCCGGCTGACGAGCGACGTCGAGAACCTCACCGCCCTGTTCCAGGAGGGTCTGGTGCAGATGGTCGTCCAGGGCCTGACGGTCGTCGTGATCGCGGTCCTGATGCTGCTGCTGGACGTCCGCATGGCCCTGGTCGTGCTCGTCGTCGTCGTCCCCGCGCTCGTTGCGTCATCGCTCTGGTACCGACACACGTCCGCCCGCGGGTACGACCTGGTGCGCGACCGCATCTCGCTCGTGCTCGCCGACCTGCAGGAGAACCTGGCCGGTGTCCGCACGGTCGCGTCGTTCCACCGTGGCCGACACAACACCGCCGTCCACGAGTCGTTGTCCGAGGACTACTACCGGGCCAACCTGGGCACGGCGCGCAGCGGCGTCGCGTACGGAGCGGTCGGTGAGGCGCTGGGCGTCCTGGGACAGGTCGCCGTGCTGCTGGTCGGTGGCCTGCAGGTCCGGGCCGGCGAGCTGAGCCTGGGTCGGCTGTTCAGCACGCTGCTCTACCTGGGTCTGCTGTTCGCACCGATCCAGCAGCTCGTCCAGCTCTCCACGACCTACCAGCAGGGTCGCTCGTCGTCCCGGAAGCTGGCGGAGTTGCTCGCCCGCGAACCGACGGTCGTCGAGTCCCCGGACGCCCATCCGCTGCCGTCGATCGAGGGTCGACTCGAGCTGCGCGACGTCAGCTTCGCCTACCGGACCGGGCCCGGCGGCGAGCAGGGCCCCCTGGTGCTCGAGCACCTGGACCTGGAGGTGCCCGCCGGGGAGACGCTGGCGGTGGTCGGGCCCACCGGGGCCGGCAAGTCGACGGTGGCCAGGCTGCTCACACGAGCCGCCGACCCCACGGCCGGATCCGTGCTCATCGACGGAGTGGACCTGCGGGCCGTCACCGTCTCGTCGCTGCGCAACCAACTCGGCGTCGTCCCGCAGGAGCCGTTCCTCTTCCACGGCACCGTGCGCGACAACCTGACGGTCGGCCGGCCCGACGCGACGGACCCGGATCTGGACCGGGCGTGCGCGGAACTCGGCGTCGACGACCTGGTGGCCCGGCTGCCCGAGGGGTACGACACGGCGGTCCACGAGCGCGGCGTGTCGCTGTCCGCCGGTGAGCGGCAGCTGCTGAGCCTGGCCCGGGCATTCCTGGCCCGACCGCGGGTCCTGATCCTCGACGAGGCCACCTCGAACCTGGATCCGCAGTCCGAGCGGCGGGTGGAGTCGGCCCTCGACACCCTGCTCCAGGGCCGGACCGCGGTGATCGTGGTCCACCGACTCTCGACGGCCCGACGGGCCGACCGGATCGCGGTGGTCGACCGGACGGCGGCGGGCGGTGCGGCGCGTGTGGTGGAACTCGGGTCCCACGACGAGCTGGTGGCCGCCGGCGGCACCTACGCCTCGATGTGGGCCACGTGGGAGTCCCACCTCAGCGAGGCCGAGCGGGACGGGAGCGCCCGGTGAACGACGGCCGACCGGTGCTCGAACTCCGCTCGGTCGGGCTCACGCGCGACGGCCGCGACATCCTGGACGGCGTCGAGTGGACCGTTCGACGCGGTGAGTGCTGGGTGGTGCTCGGGGCGAACGGGTCCGGGAAGACCTCGCTCGCCCGGATCGCGTCGCTCTACCAGCACCCGAGCCGCGGCACCGTCGACGTCCTGGGCGAGCGACTGGGTCGCACCGACGTGCGCCGGCTCCGTACCCACATCGCGCTCGTCTCGGCCGCCATGTCCGACCAGGTGCGCGGCGACCTGGACCCGCTCGACGTCGTCGTCACGGCGCGTCACGGCGCCCTGGAACCGTGGTGGCACACCTACACCGACGAGGACCGCGACCGCGCCCGGGTGCTGCTCGAGGACCAACACGTCGGGCACACGATCGGACGCCGGTTCGCATCGCTCAGCTCGGGCGAGCGCCAACGTGTGCTGCTCGCCCGGGCGCTGGTCGGCGACCCGGCGCTGGTGCTGCTCGACGAGCCCGCCGCCGGACTGGACCTGGGTGGACGGGAGGAGCTCGTCGCCCGCATGGAGGCCACCTGTCGCCGCCCGGACGCCCCAGCGCTGGTGCTGGTGACCCACCACGTGGAGGAGATCCCCTCGACGGCGACGCACCTGCTCGCCCTGCGGGGCGGACACGTGCTCGCAGCCGGTCCGCTGCCCGACACCCTGGACGCGACCCTGCTCGGCCGGGCCTTCGACGTCCGGGTCGACCTGGAGCACCGACTCGGTCGCTGGAGGGTCGGGCCGGCCACGTGAACCGGCCGGCCCGGATCAGGCCGGGTCGTCGGCGACGAGCACCGCCAGGCTGCAGGCCGGCAGGGGGACGACCGACCCCGGTGCGTGACGATCCCCCGGGGCGTCCGGGTGGTCGGGGTGCGGTGCCGAGGTGTCGAGGCGGCGGATCCAGCCCCCACCCCAGCCCTCGTCGGGCAGACGCACGGCGACCTCTGCCTCGCCGGCGTTGACCGCGATGAGCACCGACCCACCGACGACCGGTTGGGCCCGCCGGTCGGTCTCGCCCAGCACCCCGTTGAGCCACACGACGACGCTCTGGGCCTCGGCGTGCCAGTCGTCCGGGCCCATGGGTGAACCGTCCGCCCGGAACCACGCCACGTCGGGCCGCCCACGTTCATCGACGGGCGCGCCCGTCAGGAACCGGCGACGGTGGAGCGCTGCCTGCTCGGCCCGGAGCCGGACGACCGCCCGGGCGAAGTCGAGGAACGGGACGTCGACGTGGTCCCAGTCGGTCCACGACACCTCGTTGTCCTGGGCGTAGGCGTTGTTGTTGCCCTGCTGGGTGCGGCCCAACTCGTCGCCGCCCAGCACCATCGGCACGCCCTGGGACAACAGCACCGTCGCGAACAGGTTGCGACGCAGCCGGTCGCGACGCTCCAGGACGGCCGGATCGTCGGTCGGGCCCTCCACGCCGCAGTTCGTCGACCGGTTGTCGTCGGTGCCGTCGCGGTTGTCCTCGCCGTTGGCCTGGTTCCGCTTGGCGGTGTAGGCGACCAGGTCGGCGAGCGTGAACCCGTCGTGGGCCGTCACGAAGTTGATGCTCGCATGGGGTCGCCGACCGTCGTGTTCGTAGAGGTCGGACGAGCCGGTCAGTCGGGAGGCGAACTCACCGAGCACCCGGCCACCCCGGCACCACAGGTCCCGGACGGTGTCGCGGTACCGGCCGTTCCACTCGGACCACCCGGGCGGGAAGTTCCCGACCTGGTAGCCACCCTCGCCGACATCCCAGGGCTCGGCGATCAACTTCACCTGGCTCACCACCGGATCCTGTTGGATCAGGTCGAAGAACGCCGACAGCCGGTCGACGTCGTGGAGCTCCCGGGCCAGCGCCGAGGCCAGGTCGAAGCGGAAGCCGTCGACGTGCATCTCCTGCACCCAGTACCGGAGGCTGTCCATGATGAGCTGCAACACGAACGGGTCGCGCATGTTGAGGCTGTTGCCGGTGCCGGTGTAGTCGACGTAGGCGGTGGGATCGTCGGGGTCCAACCGGTAGTACGCCCGGTTGTCGAGGCCCTTGAAGCTCAGCACCGGACCCCCGGCGCCGCCCTCGGCGGTGTGGTTGTAGACGACATCGAGGATCACCTCGATGCCCGCCTGGTGCAGGGTCTGCACCATGACCTTGAACTCCTGGACCTGGGCGCCCCGGTCACCCCCCACCGCGTAGAGGTTGTGGGGCGCGAAGAACCCGATGGAGTCGTACCCCCAGTAGTTGCGCAGGCCCATCTCGACGAGCCGGCGGTTCGACAGGAACTGGTGGACCGGCATGAGCTCCACCGCGGTGACACCCAGCCGTTGGAGGTGCTCGACGATCGGCGGCGAACAGAGTCCCAGGTAGCTGCCGCGAAGCTCGGGGGGCACTCCGGGGTGGAGCATCGTGGTGCCGCGCACGTGCGCCTCGTACAACACCGTGCGGTGCCACGGCGTGCCCGGACGACGATCGGCGCCCCAGTCGAACCAGGGGTTCACCACCACCGACCGGGGCACGTCCGCCGCAGTGTCCTCATCCGAGTCCGGGTGGAGCGCGTCACTCCATCGCACCGAACCCGACACCGCCCGCGCGTACGGATCCAGCAGCAGCGCACTGCGCCGGTGCAGGTCACCCGGCCCGCGGCGACGGGCCTCGACGCGGAAGCCGTAGCGGGTCCCGGGTCCGACGTCGGGCAGGTAGCCGTGCCAGACCGGACCGACCCGCTCGGGCAGACGCACCGGGATCTCGCCACCGTCCTCGTCGAAGAGGCAGAGCCACACCTGCCCATCGGGGTCCGCGGCCGCGGCCTCGGAGAACACGGCGACGTTCGTGCCGGCACCGTCCCAGGAGGCACCGAGCGGCGACGGCCGCCCGCGCCAGACGCGCACCGGCGCGCCGGCGACGATCACGACGCGACCAGTTCGGCCAGACGACGGCCCGACGAGCGGATCTCGTCGGCGAGCAGGCGGTCGAGGAGCGGCACCCAGAGGGACCCGCCGTAGTGCAGGTGCACCTCCAGCCGGCTCCCCCCGTCCGCAACGGCCACCGTGGCGGTGAGCACCCAGTCGCTGTGGTCGCGACCGTCGACGTCGTGCCGCTCGAAGCGCACCAGGTCGGCCGGACGGCACTCGGTCCGCACCATGCGCAGCCGCTTCGACCGGCGCAGCGGACCGAGCTGTCCCTGCAGGTCGACGAGCCACGCGGGCCCGGCGTCCCCCGGGTTCGCGTCCGTCGGGGTGGCCCGCCCGACGATGTCGAGCCAGCGCGGGTAGGTGCCCAGGTCGGCCACGACGTCGAAGAGCACCTCGGGCGACGCCTGCGTCGTCAGGTCGGCTCGGACGTCCACGGCCCCATTCTGCCGCGGTGCAGCAGCCGGTCGGATGCCGACCGGTCCCCGACCGCGTCGAGGATGCCCAGCACCAGGGCGCACACGGCCACCAGGATGCAGCTGAGCACCATGGCCTGTCCGACACCGGCGGGTCCGGGACGAGAGGAGAGCTGCTGGATCACGACCGGTACCGTGGCCCGGTCGGATCTGGCCAGGAACACGGTCGCACCGAACTCCCCCAGGCACGCGACGAAGGCGAGGGCCGCCCCGGCGGCGACGGCCCCGCGCACCGCCGGGAGCTCCACCCGCCACCATCGACTGCGGCCCTCGGCGCCGAGCACGGCGGCGGCATCGAGTGTCGAGCCGGGCAGGGCCCGCAGGGCGGGCGCCACGACCCGGACGACGAGGGGGAGCGCGACGACGGCCTGCGCGAACGGGACCAGCCACCAGGTCCCGCGCAGGTCCACCGGAGGCCGGCCGACGAGGAGCAGCAGGCCCAGGCCGACGGTCGTCGCCGACACGGCGACCGGGAGCATCAGCACCCGTTCGGAGCCGCCGCCGGGTCGGCGCGCCGCCAGACGCGACGCCGGGAGGGCCACCGCCACCGCGACGGCCGCCCCCGCGGCGGCGCCGAGCAGCGAACGGCGCAGCGCCTCTGCCGGGGAGACGGCCAGGCCCGTGCCCTCCAGGACGGAGCCGAGCCCGGTCCAGTTGCTCCACGTCCGTTCACCGCCCAGTCGCGTCGAACGTTCGAGGAGCGCCGCGAGCGGAACGCCGGACACCACGACGACCGCGATGCTCGCTCCGAGGACGGCCGACACCTCCGCCGGTGAACGAGGCCGACGGCGGCGCAGCCTCCCGGACGTCGCTCCGCCCCGGCGCGACGCCGCGCCGAGCAGGCCGAGTGCGGCGACGACCGTCACCACCTGCAGACCGGCGAGCACGGCGGCACCGCTCAGGTCGAACTGACGCGTCGAGCGGACCCAGATCTCCACCTCCAGTGTCGTCACGGCCCCACCTCCCAGGACGACCAGGACACCGAAGCTGGTGAGGCAGAACAGGAACACGAGCGCGGCCGCAGAGGTGACCGCAGGGCGGACCGCCGGGATCACGACCCGCCGCAGGGCGTCGAGCGGCCCGGCGCCCAACGTGCGTGCCGTTGCGTCCAGGGACGGGGCGATGCGTCCGACGGCGCCACCGACGACGACCACGACGACTGCCAGGTTGAACGACAGGTGGGCAGCGAGGACGGCCCACCACGTCCCGCGCAGGTCGACGGGACCGGACGGGCCGAGGACGGCGGACACCGCGGTGGCCAGCACGACGGACGGGAGCACGAACGGGACGAGGGCCAGCAACCGGACGGCCCGCCGACCGGGGAAGGCGAAGGTGCCGACCACCCACGCCACGGGGAGGCCGACGACGAGGGTGAGCACCGTGGACGCCGCGGCCTGCGCCACCGTCGCACCCAGCACCCGCCACGTCCGACCCGAGCCGAGGATCCGGGAGAGGGCATCCGCGCTCCAACCGTCGCCGTCCCGGATCGCCCGCCACAACAGGGCCGCCACCGGCAGCAGGACCAATGCGGCCACGGTGCCCACGGCCACGGAGCCGAATGGCCGGGCAGGACGACGCAACCTCACTCGAGGATGGTTCGCCACTGCTCGATCCACGCCTCCCGCTCCTCGCCGATCCGATCGGGCGGGACCTGCTGGGGCGCGGCCGGGCGGACGGCGAACCGCTCGAATTCGACCGGGAGCGGGGTGCCCGGGACGACCGGGAAGACGAAGTTGGTCAGCGGCAGCTCGGACTGCCACTCGGGCGAGAGCATGAACTCGACGAGCTGGCGGGCGAGCTCCGGCTCGGGCGCACCCCGGAGCACCCCGGCGTACTCCACCTGCTGGACGCAGGTGTCCTGGATGACCACCGAGGCCGGCTCCGACCGGGCTCCCTCGCTGAAGACCACCTCCGCCGGGGGCGAGGACGCGTACGACACCACGAGCGGCCGGTCACCGCCCGAGACGGTGTAGTCCACGTTGTAGGCGTCGTCCCAGCTGGGCCGGACCCGGACGCCGTTGTCGCGCAGCGCCTGCCAGTACCCGGGCCAACCGTCGCCGGAGCGCGCGACGGTCCCAACCAGGAAGGTCAGGCCGGGTGAGGAGGTGACGGGACTCTGGACGACGAGCAGGTCCCGGTAGGCCGGGTCGGTGAGCGACTCGAGCGTGGCCGGCACCGGGAGCGACCGGGCCGCGAACCAACCGGCGTCCGCGAGCACGCAGACCTCGCCGGTGTCGACCGGTGTCAGCAGCTCGCCGAGCTCCCCCGGCAGCCGGAGCGGATCGGGCACCTGGCCGACGGCGGCGGGCTGGAACGGCTCCAGCAGGTCCTCGGCGAGGACCCGGGTGGCGAGCGATGAGTCGACCCCGAAGAGCACGTCGCCCTCCGGGGCACCGGCGGCGAGCAGCGCCTTGGTCAGCACCGCCCCGGCGTCCCCCGAGGCGACGACCCTGATGGTCGCACCGGTCCGCTCGGTGAAGCTGCGGGCGGCGGCCTCGGGCAGCGCGAACGAGTCGTAGGTGACCAGGACGACCTCCCGAGCCGACGCACCACCGTCCCCGTTCCCGTCGGGGCCCGTCCCGCCCGAGGGTGCGGGGTCGCCACAGGCCGCGATGAGCGCCGAGCACGCGAGCAGCCCGAGCACGAGGGGCGTCCGCGATCGGCGTCGTCCGCGTCGCGTCGCACCGGACGCTCCCGGGCGCACCCGGGATGGTCGAACCGGGACCTGCGATGGCGGAACAGTTGACCTCACGTCCGGACCTCCTCGTCCTGGTCGGCGGGATGCTGGTGTGCCGGTTGGTGCTCGACGGGGCCGAGGGCGCCGGGCACGACCACGGCCAGGTGGCCCCCGGAGAGCTCGACCGTGACGGGCGTGGACTCGGCCACGTTGGCGACGCCACGACCGGCGACGGGATCGAGCACCTCGTCATCGAGCACCCAGCGCAGGCCGCCGGTGCGTCGCACGTGGGCGGGACCACCGACGGGGAGGAGCGACACGGTGGCTCCGGTGGACACCGGCACCTCGGTGGCGCCGGCCCCGAGCGCCAGGACCAGGTGGTCGTCGAGCAGCGCACTGATCCGGATGTGGGACCACGCCGGTGAGAACAGCACCGAGACCGACGCCAGGAGGTGGTCGAGCCGGCCTCCGGTGGTCCCGACGACCACGATCCGCGTCGGGGGACCCGGTCCGTCCGGCTCCGTGGCGTCCTGCGACCCGGACGCCAGGCCGAGCGCCAGTTCCAGGTCGGTCGCATCCTTGGCCGTCGGGTGCTCGTGGATCCTCACCCCCGCCGCCCGGGCCCGGTCGAGCGCCGCCGGGCTGATGGAGTCCAGGTCGCCGATCAGGTCGTCGACCGGCAGGCCCAGGCGTTCGGCGCGCTCGAAGCCAGAGTCGGCGGCGACGATGCGGCCGACCGGTGGATCCAGCCCGCGCAGGTGGGCGGCCACGGCGGCATCCACGGCCGCCGGGCCGGACAGGGGACCGCCGCTCACGACGATGGTGGTGGTGGACATGCTCCCTCCGCCGGCATTACCCGGATCAGGTTCGTTCGGGTCGGTGGCCGTCCAGCCACCCTCTCAGCCCGGTCGTCCGAGCTCCCCGGTGTGTCGTCGACAGAATGTAGCCCGGCGCCGTCAGATGACGCCGTGCAGCCGAGCCAGCGAGCGGAGCATCACCTCGTCGGCCCCACCGCCGATCGACCACAGTCGCGTGTCCCGGAAGAACCGGGCCGGCCACAGCTCCTCGACGTAGCCCATCCCGCCGTGGAACTGCACGGCGGCATCGGCCATGCGGCGGGCCAGACGGGCGGAGCGCAGCTTCGACACGGTCGCCTGCCGGGTGATGTCCTCGCCGGCGCGGACGGCGGCCACGGTGGCCCAGTGGTGGTGGCGCAGCATGTCGAGCTCGGCCGAGATGTCCGCCAGCTCGTACTGGATCACCTGGTTGTCGGCGAGCACCCCTCCGAACGCCTGGCGCTCACGCACGTAGGCGATGGTCCGCTCGAGCGCCGTCTCGATCGCGCCGACCAGCTGGTAGCCGGCGATCATGCGCTCGTTCTGGAACTGGTTCATCTGCTGCTGGAACCCGTGGCCGATCGCTCCGATCGTGTTCGACACGGGCACCCGCACGTCGGTGAAGGTGAGCTCGGCGGTGTCCGAGGCGCGCATCCCGAGCTTGTCGAGCTTGCGGCTCACCTGGAAGCCGTCGACGTCGGTCGGGACGACGATCTGTGACATCCCCCGGTAACCGCCCTCGTCCGAGGTCCGCGCCAGCAGACACAACCAGTCGGCCTGCGTGCCGTTGGTGATCCACATCTTCGACCCGTTGATCACCCACTCGTCGCCGTCACGCTCGGCGCGGGTGCGCAGGCCGGCGACGTCGGAGCCGGCGTCGGGCTCGGACACTGCGATCGAGGTCACCATCTCGCCGGTGATCGCGGGCCGCAGGTAGCGCTCACGCAGTTCGGGTGTGCCGTACCGGGCGAGTGACGGCGTGGCCATGTCCGTCTGGACGGCGAGGGCCATGGCGACCCCGAGCGAGGCGCAGCGGCCGACCTCCTCACCCAGGATCATCGTGAACACGTGGTCGGCGCCGCCACCTCCGTCCACGGGGTCGTACTCGAGGCCGAGCAGGCCGAGTTCGCCGAAGCGGCGGAACAGGTCGTGCGCCGGGAACTCCCCCGCCGCCTCCCAGGCGTCCGCATACGGGTCGATCTCCTTCTGGACCAGGTCCCGCACGGTCTCACGGAAGAGTTCGTGTTCCTCGGTGAACTGCAGCAACGCCCGCTCCCGGTGCTCGTCGGCCGTCGGGAAGCTACACCCCGCCACGGCTCGACGGCACGGCCGCCGGCGACCGCTCGCCCACGGTGGCGATCGGCTGGGTGGGCGCATCCACGCCTGTCGCCGTCCCGGGCTCCGAGGGGGCCGAGCGCCAGGGGCGCACGACCGCGATCCCACCCACGGCCTCGACCACCCGGGCGTCGAAGGTGCGGCGGGGCTGGTGGACCACGACGCGTTGGCCGAGCGTCGAGGCGGTCGCGGCGACACCTGCGAGCTCGGCGCGCCGCGTCGCGTCCTCGGCCAGTCCGTGCACCAGCCGCTCATCCACCCAGACCGACTCGAAGGGGTGCCGGGCGAGCAGGTTGAGCGACCCGTGTGCGGCCCCGAACCGGTTCACGGCGACCGAGAACCCCGCGGCCACGAGTTCGTCGACGCCACGCAGGCCCGGGTGCTGCACGAGCCAGTCCTCGTCGATGAGCGCCACGACCCGATCCCGACGGGCCGACGGGATGCGCTCGAGCACCCGCGCCGGCGAGTGGACGAGCACCGGTCCCGGAACCTCCAGGTACACCCGGCGCGGCGCGGCGAGCGCCTGGGCGGGATCGAGCGAGCGCGCGACCTGGCGGACGACCCAGCGGATCAACTCGGCGGATCGACCCACCTGGCCGGCCACCTCCGTCGGGGCGTCGACCGGAACGGCGTGCGACCCACGACGATCACTTCCGGGGTCGCACGCAGGCGTGGACATCGGGCCGGACGTCGTGAGGCGCGCCGTCCACGCCGGCGCACAGTGGTGGCCCAGGATCGTCTCCGATGCCGGATCGACCACCGACCGGGCCACGACCCGCAGTCCCCCGGAGCCCAGGGCCTCGTCCAACGCCGCGGCCGAGCGCTGCAGCTGCTCGATCGATCGCTCCAGGTCGTCGTCGTACCTGGCGATCCGTCCCCGACCTCGCTGCTTCGCCAGGTACAGCGCCCGGTCGGCGCGGGCGACCAGGTCGAGCGCCCGCTCACCCGGGACCGAGGTCGCCAACCCCAGGCTGATCCCGACTGCGAGGTGGTGACCCCCGACGGGGATGCCGGCACCGAACGCCCGCAGGATGCGCCGGGAGACCTCCTCGGCCACCCGCTCCACCCTGGGGCCGTCGAGCACGATCACGAACTCGTCCCCCCCGAGTCGCACGACGAGGTCAGATGAGCGCACCGACCGCCGCAACCGGTCAGCGGCCTCGACCAGCACCTCGTCGCCGACGGAGTGACCGTAGGTGTCGTTCACGAGCTTGAAGCGGTCCAGGTCCGCGTACAGCACCACCACCGCTCCCGGCCGGTCAGCGGACGCGAGCCGGACCGGCAGGTCCACCTCGAGTCCGACACGGCTCACCAGACCGGTCAGCGTGTCGAGCGACGCCTGGGGAGCGTCGGGCGAACCGCTCCGCCGGCGGGCGACCGCCGCCACGACGGCGCGCTCCAGTGTCCGCCGGGACACCTCCGCCTCGACCACCACCTCGGCGACGCCGGCGGCGAGCAGTTCGGCGGCCAGGTCGTCGTCGTCCGCCGCCACCACCACGAGCGGGACCGCCCCGAGCAGCTCCACGATCCGCCCGATGGCCGCCACCGTGGTGGGGTGCGCCTGGACCATGACCATGGCGGCCGAGACGTCGTCGATCCGGGCGCCCGGCCAGGGGACGACCCGGGCCTGGAGGTCACGGGGGCTGAGGGCCACGGCGTCGACGGTCGTCGACGAGCGGAGGTGGTCCACCAGGATCCGACCGTCGCCCACACCCCGGTCGAGCACGACGACACGGTGGGCCGCCGCGCGCCGACCCGAGGCTTCCCCCGGTCGGCCCTGGACCCCTTGGACCACCACGAGCACAGTCTGGACCACCGAGCGTGGCCGGACGCGGCAATCGCCGACCGGCCCGCGTCGGGAATCGTCGCCGCCGCCCGGCGGTTGGACCACACTGGAGTCGCATCCGTTCCCCACCAGGGACGAACGCCTCCGTGGGCGTCCGGGAACGAATCCGGACCACGACGGGAACGAGCTCCCATGACCACCACGATCGTGCTGTGCACCACAGCGTGGATCCTCGGACTCTGGGCGTTCGGCCGGGTGCGGTCGCTCCCCAGTCACGGCGGCCGCCCGACTCCGGGTGTGACCATCGTGATCCCTGCCCGCAACGAGGAACTGAGCCTCGGGAACCTGCTCACCGATCTGGAACACAGCCGACCCGGACGCTGCCGGGTGATCGTGATCGACGACCACTCCACGGACCGCACCGCCGAACTCGCCGGTTCGTTCGACTTCGTGGAGGTGATCCACGCTCCGCCGCTGCCGGACGGGTGGACCGGCAAGAGCTGGGCCTGTCACACCGGGGCGTCACAGGCGACGGGCGAGGCGATCGTGTTCCTGGACGCCGACGTCAGGTTGGCACCCGGCGCACTCGACCGGCTCCTCGGCGAGCTGGCGGAGCACGGCGGCCTGGTGTCGGTGCAGCCGTGGCACCGGACGGTGCGGCCCTACGAGCAGCTGTCGGCGTTGTTCAACACCATCGCAGTGATGGGGGCGGCCGCCGGCTCACGGCGACGACCGACCGGAGCGTTCGGCCCGGTGCTGGCGACGAGCGCCGCCGACTACCGGGCGATCGGGGGCCACGAGTCGGTCCGCAGCGAGGTCATCGAGGACATGGCGCTCGCCCGCCGTTACCGGGAGTCCGGACTGGGGCTGCACGTCGCCCTGGGACGGGGTGACTTCGAGTTCCGGATGTACCCCGGCGGGCTCCGGCAGGTGGTCGAGGGGTGGACCAAGAACTTCGCCTCGGGAGCCTCGTCGACCCGTCCGTTGCGACTCCTCGCGATCATCGGCTGGGTGACCGGTCTGGGCACGGCGACCTTCGAGCTGGCCGACGCCCTGCGGGGCAGCGTCACCTGGGTGGTTCCGGTGGCCATCTACGCTCTGTTCGTGGCGCAGCTCCTGGTGTTCTTCCGCCGAGTGGGGCGCTTCGGGCCCGTGACGGCGCTGTGCTTCCCCGTCCTGTTGGTGTTCTTCTGCGGCATCTTCCTCCGGTCCCTGTGGAGGACCCACGTCCGTCGCTCCGTGCAGTGGCGAGACCGGCAGATCCCACTGGACGCAGTGGGGACCTGACGTGGCAGGCTTGAGCCCGTGCTGATCGACCTGAGCTTCGAGGCGTCGCTCATCACGTCCATCGTCGCCTGGGTGGTCATCGGGTTCTCGACCGGATTCACCGTTCACCGGATCCCGGTGCGGCGGCTCGACCACGACACGTGGCTCACCCGGCCGAGACGCTTCGAGGAGGGTGGCCGGTTCTACGAACGGCGCCTGCGGATCCGATCGTGGAAGGACAAGCTGCCCGAGAAGGGCGACATCTTCCCTGGCGGATTCTCGAAGCGGACGATCACCGATCGTTCCGATGAGTTCCTGGAGCGGTTCACCGCCGAGACCCGCCGGGCCGAACTGGTCCACTGGGCGAATGCGGCGTCCGGTCCACTGTTCCTGATCTGGTGCAACTGGCCCCTCGGCGTGTTCATGATCTGCTTCGGGTGGGGCGGCCACCTCCCCTTCGTGTGCATCCAGCGGTACAACCGGTCCCGCATCCAGCGGACGCTGGACCGACGCCACCGGTCGGAGGAGCGGCGCGCCTCGACCCGGCGGACCAGCGGTGACTCAGCGGACGCGAGCGCCGCCCGCATCGGGGAGCGGTCCACACCCACCGACCCGGCCGCGGACCCGTCGGGCATCGGTACGGCGGCTCCGGGTCCGGTCACCCCGACCGCGCCCGGCCAGCCGGTCATGGCACCTGCCGTCCTGCCTGTCGCTCCGCTGGCCCTGGGGGCCTGGGAGTCACGCAGCAGCGACCTGCCGCCTGGGTGACCGGCGGCTCCCGCCGCCGGCGTCGCTGCGGCCGGTCACGACCCCTGCGTATCGTGGCGCGGTGACGAGCGCCGACGCACCGACACCTCCCGCCGAGTCGGGTCGGCCCGAGGCGGAGCCCGGGGTCCGGGCCGGATCCCCGGACCGCAACCTGCTGCCGATCTGGTCCACCGCTGCGTTGTTCGTGGCGATCCAGGTGGTCGACCAGATGCTGTCGCGTCGGGTGTCGCTGCTGGTGCTCGCCGGGGACTCGATCCAGCGTGACGCCATCCAGTCCGTGGAGGCCGTGACCGATGTCCTGTTCATCGCCACGACGGTCGTGGTGCTCATCGCGGCCGCCGTGCGGGCTCGACCCCGGTGGATGAACCGCATCGTCGTCGCCTACCTCGCCCTGGCGACCCTCAACCTGGTCCTCAACGTGGGGACCCTGGTCGCCACCGCCCAGTTCCGGCCGGTGGAGGAACTGCGGCTCCTGTTCGACCTGGCCCTCGTGTACGGCAACACCGTGCTCGTCTTCGCCGTCTGGTACCGGCTGCTGGACGCCGAGCTGGAGCACGGCGCCTTCGAGTTCCCGGTCGATCCGCGACGGCCGGACCGGGACCAGGGATGGGTCGACTACGTGTTCCTCTCGTTCAACACCAACGCCACCTTCGGCCCGACCGCCGAGGTCGTGCACGCCCGCACGGCGAAGGTGCTCATGATGGTCCAGACGTCGCTGTCGCTCCTGGTGCTCGTCGTCCTCGTCGCGCGCATCGTCGGCCTGGCCGACGGTTGAGTGGGTCGGAGGTGCGGCACACCGCCCGGCCGTGGGACCATCATCGAGCAGTGACACGTCGACCGCGATCCGACGGTCGGCGGTGGCCGGGGAACGGGGTACCAGCGTGCGGGATGGAGTGGGGAGCGACCCGGTGCGACGAGTGACGGGACTCCGGCGCACCCGCAAGCCCTTCGTCGCACTGCTCGCCGCTGGTGTGGTCATCCTCGCCGCCGCGCTGCTGGCCGCCTGCTCGCCACCGTCGTCACCCCCGGCACCACTGAGCCAGGACCCGCCCCTGGGCGTCAACGGGATGATCCAGGACGGCGGATCCGTCTGGGTCGCGGACCTGTTCGGACAGCAGCTGGTGCGTTTCGACCCCGACGACGGTCGGATCCTGGAGCGTTACGGCCGCGACGCCGGCACGTGCACCAACGACGACGTCGTCGTGCTGGCCGGCGGTGACCTGGTGGCCACCTGTCCCGTCGAGGGTCGAGTCGTGCGCGTCCCACGCGGGGGCGGGCCGATCCGGGTCCTCGCCCAGGTGGGTCGCGGGGTCAACCCGATCGCGCTCGAACCCTCGGGCGACTCGGTACTGGTCGGCTTCGGGGCCGAGGATCCGAGCAGGCTGCTGCGGGTGCCGGTCGAGGGCGGTCCGGTCGAGGTCGTGGCCGACGACCTGCCGACGCTGAACGGGTTCGGCTTCGGTCCGGACGGCCTGCTCTGGGTGCCGACGGGCGGCTTCGGTGGGTCGTTCGGAACCGGGGGACTCGCTCGGGTCGATCCGGTGACCGGCGACCTCGACGCGATCGAGTTGACCTTCCCCGACGAGCCGTCGCGACGCGGCTTCAATTTCGCCTGTGGGGTCGACGTGGCGGCCGACGGCACCGTGTACGTGGCCCAGTGCCTGGACGCTGCGGTCTACGCGGTCGATCCGATCTCCGGCCGAGCGAGGCTGGTCGGCCGGTCACCGATCCCCGTCGCCGACAACGTGGTGGTGCTCGACGACGGGCGGGTGCTGTTGTCCGCCTTCGCCGGCGGTGAGGTGACGGTGTTCACACCTGAGCCGGGCCCGGGGTCCGGCGGGTGGGGTCGTTCGGTCCTCCGGATCGGCTCCTGATCCCCTCGATCCCGACCGCTGGGTGGATCCACCCATGCACCCACGGGCCCTGCGTGCCGACCACTCCCCCGGACGAACCGTTCGTCGAGGAGTGCGACATGTTCAAGTTCTGCATCGGAGCCACCATCGCCACGATGGTGTTCATCGCCACCTTCGCCATGGTCACGACGCTGGTCAGCGCCCACTCCATGGTCTCCGCCGGGTACTGAGCCCCCGGCTGGGCGGCACCGGCGGCTGATTCCCGCCCGCCGCGCCCGCCTTCATTCCCGCCCGCCGCGCCCGCCTTCATTCCCGCCCGCCGCGCCCG
>CAIYGQ010000141.1 GCA_903925745.1 uncultured Actinomycetes bacterium | reverse complement strand
GCGCGTGGCAAACGCGCAGGCAGTCCCCCACTTGCGGAGGGTCATCGGCCGGCCACGGTGGCACTGACACGACCGCCGAACACCGGGAGGGGACCACGTGCACAGGATCAGCGCTGTCAGTCGTCGGATGAGGAGGTGGGCTGCGACCAGGTCGCTGCGGCGCCGCACCTGCCGCCCGGGGGAACCGCCAAGGTTCGCGCCACCTCGACGATTGTGGTGGGAGTTGCCGCGGTAGCCCTGACCTGGCCGGAACAGGCCGGCCAGATAAAGGAGGAGCCCCCATGGCTACCCGAACCCAAAACCGATCGACCGTGGACATGCCCGATGCGGCGGACCTGATTGGCTGCTGCGAGTGCGAACTCGACGACGGCGCCGGCGGCCGCCGGCGGCCGCCGGCGAGGAGTAGCCTGCGCCAGTGGGAGATGATGGGATCAAGTGGTCGGCATTCGCTGTGTCGGTGGCGTTGACGCTGACCGGGTGTGGGGGTTCCTCGGAACCAGCTCCAACGTCGGTGACACCCACGACCGCCCCCAGCGGTGAGTCATCCACCACCGTCAATGACCTTCAGGCGCCCAACACCTACGACGTACCGACGACGGACCTGGACCGCCGGTACGATCAGCTAACGCCGCTGCCAGGCCCATTGAAGGGGACGACGACGACGCCGGGAGAGACGTTGCCGACGGACACAACGGGCACGCCTGACTAAGAGGCACACGCGGTCCGGGTCGACCTACACCATGTGCACCAGTGGGAGGTCGTCACCCGGGTCCACTACCACATCAGCGACGCAGGCGGCGTCCAGAACGTCGACCTGGACTGGGAGGTCCTGTGGTGGGACTGCGAGTGCGGGCACCAGACCTCCCCGTGACCGTCGGGCAGGAGCCCCCCGCTTCGGCGGGGGGCTCCTGCCGTTATCGGGATCGGTCCGGCGGCGGTCAGAACGGGGCGGGCGCGGTGTTGAGTCGGAGACCTTCCCAGCTCCGAGTCCTGCTGGGTCCGGACTGGGTGGCGGCGATGCCTGCTCGCTGGGCGAGCAGCCGGCCGAGCGCGATCTTCGACAGCGGATGTAGCCCTCCGGTCTCGGCCCAGGTCCGGTAGTCGGCGTACAGGTCTGCTGCGGCGACGGTCGATGCAGCATCGAGAGTGCAGCGTTCATCAAGAAACACGCCGAGCAGGTCCTGGTCGTCCCGGTAGTGCGCTGTCGCAGCTGTGATCACCGCCGCGGAACCCAGACCGGAGGCCTGCCAGTCGAGGCACCCCTGGACGGCCCAGTTGAGGATCCCGGAGAGCTCGGCGAGGAGCTTGATAACGAGGTTCGGATCGATGCGCTCGTTCGGGATCGATGCAGCGAACGGGATGAGTTGGATGCGCCGCCAGATGCCGGTGTCGGTGCCGGTGATGCGCGGCAGGTGGTTGGTGGCCATCCAGATGTGGTGGGTGGGGGCGAACTCGAAGTTCCTTCCGTGCGGCTGCCGAGCCCGGATCCGGTCCCCGCCGGTGAGGTCCTTGACCAGCGACTCGTCCAGCCGGTCACCGGCACCGGTCTCGGAGGTGACGACCAGCCGCCTCCGGTACAGGTCGGCCTGTCCGCCGGTCGGCCCACCGCCGCTCGTGCGACCGCGACGCAATAGCAGCGCCCGCTCGGCCCGAATCCCGAGGTCACGGCCGACCAGCTCGAGGATCACCTCGAGGAACGTCGACTTGCCGTTCCGACCGGCCCCGAAGAGCACGAACATCACCTGATCGGTTGCGACGCCAGTCAGCGACGAGCCGACCGCACGCTGGAGGAACCCGGCGAGGGCTGCGTCGCCACGCGTGATCTCGGCGACGAACCGTTCCCAGGTCGGACACGTCGCCTCCGGGTCGTGGACGACAGGGCTGCGGGTAGACAGCAGGTCAGTCTCGACGTGCGGCCACCGCACCCCGGTGCGCAGGTCGACCGTCCCGTTGGCGACGTTGAGGAGCCACGGGTCGGCGTCCCAGTCCTCCGACCGGGTCGCCAGCTCAGCCGAACCCTCGGCGAGTGCGACCATGGCCGCGATCCGGGACTTCGACCGGCACGACCTCCCGGCAGAGAGCGCCGCAGGGGGACAGACACCGTCGGGCCCCGTCGCTGCTGCAGCGACGTCTGACGCGATCGAGCGTGCCGTCTTCCTGGCGAGCTGCAGCACCTCGCTCACGGTCGCCTCGTGCCAGAAGCCACCGACGTGGTGGCCGTTCGCCGAGGAAGGAACGTTCCAGCGCATCCACACCCCTGCGTCCGACCGGTAGCGGAGAGCGCGGTGGTGATCGGCGGTGAACTGGTCGGCGTTGGCGTCGTCAGACACGTCGGGGACGGGTTGCGGGTTCCCGGTGGTGGGCGTCGTTGCAGAAGGGGTCAGCTTCTTGGTCATGGTCGGTACACACTCCTTGCCAGCCGGCGGACCCCCACTGGGTCCTTGGGATGACCGGCACTGCGACGAGAGGGTCCGGACGTCGGCGAGACGGGCAAGTAGCCCCAGACAAGTTGCTGCGCCCGATTGGCGAACGATGCGCCGCAGTCACTCCGCGCTCGTCAGGGAGGCGAACAGATGAACAGATCGAGGACACGAAGCTCACCAGCACACCGGGCGCGGAACCGGAACAACAACGACGAGGCCGACATGGTCAGGGGTCAACCAGGGGCCAGGGCAACGAGCTCCGGTCCCTTCACCGTTCTCAAACCCGTGCAGAACATCGCGGGCCGCGGACGATCACCCCGAGGTTCGGTACACCTCTGGACAGGGGCCCCGGTTCGCCGAGGCCCCTGTCGCGTTCCGAGTCACTGCGGGAGGGGTCGGTGACCGGCCACTACTCTCGTGTCGTGGAAAGAGGTTGGCGGCACCAGGTGAGTTCCCGAG
>CAIYGQ010000140.1 GCA_903925745.1 uncultured Actinomycetes bacterium | reverse complement strand
CTGGGCGGCTACGGCTACACCCGGGAGTACCCGGTGGAGCGCTGGCACCGCGACTCGAAGATCTTCGACATCTTCGAGGGCACCGAGCAGATCCAGCAGCTGGTGATCGGCCGGGCCATCTCGGGCCTGCGCATCGAGTAGTCGAGGGGCTGACAGCCCTCTCTTCGCAGGAGGTCTGCGGCTCTGACCTCCTGTTCAGCTCCTCGAACATCACGGCCAGATGGCTGGGACGATCCGTGTTCGGATGCCCGTACTTCGTGGCGTCGACACGCAGCTCGTGTGTCAGTGAGTCGGCCTGGACGCCGGATCCGCGCGGCGAATCGGCCAGCCGAGCAACCGGTCTCGGCCCCGCATCTCGGACTGTCACACCCTGAGAGCAAAGTCCGCGCATGCGAGGACCGAACCTCAAGCCCGGCCTGGCTCAGGGCCAGCACGACCACTTCGCGATCGATCTCGCCACGAACCAGTTCGAGCGGATGGACTCACCAAGTGGCCAGCTGTCCCACGAGCCCTCCCCAGTCCACCAATCCGTGGCGCGGGGGAGTCGTCCCAGGAGATGACTCGTGGTGGTCATTGATCGGTCAGGTCCTCGAACTCGTCCACGTGCTCTGGCCAGAGCGATGGTCTGAGCACTCACGTCCGAGCGGGCAGGGTGGTCGCCGAGTTGGGGCGCTGTGTGCGGATGATGCTCGCCTGTCTCGGGTGCCGAGTCCACCGGTACAGTCACCCCATGGAAGAGGAGGGGCCGACGCGGCTGCCGTTCGCGGGCGGTGCGCGCGAGCTGATCCGCGACCTGCGCGCGGGGGTGCGCGCCGAGATCGCCGCCACCGGGGTGGGTGAGCGCTTGCAGGTCGAGGGTGGCCGTGAGGTTGCCCGCCGCGGTGCCACGGTGTGGTGGTCCTACGACGGTCCGCTCGACCCCGCTGCGGCTCCACCAGCCGAGACCCCGGCGCGGATGTTGCTCTCTGATGGAACCGAAGTCGCGGCCACCGTCGTGGCGGTCGGCGACGACTCCCTGACCCTGGCGGTGGAGGACGGCACGAACGGCATCGCCGATGTCGCTGAGCTGGTGGTCGACCCGTCGTTCATCCTCGGACGCCTGCTCGAGCGCCTCGATGACCTCGAACTCCGCGGCGATGAGCCAGCCATACTCGACGAGCTTCTCGATACCGAACTCGCAGGGGAATCCGGGGGCGGCATGTCACTCGAAGCCGAGCTCATCTCGGCCGACGAGGAACAGGAGCGTGCCGCTCGGCTTGCGGTCGAGCCCGGGCTTCGGATCACGTGGGGTCCACCGGGGACCGGGAAGACTCGCGTGCTCGCACGGGCGGTCGCCACCGCAGTGGAACGGGGAGCCTCGGTGCTCGTAGTGGCACACGCCAATGCCGCGGTCGATGTCGCGGCAGCGCGGATCGCCATGGAGCTCGGAGACCATCCCGCCGTCAACGATGGCCGGGTGCTGCGCGTCGGCACGCCGGTCCACCCGAGTGAGGAACTGGCGGCAGTGTCGCCGTCCGCCGCGGCCGACCGCAACAACCCGGTCGCCGCAGCGGAACGCGAGCAGCTGCGCAGTCGTCGTGCCGAGCTCAGCGACCAGCTGCGTTCCGCTGCCATAGCGGACCGGGACGCGCTCGCCGCAGAGCTGGATGCAGCAGTCCGCCAGCTCCGCCGGCTCGAACGTGACCACCGCGACCTCACGCGGTCGCTGGAGGACGAGGCGCAGGTCGTCATCACGACGCTCTCGCGGGCCGTGCTCAGCGAGAGTCTGTGGTCACGCGACTGGGACGTGGTGCTGGTCGACGAGGCATCCATGGTGCCCCTGCCCATGGCGCTCGCGCTGGCGCTGCGGAACCCGACGACGTTCTCGATCCTCGGTGACCCCCGCCAGCTGCCGCCGGTGCACCGCTCGGACGACCCGATCGCCCGCCACTGGTTTGCCCGCGACCTGTTCGTACAAGCCGGATTCGCTGAGCCCGGTCACGACCCGTTCCGTGACCCGCGGGCCACCACTCTGCGCATGCAGTTCCGGATGGGCGAGTCGATCTGCGACGTGCTCAACGCCACCGCCTACGACGGGCTCCTCCGTACCCATTCGATTCCCCGCAGGCGCGGCATCCGTCTGGCGGAGGCCTCCCCGTGCCCTGCTGCCGAGCTCGTGGTGGTGGACACCTCGGGACTGGGAAGCCGTTGCTGGGACGACCCTGAGTCCGGTTCGTGGTCGCGTTGGAGCCCCAGCAGCGGACTGCTGGCAGCGACCATCGGTGCCAGACTCGCTGCCAGCGGCTGTGAGTCGGTGGCGCTCGTCAGCCCGTATCGCGCTCAGGTGCGCTGGCTCGGGGCACTGTGCGCTGCGGTGCCCGGCGTCTCGGCCTCGACGATCCACCGGATGCAGGGTGGCGAGGCCGACGCCGTGGTCCTCGACATCGTGGACAGCTCGCCGCGTTCCGGGCCGAGCGTGCTCACCGGGGGCGATCCTGAACTCGCCGAGCGGCTCCTGACCGTCGCGGTGTCCCGGGCGAGGGGCAAGCTCGTGGTGCTGTTGGACCGGCGGTTCGTCCACGATCGCACACCGGCAGGTAGCCCGGTGCGGAGGCTCATCGACACGATGGTCGACTTCGGCGCGGACGAGGTGGACGCCGGGCCGGTCCTCAACGAGAGAACCGGCCCCGAGCCGGTCAGCTGGTTCGACACCTGGGATGACGCGCTGGGCGCACTGTCGACCGAGGGCAGATCGGCCGGCCCAGGGGGTCTGCAGCCGTGCGTCGTTGCCGACACCGGTGTCGCCGTCGGTGCTGCCGAACAGGACAACGGCGGGGGAGCGGTCGCCGTCATCAACGGTGCGCTCATCGCCCGCCAGTTCCGGCGACTCGCCGGCGCGACCGGAGCCGGCTGATGGCGGTCTCGATCCCTGAACGGATTCGCGGAAATCCCGGAATCCCCAAGGAGCGCCAGCTCGTGGGCGGTGCGCTCGTGGCCGACCTCGATGAGGTCGCGACCGTCTGGTACGAGCCGCCCTTCGACCTGGATGATGCCAGGCCCCATTTCTTGGTGCTCGAGCCGTCGATCGGCGTGTGCGTGGTCATGGTGTTCGACCAGACCGAGGCCCAGGACGCGCTGCAGGCGATGCGCGGGCATCTCCGGGTCAGTGGCGACGACGAGGTGACCAACCCGCTCGAACGGGCCAACGCATTCGGCCACGAGCTGCGCAGCCGCATCATGGATGAGCCGGCGCTGCCCGACGTCCCGGTGGGAGGTCTCGCTGCATTCCCCCACCTGCACCGGGCAGAGGCCGAGGCGTTGGCGTTCGACTCTGTCATTGACCTCGAGCACTGCCTGTTCCGGGGCGACCTCGACGCTGCACGCCGCGGCGACGACGTGATCGCAGCGCGTCTCAACAGGGCACTCGAGGGCGGCCTCCCCGAACCCCTCACCGACGCCCAGGAGGGCGCGCTCCGAGGGATTCTGCACCCCGAGGTGGTGATCACCGCCCCAGCTCAGGCATCACTGTTCCGCCAACCGGACCCCGCTGATGACCGAGCCGAGATGTTCCGGGTCATGGACCGCCGTCAAGAGGTGCTCGCCAAGGGGCTGGGACCTGGCCACCGGGTGATCCGAGGCGTGGCCGGGAGTGGGAAGACACTCGTGCTGGTTGCCCGGGCACGGTTGCTGGCTCGGCTCAGCGCGTCGAAGCCGATCCTCGTGACCTGCTACACGAGGTCGCTCGCCGGTCTGCTCTCCGCCTACCTGGGGGACCACACCAATGTGCAGGTCCGCACGCTGCACGCCCTGATGCGCGAGGTGATGTTGTTGGCAGGTATCACACCGCCGACCGACCTCGACCGCTGGCCCGCCGAGGCGCTCCGAGCGGCCGGCACGCTTGGTGGCACCGACGGGCCCCCGCTGCCGCAGTACCGGGCGGTGCTCATCGACGAGGCTCAGGACTTCTCCGCGGAGGCCCTACGGTTCGCCACCCTCCTCGCTGAGGAGTCCGACCGCGAACAGGATGTGCTCGTGGTGGCCGACGCCGCCCAGGACATCTACGGCCGGGGGTTCACCTGGAAGGACGCCGGGATCAACGCACGGGGCCGCACCCGCATCCTGCGGGTCAACTACCGCAACACCAAGGAGATCCTCGCCTTCGCCCACGCGTTCCTCACTGCGGATGACACCGTCGAGGTGGACGAGGCGCCCGCAGTCGACGACGCCGTCACGGTGATCGCAGCCGAGTCAGCCGAACGCACCGGTATCCGCCCGAGCGTCACCCAGGTAGCCGACATGGAGGCCGAACTCGACGCCGTCGCAGAGGCCGTGCAGCGACGGCTCCGCGCCGACGCCCCAGCCAGGTCGATCGCAGTGCTGTACCTCGACGGCCGTGCCGACGATCGGGCCGAGCGGCTCGACCAGCGCCTGCGAGAGCTCGTGCCGGACCTGCTGTGGAGCAATGCGGTCCGTGTGACGGGCAGCGCCGACCCGAAGGAACTGCTCGGGTCCACCGAGTCGCCGGTGGTGCTGTCCACCATCCACTCCGCCAAGGGCCTCGAGTTCCCTGCGGTGATCGTGTGCGGGCTTGGTGGCCGCTCCGGCTCCGGTGCCACCCGGCTCCGACAGGACCGCCGCACCCTCTACGTGGGACTCACCCGCGCCCAGGACGAACTCGTGGTGGTGGTTCGCAGCGACGACATGTTCTTGGACGACATCCACAGCGCGGCCAGCACGGAGTGATCCGGACATGATCGGAAGGATGGTCCGAGCACTCCGGGAGTTCAGGCGACCGGAACGGTCGCTTCAATCGCTCGCCGGCACCGTCGCCGCCTGTGCAGGGCATGCCGCAGGCTGCGTGCCCGGCGGCCCGGTCTCACACAGCCCGACCTCGGGCGGGTCGCCCTGGTCCGGGTCGTTGGGCGCAATCGGAAGTGTGCCGCGGTGATCTGTGGCGACACTCGTCCCCGGTCCGCTGCTGCGTGCAACCTTCACCGCCGGGGAACGGTCGGCGTCGTGAGTCAGGTCGTGTGTCATCAGTCCTCACTCCCTCGTGGAATGAGGGCTGTCAGTCCCTCCGACATCTTCGAGGGCACCGAGCAGATCCAGCAGCTGGTGATCGGCCGGGCCATCTCGGGCCTGCGCATCGAGTAGTCGCCGGGTCGGGTGTCGGGCTCAGGCCCGGCCCGTCATCTGG
>CAIYGQ010000139.1 GCA_903925745.1 uncultured Actinomycetes bacterium | reverse complement strand
TCGGGACGCTCCTCCCGGTCCACCTTCACGTTGACGAACCAGCGGTTCATCAACTCGGCCGTCCCCGGATCCTCGAACGACTCGTGGGCCATCACGTGGCACCAGTGGCACGACGAGTAGCCGACCGAGATCAGCAGCGGCCGGTCCGAGCTCCGCGCCGCGTCTGCGGCCTCGTCACCCCACGGGTACCAGTCGACCGGGTTGTCCGCGTGCTGGCGGAGGTACGGGCTGGTCTGGTCGGCCAGTCGATTCATGCGGGCAACCTAATCCGCCCGTCGGCCCGGCCCACCGGGCGGCCGGGTAGCGTCGCACCGATGGACTGCAGACTGGACGGCAAGGTGGCGTTGGTGACCGGAGCGTCCCGGGGCATCGGCCTGGCGATCGCGGCGGCGTACGCCCGGGCGGGGGCATCGGTGCTGTTGTCGTCCCGCAAGGACGATGCGCTGCGCGAGGCCGCCGGGACGATCGAGGCCGCGCCGGGGGTGGAGGTGGCGACGTTCGCCGCGAACGCCGGTGACCCGGATGCGGCGGCGGCCTGTGTCGCCCACTGCGTCGAGCGCTTCGGTCGCCTCGACATCCTCGTGAACAACGCCGCGACGAACCCGTACCTGGGCCCGATGATCGACATCGACCTGCCGCGGCTCGACAAGACCTACGACGTCAACCTGCGTGGCGCCTTCGTGTGGACCCAGGAGGCATGGCGCCGTTCCATGCAGGACAACGGCGGGGTGGTCCTGAACATCTCCTCCATCGGCGGGCTGTCGGTGGAGACCTCGATCGGGCACTACAACGTGACGAAGGCGGCGCTGATCCACCTGACACGGTCCTTGGCGGCCGACCTGGCGCCCGGTGTCCGGGTCGTCGCCATCTGTCCCGGCCTGGTCAAGACCGACATGGCGCGCGCCCTGTGGGAACCCAACGAGGAGGGCGTGGCCGGCATGGTGCCGCTCCGGCGACTGGGTGAGCCCCAGGACATCGCCGACGCGGCGGTGTTCCTGGCGAGCGACCGGGCGTCGTGGATCACCGGCACCACCCTGGTGGTCGACGGCGGCATGCTGTTGTAGCCCCGGGGTCGGGACAGGCCCGGGGGGCTCAGCGGGCGGTGGAGCTGACGACGAGGCGGATGCCGCAGGCCGACTCGACGACCCACCGGCCCTCGGCGACCTCGACCGCCCCGGGGACCGTGGAGGGCTCGTCGAAGCTGAAGTAGAGGTGGCGCAGGCGACCGTCCCGGTCGCCGAGCCACGCTGCCAGGTCGCCCTGCGTCGCCTCCAGGAGCCGGAGGCGTCCGGATCCACCCCAGGACAGCTCGACCCAGTGGTTGCCGTCGACCGCAGCGCCGCTGGCCGTCACCCGGCCGCCGAGCAGGTCCCGGAACAGCTCCAGCGCCGCCTGCAGGTCGGCCACGGCGTGGACGACGCGGCCGAGGGCGGCGATGGGATGGTCGTAGGGGAGCAGCGGGAAGCCCTCGGGTGGGTCCTGTTCGACGGGAACCCCGACGCTCGTCTGGGCGACCTGGACCACGATCCCGTGGGCGTCCGACGGATGCACGAAGGCCTCCATCCAGCTCGGGTCGTGGCGGTCCTCGCCGACCACCCGTCGTCCGGCCGACCGGAGGGCGGCGGTCGTCGCCTCCAGGTCGTCCACCGTGAAGGTGAGGTGGTGGGCCCCCGGTCCCGAGCGGTCGAGGAACCGGCGGAGGAAGCCGTCCCCCGACTCCGGATGGATGCCCTCGACCACGAAGCCGTTGGCGAAGCGCAGCTGGGTCCAGCCGAACCCGGAACTGACGCCACGATCCAGGTACCGCCCACCCAGCGCGTCGGCGAACACCGGCCACGGGTCGGTGATCTGTTCGACCGCGATGGCGACGTGGTCGAACGAGACCGCGCCCGGCCGGTCGGTGCCCTCGGTCGCGGCCGGTGGGGTCATCTCGTCCTGGAGGCTCCTGGTGGGGGTCCGGTCAGCCGGTCCGTTCGGACCCGTTCGACTGCCGCAACCGGTACCGCTCGATCTTGCCAAGCGCAGTCCGTGGGAGCGAATCGCGCAGCTCGAGCTCGCGGGGCGCACACGCCGGCGGCAGCTCCGCCCGCACCGCCGAGCGCAGCTCCTCCACCCGCGGCGGCCGGGCCGGGTCCGCGGGGACGACGACGGCCACGACGCGCTGGCCCCACTCGGGATCCGGTCGACCCACCACGGCCACCTCGACCACTCCGGGCACGCCGCCCAGGACGGCCTCGACGGAATCGGGCCACACGTTCTCGCCCCCGCTGACGATCACGTCGTCCGCCCGGCCGGCCACGTCCAGTCGACCGGAGTCGGGATCGATCGTGCCCAGGTCCCCGGTCCGGAACCAGCCGTCCCCGCCGGCGGGCTGTGAGCCGTCCCGGTAGCAGCGCATCAGCGACGGGGTGCGCAGCTCGATCGGGGCCGGGACGCTCCAGTGCGACCCCGGTGCCGCGACCGTCCGGACCGACACGCCGTTGAGGGCCAGCCCGTCGTAGACGACGCCGCCGTAGGTCTCGGTGCAGCCGTAGGTGGCGACCACGTGCGCTGGCCGGTCGGCCGGCGGGGCGGAGCCGCCCAGCAGGATGGTTCGCCACCGGGCCGGATCGATCCGGCCGAGGAGGGTGGGCACCAGTGACACGTGGGTGCACCCGCGCCCGGGGGCGGCGTCGATCACCGCGGGGTCGGGCCGGGGGACGACCTCCAGGCCGGCTCCGGTGAGCAGCGCCCGGGAGAGCACGGAGAACCCGCCGACATGGTGCAACGGCAGGCACGCCAGCCAACGGACGTCGGGTGCGACGCCGAGCGCGGTGGCGCTCGCGAAGGCGGCGGCCTCCAACCCGTCGTGGGTGTGCACCGCCGCCCTCGGCGCGCCGGTCGTCCCGGAGGTGCAGACCACCACGGCGTCGCCGTCCTCGACCGGGAGCCCGTCGTCGAGCTCCTCCACCCCGCCCTCGGTGATGACCCGGGCGGGACGAGCCGCCTCCAGCTGTCGGCGACGGTGTGGTTCCGGGTCGTCGGGGGCGAGCGGCAGGACCGCGTCGCCCCGGTCCCAGGCGGCACGGAGCTCCCGCAGGAACGGAGCCCCGCCCGGCAGGGCGAGTCCGACGAGCTCAGGCACCCGACGGCTCCGGGGACGACACCGGACCGGTCACGTCGGTCACGGTAGCGTCGCGGAGGTGGAGCCGCCCCGCACGCCCGTGCCCGGGCCGGGGGACGGTGACGGTGTCGATCCGCGTGCTGGTCAGGGCGCCGATCGGGGTGCTGGTGCGGTCGTGCTGCGAGCCGGTGCCCCGGGTCGACTCCTGGCCGTCATCTCGCCTCTGGCCGCGATCGCACTGGTGTCGTTCCGGTTCGCCACCGAGGGACTGGCCGCCGGTGACGGTGACCCGGTCCCGCCGGCCGTGCTCGCAGTCGTGACCGTCGGTGTCGGCGTGGTGCTCGGTTGGCGCGCCGCCACCCAGCGGGCGACTTTCGATCCCGTCGGCGTGCGGTGCCGCAACCTGGTGGTCGGGTTCTCGGTCGACTGGGACCTCATCGAGGAGGTCGTCGTCCACCGCCGCGGCGGACTGCAGGTCCTCGACCTGCGTTTCGGCCACCTGCGTCGACGACTCCGCGTGGGCGCGGCGACCCGTTTCGTCGGGGCCGAGGCCGCATCGGTGCTGGAGCACCTGGGTCGTCTGCCGTCGGCGGCCGACCGCCTGCAGGTCGACGAACGCGAACCCTGAACGCCGTAGGCTCCGACCGCTGTGTCCGAACCCTCAACGCCGTCCGGTGCGACGACACCCACCCCCGGATGGCGGACGTGGGTGCTCGGCGCCCGACCGCGGACCCTCCCCGCTGCGGTGGCGCCGGTGCTCGTCGGGACCGCCGCTGCGGCGGGACCCGCATCACTCGGCCCGCTGCGGGGCCTGACGGTGTGGATCGCGCTGTGCGCGCTGGGTGTGGCGCTGTTCGTCCAGGTCGCGACCAACTACGCCAACGACTACTCCGACGGCGTCCGAGGCACCGATGACCCGGGAGAGCGGATCGGGCCGCCCCGCCTGGTCGGCAACGGCCTGGCCACGCCGGGGCAGGTCAAGCGGGCGGTGGTCGTGTCCTTCGCGCTGACGGCGCTGTGCGGCCTGCCCCTCGTCGTCCTCGTGCAGCCCTGGCTCGTGCTGGTCGGGGCCGCGGCGATGGCGGCCGGCTGGTTCTACACCGGAGGACCCCGCCCCTACGGCTACGCCGGGCTCGGTGAGGTCTTCGTGTTCGTGTTCTTCGGACTGGTCGCCACGGTGGGCTCCACCTACGTACAACTCGAACGCGTCACCTGGGTGTCGGTCGTCGCCGGTGTCGCCGTCGGCTGTTTCGCGACGGCCCTGCTCGTGGTCAACAACCTGCGCGACATCCCCGGCGACACCCGGGCCCACAAGCGCACGCTGGCCGTGCGCCTCGGTGACCGCCGGACGAGGATCCTGTACGCCGCACTGGTCACGACCCCGTTCGTCCTCATTCCCGTCTTCGCCGGAGCGGGTGGCCGGCCCCTCGCGGCGCTGGGGCTCCTGGGTGTCCTCCTCGCCCGTCGACCGGTCGTGCAGGTACTGGGCGGCGCGAGCGGGCGAGCGCTGGTGCCCGTGCTGGCCGACACGGGACGGGTGCAGCTGGTGACCTGCGTGCTGGTGGCCGTCGGTCTCTTCGTCGGCGGGTAGTCCCGTCCTCAGGGACTGCCGTCGTCGAGGAGCTCCCGGACCGCAGCGGAGACCACCTCGGGTGACTCCAGATGGGCGGCGTGACCGGTTCCGTCGACGGTGCGGGCGGTCCCGCCCAGGCACCGCGCCAGTCGGACGCCGACCTCGGCGAAGCGGTCGTCGTGTTCGCCGGTCAGGACGAGCGCGTCGCCGAGCACACCCTGGTCGCGTCGTTCTGCCAGCACCGACCACAGCGGGGACATGGTCCCGGTCCCGGCGTGCCGCAGTGATCCCGCCAGTCCGGCGGCGGTGTTCGCCCGGCGCTGCTCCTCGAAGCGGGCCCAGTCCGGCAGTCCGCGGAACAGCTCCAGGCCCAGCCACCAGTCGAGGAACACCTCCACGCCCTCCTGCTCCAGGAACCGGGCGCGCTCCTCGTCCTGGTCCCGCCGGGCGGCCCGGGCGTCCGGGCCCTCGATGCCGGCGGTGGCCCCGATGGTCACGGTCCGTCTGATCCGCCCGGGGTGGTCGGCGAGCCACGCGAGCGCCATCCGGCCACCCATCGAGTAGCCGAGTACGTCGGCCTGCGCGCCGGCGTCGAGCCGCCGCGCGACGGCTGCGTCGATCAGCCCGGCCGTCTCGCTGACCGAGGCGCCGGAGGCGGCCGCCGAGTCACCGTGGCCGGGCAGGTCGATGGCGAACAGGAGCCGGTCCCGGCCCAGGTCCTCGGCCAGCGGCCCCCAGCAGCGGCGGTTCTGGGTGAAGCCGTGCAGGAGCACCAACGGCGGTCGACCGGTGTCCACCCCGACGACCTCGAGGGCCAGGGCGCGCCCGCCCGTCGAGGTGGGTGCGTCGTCCCCCGTGGCTGATCCCACGGGCCCACCGTAGGCTCCACGTGCCCATGACCGACGACCAACGCTCCTCCGTGACCCGTCCCGACCCGACCGGGTCCGGGCCCGCAGCTGATCCGGCCGGGCGGACCTCGGGGCACTCGGTGTCGGCCACCTTCTGCGCCACCCTGGTCGACGAGTGGGCGGTCCTCGGCCTCCGCCACGCCGTCGTCGCGCCCGGTTCACGGTCGACGCCGCTCGCGCTGGCCCTGCTCGCCGACGACCGGATCCGGGTCGAGGTGGTCCTCGACGAACGTTCCGCCGCGTTCCAGGCCATCGGCGCCGCAGCGGCCGACCGGGTTCCGAGCCTGGTGCTCTGCACGAGCGGCACCGCCGCCGCGGAGTTCCACGCCGCAGTGGTGGAGGCCCACCAGTCCGCCGTCCCGGTGCTCGTGGTCACCGCCGACCGCCCACCCGAACTGCAGGGTGTCTGGGCGCCGCAGACGATCGACCAACGGCGGCTCTACGGCGACGCGGTCCGTTGGTACTGCGAGCCGGGACCACCCGAGGCCGGGGGCGGACCGTGGTGGCGGGACCTGGCCCGGGATGCGCTCGGCCGCACGATGGGACTGGTCCCCGGGCCGGTCCACCTGAACCTGGCGTTCCGGGATCCGCTGGTCGGCGCCGCCGCGCCGGTCGTCGAGCGGATCGATGCCCCCGCCGCGCTGCCCGGCGACGGCGCCGAGTGGGGGTTGACCGACGAGGAGCTCGGTCGGCTCGCCGCTGTGGTGTCGGGACGGCGGGGCGTGGTCGTGGCCGGTGTGCGCACCGCCCGGGACCCTGCAGAGGCGACGCTGGTCCAACAGCTCGCCGGGGCGCTCGGTTGGCCGCTCGTCTGCGATGCCCCATCAGGTTGTCGGACCGATGCGCCCGTCGTCGTCTCGACCGCCGACCAACTGCTGCGAGAGCCCGACGTGGCCGCAGCGCTCCGCCCCGAGGTCGTCCTGCGGACCGGGGGGCTGCTCGCCTCCAAGGTCCTGGCGCAGTGGCTGGCCGGCTCGGGTGCGTTGCAGGTCGGACTGGACCGGGCCGAGCGGATCCCCGATCCGGACCACCAGCTCGCGCGCGCGCTCGTGGCGGACCCGTCGGTCGTCGCCGCGCAACTCCTCGAACTGGAGCCGGAGCCCGCGCCGCAGGCGTGGACCGAGGCGTGGCGGGCCGCGGAGCGCGCGGCCCGTGGGGCGCTCGGCTCCGCGCTCGACGACGACCCGGCACCGAGTGAACCGGCGGTGGCCGTCGACGTGCTCGGCGCCGTGCCCACCGGCGGGGCGCTCGTCGTCGCCTCGTCCATGCCGGTCCGCGACCTGGAGTGGTTCGCGCCGCCCCGGGACGACGTGTGGGTGTGGTCGAACCGGGGTGCGAACGGGATCGACGGCGTGGTCTCCACGGCGATCGGGGTCGCCACGACCGGACGCCCGACCGTCGCGCTGGTCGGCGACCTCGCGTTCCTCCACGACTCGAGCGCGCTGGTCGCGCTCCGCTCCCGCGACGTCGACCTGGTCGTGGTGGTCGTCGACAACGACGGCGGCGGGATCTTCTCGTTCCTCCCGCAGCGGACCGAGCTGCCCGGTGCCGAGTTCGAGCGTCTGTTCGGCACCCCACACGGCACCGATCTGGTGGCGCTCGCGGCCTCTCACGGCCTGCCGGCGGAGCGGGTCACGACCCGGGCCGGCCTGCAGGCGGCGCTGGCTGGCGCCCACACCCGGCGGGGAGTGCGGGTCGTCGTGGTCCGGGGCGATCGAGACCGCAACGTCGCCGTCCACGCCTCGCTCGCCGCCGCGGTCGCCACGGCGGTTCGGCCCGTCGTCACGGGTGTCCTGGCGGCCGGTGGGGACGACGAGGGAACGCCGGCGGAGTCCGGCTAGCGTCTCGTCGTGGCCGAGGACAGCACCGGAGTCGAGGGCGGGGTCGAGGGCGGAGTGGAGGAGGCCGAGGTCCGGGCCCCCGTCCCACGCCGGGTGGGTGAGGTCGAACTCCACGACGGTCGTCGGCTCGGATGGGCCGAGTACGGCCACCCCGACGGGGATCCGGTGCTCTGGTTCCACGGCACGCCCGGCGGCCGATTCCAGATCCCGCCGATGGTCGACGAGGTGGCGCTGCGGTCCGGGTTCCGGGTCGTGACGCTGGAACGGCCGGGCACGGGCCGTTCCACGGACCACCGGTACCACCGGATCGTGGACTTCGCGGGCGACGTCGAGACGTTCGTCGATGCGCTCGACATCGACCGCTTCGCCGTGGTGGGCCTCTCGGGCGGTGGCCCCTACACGCTGGCGGTCGCCCACGAGCTGCCGGACCGCGTGGTCGCCGCCACCCTGCTCGGCGGGTTCGGCCCGGTCCGCGGGCCCGACGCGGTCCTCAGCTACACGCGCCTGCTGCGCCTGGCCGCACCGGCCCTGGAGACGCTCCGCGGTCCGCTCGGCGGCGCCCTGTCCGCCGTGGTGCGGATCGCCGACCCGCTCGCCGAGCCCGTCTTCTCCACCTACGTGACGGTGCTCGGCTTCGCCGATCGCCACGTCCTCGGCCATCCCCAGTTCAAGGCGATGTTCCTCCACGACCTGTTGACCGCCGACGACGTGCGGGCCTCGGCGCACGACCTGGCCCTGTTCAGCCGCCACTGGGGGTTCGGTCTGGCTGACGTGCAACCGCCGGTCATCGTCTGGCAGGGGCTGGCGGACACGATCGTTCCGCCGAGCCACGGGCACCACCAGGCGGCCCGGGTGCAGCGCGGCGAGCTGCACGTGCGCCCCGGCGAGGGTCACTTCGCCGGCTTCTCGGACGTCGAGTCCGTCCTGGGTCGACTCCGGACGGTCTGGGCGAACGAGACCGAGTCGCCGGTCGGATCGACCCGCCAACAGGACTGAGCGGGACCGTCGGCCCGGATCGACGGGGCCCGGCGGACTCAGGTCGTCGAGAGCGCGCTGAGCACCGCCTGGGACTTGGCCCGGGTCTCGTCGAGCTCGGCCATCGGGTCGGAGTCGGCGACGACACCGACCCCGGCGAAGACCCGGCCCCGGGTTCCCTCCAGCTCGACACTGCGGATGCCGACGGCGAACGCACCGTTGCCCGCCGCATCCACCCAGCCGACCGGGCCGGCGTAGCGGCCACGGTCGGTCCGTTCCAGGACTCGTTGGAGCTCCAGGGCCGGCTCCCGGGGCCAGCCACCGACCGCCGGTGTGGGGTGCAGCGCAGCGACCAGTTCGAGGACGGAGGGCGCCGGAGAGGAAAGGCGTCCCTCGACCAGGGTCGCCAGGTGCTGCACCGGCCCGGCCGGCACGACGCTCGGCTCCGGTTCCGCGTCCAGGTACGAGCACCAGGGCAGGATCGCCTCGTGGACCGCGTCGATGGTGATCTGGTGCTCGACCCGGTTCTTGGCCGAGGCCGCCAGCTCCGTCGCAGCCCGCAGGTCACGGTGCTCATCGCCCGACCTGGGTGCGGTGCCCGCCATCGGTTGGGCCCGGACGACCTCGCCGAGTCGGGACACGAGGAGCTCGGGGGAGGCACCCACGAATCCGTCCACGCAGAAGCAGAACGCGTGCGGGGCGCTGCTGCGGAGCCGCAGGTAGACCCCAGCGGGATCCAGCGGTGCGTCGGCTTGGACCAGCAGCTCCCGGGCGAGCACCACCTTGGTGAGGTCGCCGTCCGCGATCCGCTTGGTGGCGGTCCGTACGTCGTCGCACCACTCGTCGGGGTCGCGTGCCGAGCGCACCTCGACCCGGCGGGGCGCGGTGGGTCCCGGTCCGGCGGGTCCGCCGGCGCTCGCCTCACCGCCGACGACCGTACGCCAGCGCCGTCCGTCGGGTGACCGGCCGTGCAGGACCGCCGGCACGATCAACGACGCCGGAGCGGACCGGTCGTAGGGGAGCGCTCCGAAGGCCACCGGGCCCGTGCCCGGCTCGTCCGGATCGCCGTCGCCCGGTCCCGCCGGATCGACGTGCCGGGACAGGTCGGCCAGCGTCCTCGTCACCACCTCCACGTGCTCGACCCAGGGCGACGGCAGGTCGATGCGCACCGCCGTGCCAACCCCCCACAGGTCCCGGCGCGGCGAACTGAACGCGACCAGGTCGTCACCCGGGAGCGGGGACGCCTCGGGCACGTCCGGGCCGGTCGACACCCCGGGTCGGTCCGGGTTCACCGCGCCTCCGCGGGTGCCCGGGTCGCCGTGACCAACTGGGCGATCCCACCCGAGAGCAGCGTCCTGGTCGCGTCGCGGAAGCCGGCGCGTTCCAGCACCGCCCGCAACTCGGGCCACTCGGGCAGGTAGGCCACGGACCTCGGCAGGTACCGGTACGCGGACGCGTTGGACAACAGCCCGCCGATCACCGGGACGACCTTGCCGAAGTACACGGAGTGGCCGGCCCGCAGGACCGGATTCGGCGGCTCGGCGACCTCGACGATCGCGAGTCGTCCGCCGGGTCGGAGCGAGCGGGCCAGCTCATCGACGGTGCCCTGCAGGTCGGTGAAGTTCCGGAGCGCGAAGCCGCAGGTGACCCCGTCCAGGGATCCGGTGGCGACCGGCAGGGCGGACCCGTCGCACTGCACCCGGTCGAAGGGCTGGGGCGCGGCCGCGAGCATCCCGTAGGACAGGTCCGCACCGAGCGGGACCAGTCGACGTTCCTGCAGCTCCCGGGCCAGGTCGCCGGTCCCACAGGCCAGGTCGAGCACGATCGACCCCGGCCGGAGTCCGAGGGACCCGACCGTGCGTCGCCGCCACCCGACGTCCATGCGGAACGTCATGATGCGGTTCACCAGGTCGTAGCGGGGAGCGATGACGTCGAACATCGCCTGCACCGACCGGGTCTTGGCGGTCCCGGTCGGGAGCGGCTCGTCGGGTCGGGGGATCAGGGACTCGGGGGAGACGGCCACGCCCACAACCTACGCCGGGGCGGCCGCGGCGCAGTGGCCGGTCTCAGCCGTCCGCCACCAGGCCACGCGTCGCCAGCTCGCGCCGGGCCGCGGCCGCGTCGGTGAAGACGAACGCGTCCCACCCGGCGGCCCGGGCCCCGGCGACGTTGTCGGTGTTGTCGTCCAGGAACACGGCCTGCTGGGCGGTGAACCCGAATCGCTCCTCGCAGTGGCGGTAGATCGCGAGGTCGGGCTTGCAGGTGCCGACGTCTCCGGAGATCAGGAGGCCGTCGAAGCGTCCGAGGACCGGGTAGTGCTCCTCGATGCCGTCGAAGCACACCGCCGACCAGTTCGAGAGCGCGTAGCGCGGGACGCCCCGGTCGGCGAGCTCGTCCAGGATCGACTCGGTTCCGGCGTCGACCGTCCCCAGCGAGTGCAGGAAGTGTTCCAGGTAGCCGTCCACCACCCAGCCGTGGCCCGGATGCCGCGCCTCCACGTGGCCCCGGACGACCTCGATGGCTGCCCCGCGGTCCAGGTGGAGGTTCGCCTCCAGGTCGAAGACCTCCTCGGCGATCCGCTCGACCTCGTCCGGGTCGTCGACGAACCTGGCGATCGCCGTCCGGCGGTCCCACGGGATCAGGACGTTGCCGAGGTCGAACACGACCACCGGTGCGCCCTCCGTCCGGTCGCTGGAGTCGTCCACCATCCCTCAGCCCTCCAGGGCCTGTGCCGCGGCCCAGCGGTAGTCGGCCTTCCCGGACGGCGACCGCTCGACGTGGTCCCGTCGCACGATCGCCTTGGGCAGCTTGTAGCGGGCGACGTGGCGGGCCGCCTCCTCCAGCAGGTCGGCGTCGGCGACCGCGGCGTCGGAACGCAGCCGCACGACGGCGACCACCTCGGAGCCCCAGCGCGGCGACGGGCGGGACGTGACGAGGCAGTCGAGGACGGCAGGGTGGTGCAACAGCGCCTGTTCGACCTCCTCGGCGAAGATCTTCTCGCCGCCCGAGTTGATCGTCGCCGAGTCCCGGCCGAGCAGCTCGAGGGTGCCGTCGGAGCGGAGCCGTGCCCGGTCGCCGGGCACCGAGTAGCGGGTACCGGCGATGGTGGGGAAGGTCCGGGCGGTCTTGCGGGCGTCGCCCAGGTAGCCGAGGGGGACCCGGCCCGACTGGGCGAGCCAGCCGGTCTCCTCGTGTCCCGGCTCCAGAATCCGGTCCAGGTCCGCGGAGAGGATCTCCATGCCGGGACCGGGTGTGAAGTCCCCGGTGGTCACCTCCTGGCCGGCGGCGGTGAGCTGGCTGCCCTGCTGGCCGGTCTCCGACGCGCCGAGCCCGTCCAACAGCATGATCGTGGGCAGCGCGGTCAGCAGCCGCTGCTTGACGCCCCTCGACAGCGCAGCGCCCCCGGAGACCACGGCCAGCAACGACGACAGGTTGCGGTCGGTGGTCTCGATCGCCTCCACGAGCGGCCGCCCGAACGCGTCGCCGACGATCAGGAGGACGTTCACCCCCTCGTCCTGAACGACGGCGAGCGTGTCGTCGACGTCGAAGCGCTCGTTCACGCGACCCAGAACGATCGTGTTGGCGTTGGTGAACGCATTGAATGCCATCCAGTGCGCTGCGCCGTGCATGAACGGTGGGGCCGGCATGAGCCGGGTTCCACCGTTGGCGGTGTTGGCCACCAGGTCCCCGGGGGTGGCCCACTCCTGTTGGTCGTCGAGGCGACGGCCACCGAGGGCGGCGACGAAGATGTCGGCCTGGCGCCACAGCACACCCTTCGGCATCCCGGTCGTTCCGCCCGTGTACAGGATGTACAGGTCGTCGGGGGACCAAGAGTCACGCAGGTCGTCGGGGAGGCTGGACGGCTCACCGGACAGCGCGTCCTCGTACCACTCGGCGCCGGGCAGCAGGTCGACCCCGCTGCCGTCGTCGACCTGCAACAGGACGGCCAGGTCGGTCAACCGGCCCCGGACCTCGTCGAGCACCGGCGCGAAGGCCGAGTGGAAGACGATCGCCCGGGCACCTGAATCACCCAGCAGGTACTCGAGCTCCTCGGCGACGTACCGGTAGTTCACGTTGAACGGCGCCACGCGCGCCTTGTAGGCGCCGAGCATGGCCTCCAGGTACTCCGGGCAGTTGTGGAGGTAGATGCCCAGGTGGTCCTGGCCGGACTCGTGGCCCTCCAGCTGCGTCCGCTCGGTGACCCGGCCGAGACCCCGTCGTCGGAGCGCGTTGGCGAGTCGACGGGATCGGTCACCCACATCCCGGTACGACAGGCGCCGCTCACCGGCGACGATGCAGTCACGATCGGGGACCGCGTCCTCCACCAGCTCGTGCACGGTGGCCAGGTTGTACTCCACGGTGGCCCCCCCGGATCCGAGCGCTCCGCGTCGCATGCTACGACCGTGGCCGGGTGGCTCCTGCCCTGACGGGGTCGGACGTCAGCCTCCGGTCCACCGGTCCCGGCGGGGCCCAGGCCCTCAGCAGGTCGTCCCGGCGGCCGGCGGGACGGCGTCGATCAGGTAGCGGTCGACGATCCGGTCGACGCACGGGGTGCCGCCGTAGGCGGTGTGACCGTCGGACTCGACCGTGAGCAGCACGGCGTTCGGGATGCGCTCGGCCACCGTGACGGCGTTCTCGAACGGCGTGGCCGGGTCGCCGGTGCTGCCGATGACCACGATGGGCGGGAGGTCCGGGCTGAACGGTGGTGCCGGCGACCCGGTCGCCTCCACCGGCCAGGTGGCGCACGGGAGCATCTCGTTGGCGACCGCCGCCCCGAACCGGGGTGCTGCTGCGACCGCGGCGGCGGCGAACTCCCGGTACGCGGCCGCATCGGCGGGCGGGGAGTCGTCGGTGCACACGACGGCGGCGTACGCCGGGTAGCCACCGAAGTCGTAGTAGGCCTGCGCCAGCGACTCGAGCTCCGAACCGTCCCCGGCCTCGGCGGCGGCGAGTGCCGGGCCGAGACGTCGCCACCCGTCGTTGAGGTAGCCGGTGAACGTCGCGCCCACGACCACGTCGCTCGGGCCGATCGGTCCGTCGGATCCCGGGATCCGACCGGCCTCGGCGGCTGCTGCGACCCGGTCGTAGCTGGCGGCCAGGTCCGCGACCCCGCACGCCGCCGGGCCCGCGGCGGCGCACTCCCGGGCGTTGGCCTCGAAGGCCCGCTCGAAGGCCACGGCCTGTTCCGTCAGGAACCGGGTGAAGCCCAGGGTCGGATCGACCACGCCGTCCAGCACCATCGTGCGGATCCGGTCGGGGAACCGTGCGGCGTACTCCTGTCCGATCCGGGTGCCGTAGGAGAAGCCGACGTAGTTGAGCGGGCCATCGTCGAGCGCGCGACGGATCGCCTCCAGGTCGCGGGCGACGTCGGCGGTGCCCACGTGTGCCAGCACCTCTCCGTGGTCCCGGCCGCACTCGGCGCTGATGGCGGCGGCCGCTCGCTCCAGGGCCTCCTGCTCCGCCGCGTCGTCGGGTCCGGAGTCGAGCGACTGGAACTCGTCGACACCGGAGTCGCAGTCCACGACCCGGGACTCGCCGACCCCCCGCGGGTCCCAGCTGACCGTGTCGAAGCGCCGACCCGTCGCCGAGGTGAGTGGGAGGCCAGCGAGGTACTCGAGGCCGGAGCCGCCCGGCCCCCCGGGGTTGGTCACGAGCGAGCCGATCCGGTTCCCCGTGGCGCTGATGCGTCCGAGGGCCAGGCCGATCGTCGGGCCGTCCGGTTCGGACCAGTCCAGCGGAACGGCCAGCGTCGCGCAGTCGATGGTCGAGTCGAACGCGCACGGTGCCCAGTCCAGGGGCGGCGCCTGCCAGTCCTCGGGGAACCCGCTGTCGGCGACCGGAGCCGCGGCCGTCGTGGGCGGCCGCTCGGTCGTGGAGGAGGGGCGCTCCACCACGGTCGTCGACGTGGTGGCGTTCCGGTCCTCGAACGACGCACCGCAGGCCGAGAGCGCAACGGCGAGTGCGACGACGAGTGAGGCGGCGGCGGGTCGGACCACGTCGGCAGCGTAGGGCGTCGCCTGCCCTGGTCGGCGTCGTAGGCTCCGCCGATGATCTTCGGAGTGTTCGCACCGCAGGGATGGAAGACGGAACTCGCCGGCATCGGTGACGCCAGGGCGCAGTGGGAGGTGACGCTCGCCACCGCCGTGCTCGCCGAGGAGCTCGGGTTCGACTCGATCTGGGTCTACGACCACGTCCACAACGTCCCGGCGCCCTCCCACGAGTCGGTCTTCGAGTGCTGGACGACGATCGCCGCGCTCGCCCAGGCGACGTCGAGCATCCGGCTCGGCCAGATGGTCAGCTGCGCCGGGTACCGCAACCCCGCCCTGGTCGCGAAGGTCACCGCGACCGTCGACGTCATCTCCGACGGACGACTCGACTGGGGGATCGGCGCCGGCTGGTACGACCAGGAGTACCGGGCGTACGGCTGGGACTACCCGTCGAACGCGGATCGGATCCGGATGCTGCGCGAGACCGTCGAGATCGTCCGGATGATGTGGAGCGAGCCCGACTCCACCTACGAGGGCCGGCACTTCAGCGTGCAGGGCGCCCAGTGCGACCCCAAGCCCCTGCAGGATCCGCACCCGCCCGTGTGGATCGGTGGCGGCGGCGAGCAGTTGACGCTCCGGGTCGTCGCCCGCCACGCCGACCGGTCGAACTTCGGTGGCAAGCCGGAGGAGTGGACCCACAAGGTCGACGTGCTGCGCCGCCACTGCGCCGAGGTCGGGCGCGACCCCGACGAGATCACGATGACCTGGTCACCCGAGGTGTTCATCCGCTCGAGCGAGCAGGAGGTCCTGGACGCCGGGACCCGGAGCCTGTGGGGCGAACCGTTCGAGTCGTGGCGGGCCGGGAACCTGGTCGGGACCCCCGAGCAGGTCTGCGAACGGCTGGCGGAGTACCAGGCGCTCGGCTGCGGCGGTGTCGTCCCGTGGTGTTCTGACTACCCGGAGCACGAGACGCTGCGACTCCTCGGCGAGCAGGTGCTCCCCGAGTTCCGCTGAGGCTCCGACCGCGTCAGTCGGCCCGATCGGGCGTCACTCCGCGTAGCGGAAGATGATCTCGGCGACGCACGCCGGCTTGTCGGCGCCCTCCACCTCGAAGGTGAAGGTCATGTGGATCTGCGCCCAACCACCGTCGAGCGGCTTCACCTCGTCGAGGACCGCGCCCAGGCGGAGGCGTGAGCCGACCGGCACCGGGGAGACGAAGCGCACCTTGCCCAGCCCGTAGTTGACCCCCATCTTCACTCCCGAGACGGCCATGATCTGGGGCATGAGCGCAGGACCGAGCGAGAGGGTCAGGTAGCCGTGGGCGATCGCACCACCGAACGGCGACTCCGCCTTGGCCCGCTCCGGATCGACGTGGATCCACTGGTGGTCGCCGGTGGCGTCCGCGAAGGTGTTGACGCGTTCCTGGGTGATCTCGAGCCAGTCCGAGTACCCGAGGTGGGAACCGACGAGCTCGGTGAGTCCTGCGATGCCGTTCACGGTGGTGGTCATGGCGTGATCATGGCAGCGCGGCGGGCGGCCCGGCCAGCCCGGTCCACAGCCCACCTGATCCGGGTGGGGTCAGGTGAAGTGGAGCTGCTGGTACTCCTTGGACTGCCGGTGCAACAGGAGTGCGATCAGCGCGTAGACGAAGATCGCGTTGAGGATCCCTCCGGGCAGCAGGAAGTAGAGCGCGTCACCGACGATCGAGCCGTACAGCACCACGATCACGAAGCGCACGGCGATCGGCAGGAAGGACGCGACGACGGCGACCTGGTAGCCGCGCTTCATCTCGTTGGCGACACCGAAGGCGCCGAAGGCGTTCGCGACGGCCGCCAGCACGAAGATGATCCGGGCGATCATGCCGTCACTGGGGAGTCCGTAGTCCTGGCCGACGCCGAGTGCTGCGAGCGCCAGGAAGACGGCGTCGAAGTACAGGAGGAACTGGCTGATCACCAGCGTCTGCGGTTGGCGGCTGTTGAACCACCGGCGTTCGTTCATGCCTGACAGTCTGGCAGGCGTGTGCCTGGCCGCCGGTGCGGGCACCCGGCTGCGGCCGCTCACGGACCTGCTGCCCAAGCCGCTCTGTCCGGTCGGGGACCGTCCGCTGCTCGACTGGTCGCTCGACGCCCTGTCCCGGGTGACCTCTGATCTGGCCGTCAACGTGTGCCACCAACCGGACCTGATGCTCGACCACCTGGCGGCGAACCACCCGTCGGTCCACGTGTCGCTCGAGGACCCACCGGCCCGGGGAACGGCGGGTGGTCTGGCCCGCCTGGCCGGTTGGCTCGACGGTCGACCGGCGGTGGTCGCCAACGCCGACACCTGGCACCGCGTCGAGCTGCACCCGGTGGTCGACGGCTGGGGCGGCGATTTGGTTCGGCTGTGCACGACGACCCCGGGCCCGTTCGGTCCGGGCAGCGTCGTGGTGGCCTCGCTCCTCCCGCCGTGGGCCGTCGCCCGCTGTCGACCGGAACCCGGTGGCCTGTGGGAGGAGGTCTGGTCGCCGGCGCTGCGGGAGGGCAGGGCCGAGACGATCCACGTCGACGGACCGGTGGTGGACTGCGGCACGCCCCGGGACTACCTGCGGGCGAACCTGCTGGTGTCGGGAGGGGAGTCGGTGATCGGCGAGGGAGCGGTCGTGGAGGGCACGGTCGACCGCTGTGTCGTGTGGCCCGGGTCGGTGGTGGGGCCCGGCGAGCACCTCGTCGAGGTGGTCCGGGCCGACGGGCTCACGGTGCCGGCGGGAGGTTGACGCCGACGGGACTCAGGGCACGGTGAGCGTGAAGGTGCGGAACGTCTGGTTGTCGCTCTGGCCGCTGCCGATTCCGCTCCACGCCTGGACCAGGAGCTGGAGGGTCTGGCCCGACTCGAGCGGCCGGGCGGCGCGAACCGGCTCGAGCCAGCCGGTTCCGATCCGGAGGGTGGTGTCGCGGCGAACGGTGCCGTTGACGGGAGCCACGATGAGCCCCGAGATTGAGGCAACCCCTCCGTCGATGGACTTCCACGGGTCGAGCGGCAGGTCCCGGCCGTCGGCGGCGTCGCTGCACCCCTCGCTGAACACGGTCGTGCCGCCGGTGCCGAACTCCGTCGGGACGGCCTCGATGGATGCGATCACGCAGATCCGCTCGGCGGCGTTGACGTAGTC
>CAIYGQ010000138.1 GCA_903925745.1 uncultured Actinomycetes bacterium | reverse complement strand
ATCGTGGTGGGTCGTCTCGTGCGAGGTCTCGATGCAGCCGCCCTGGTCGATGGCGATGTCGACCACGACCGGTCCGGACCGCTTGCTGCGGACCAGGTCCTCGGGCACGACCACCGGCGCCCGACCGCCGGGGACGAGCACTGCCCCGATCACCAGGTCGGCCTGTTCCACGGCGCGTTCGACCTGGCCGCGGTTGGAGGTGAGGGTGGTGATCCGCCCCATCTGGATCTGGTCCACCCAGCGGAGCCGCTCCACGTTCTTGTCGAGCAGGTCCACCTCGGCCTCGAGTCCGGCCGCCATCCAGGCAGCGTTCCAGCCCACGTTGCCGGCGCCGAGCACGACCACCCGGGCCGGCCGCACACCGGGCGCACCGCCCATGAGGACCCCGCGCCCCCCGTTGTGGCGTTCCAGCAGGTGTGCGCCCACCTGGACGCTCATGCGGCCGGCCACCTCGCTCATGGGTGCGAGCAGCGGCAGGCCGCCCTCGGCCGGCTGCACGGTCTCGTAGGCGATGCCCGTGACGCCGCGCTCGACGAGTGCGTCCGCCACCCCGGGGTACGCGGCCAGGTGCAGGTAGGTGAAGAGCACCTGGCCGTCCCGGAAGAGCTCGTACTCCGAGGCCTGCGGCTCCTTGACCTTGCAGACGATGTCGGACCGCTCCCACACCTCGGCTGCGGTGGCGGCGATCCCGGCGCCGGCGGCGACGTAGTCCTCGTCGGGGATCGCCGCACCCACGCCGGCACCGGCCTCGACGACCACGTCGACCCCGTGCGCGTGCAGCTCCCGGACCCCGTCGGGGGTCATGGCGACCCGGTACTCATCGGCCTTGATCTCGGCGGGAACGCCCACCAGCGTCGTGCTCACGTCGGTCTCCTCGGTGACGGGGACGCTCAGGTGGCCGCAGCGTTGCGTCGACGCTGCGAGAGCGGCCCGATGGTGAACAGGATCAGGGTGACCACCAGGATGAGCGTGGCCAGCACGTTGACCTGCGGCGGGAAGCTGACGCGGAACGCGTTGTTCACCTGGATCGGGAACGTCGTGTACTCGCCCCGCGTGAAGTCGGTGACGATGTAGTCGTCGAGCGACAGGGCGAAGCTCAACAACGCAGCGGCCAGGATCCCCGGCAGGATCAGCGGGAACGTGACCTTCCAGAAGACGCGCATCGGACGGGCGCCCAGGTCCATGGCGGCGTCCTCGACCGTCCAGTCGAACCCGCGCACCCGCGCCTTGACGGTCATGGCGACGAAGCTCACCAGGAACATGATGTGGGCGATGATCACGGTGACCTGTCCGAGCACGACGCCCCGCCCCAGGAACAGCTGGTAGAGCGACGCACCCAGCACGATCTCGGGCGTGGTCAACGGCAGCACCAGGAACACCTCGGTGGCCTTGTTGCCGGTGAACCGATAGCGGGACAGGGCGATGGCGATGAGCGACCCCATGGCGAGCGCCACCGTCACCGCCACGGCGGCCACGATCAGGCTGCGCCAGAACGCCTGCGTGAGCTGCGCATCCTTGAACGGATCGGCCCAGTTCTCCAGCGTGAACCGCTCCCAGGACAGGTTGTACTTGCCCGACGGCTGGTTGAACGTGAACGCGACGATGTTCAGGATCGGCAGGAACAACCACACGTAGGCGGCGACGGCGGCCAGGGTCAGGATCCGTCGCCCCCAGCCGGTTCCCGCCCGGGTCGGCCGGGTGGATCCGGTCGCCGGCCGGACCTCGGCCACGACGGGCGGCGCGGCGCCCTCGGCCATCACCACGGTGCGGTCCCCGTCATCGTCCCGGCCGGTGGCGGGGTGCCGTTCGCGGGAGTCATCACACCGCCAACCCCTCGGTGCCCAGGAACCTCGAGTACACGAGCACCATCACGGTGATGATCACCATGAGCACCAGCGACAGCGCGGCGGCCTGCGGGTAGTCGAACTGCACCAGGAACTTGTTCTGCACCACGGTGCCGATCATGGAGGTCTGTGGTGACCCCAGGTAGCGGGCGTTCAGGT
>CAIYGQ010000137.1 GCA_903925745.1 uncultured Actinomycetes bacterium | reverse complement strand
TCAGCAGCAGCAGGATGCGCGGGGCGTTGTTGATGTAGAACGAACCGAGGACCGGCCCGAGCACCACGACGACGCCCGCCACCGGCACGGCGAGCAGGTTGGCGACCAGACCGACCACGGGGACGACACCGAACGTGCCGACCTGCAGCGGCAGCGTGGCCACCGTCGCTGCCCCCGACGCGGCCACCTGGTCGCGCCACCAGCGCGGGCCCCTGAGGTGTTCGGAGATCCGGGTGACCCCGGCCGCCAGGCCGGCGGTCGCCGCCACCGACAACTGGAAGCCGACCGAGTGCACGAGCATCGGGTCGACCAGCACCAGGACGACCACCGCGATCGACAGTGCCCGGGCCGCGTCGACCGGCCGTCCGCTCGACGCTGCGACCAGGCCCACGCCTGCGGTCGCCGCCGCGCGCAGGACCGACGGCTCGGCCCTGGTCACGAGCACGAACGCACCGACGACCGCCCCACCTGCGATCCAGCGCCACCGGAGCGGGACGCGACGGAGCAGCGGTCCCGCAGCGACCAACGTCAGACCGACGTTCTGACCGGACACGGCCAGGAGGTGCCCGAGTCCCGACGCCCGGAACCGGAACCGGTCGAGGTCCTGTTGACCTCGGTCGTCGCCGACCACCAACCCCGCGGCGAGCGCCGAGGAACGACCGTCCAGGCCCGACAGGCCCCGCTGCAGGTTGCGTCGGAATCCGTTGGCCACCGCCATCCACACCGGTGCCGGCGGACCTGCATCCAGGCGCTCCACCTCGAGTTCGCCCACCAGGTGCCGGCTCCGGGTCCACCCCACGGGTGCGTCCTCCAACGCGACCCGTCGACCCTCCACCGTGACGTGGTCACCGGTCAGCAACGTCGCCACCACCGCCGAGAACCGCGACGGGACGAACGCCCAGTGCCGGCGGCCGTCGATGCCCAGGACGACCTGGTGCCCACCGGCCGTCGGCACCGGATCCGTGACCAACCGGGCGACCGCTGCGACGCGCTCCCCCTCCGGGAGGGCCGAGTCGAGCGCGTCCCGTTCGACCTCCGAGCGGACGGCCGCGATCAGGCACGCCACGACGGGGACCACGATCCACCACAACGTCGGTGCCGGTCGCTCCGGTCCCCGGAGCAGGAGGACCGCCGGAACGCCGCCGGCCAGGGCGACCACTGCCACCAACGCGGGCGACCACGCCGCCAGCGCGGATGCGAAGGTCGCGATCGCAGTGAGGACCAGGCCCGCCATCGTCACCCGATCACCACCAGGTCACGCAGTGCGTCCAGCTTGGCGTCGCCGATTCCACGGACGTCCAGCAGGTCCTCGACGGAACGGAACGCTCCGACGGTGCTGCGGTGCTCGACGATCGCTGCTGCGGTCGACGGACCCACACCGGGGAGTTCGTCGAGTTGCTCGACCGTCGCCGAGTTGAGCTCGAGTGGCCCCGCGGGCCCACCGGCGGACGCAGCACCGCCGCTGGTTGCTCCGCCCGATGCCACCTCGACCGGTGGGTCCTGTCCGACCACTGGGACGACGAGGCGCTGTCCGTCGACCAGCTCGGCGGCCAGGTTCACCCGGGCGGTGTCGGCGTCGGCGGCCAATCCCCCGGCCAGGTCGACCGCGTCGATGGCTCGGGATCCCCGGGGGAGTCGGAGGACACCGGGCCGGACCACGGCTCCGACCACGTGCACGACCACCTCGGAGTCGTCCCCGGTGTCCGGTGCCGGATCCCCCACCGTCCCCCCGGGGCGCTCCGAACTCCGGTCCCCGGCGGCCGGTGCGACGGTCGTCGTGGCGTCGGCCCGGGGGAGCGACTCGTCGGCGGGGACCGGACGCCGGAGGTGCGGCCACAACCAGATGGCCACCAGCGCGACCACGACCGCCAGCGCAGGGCGGATCCACGCAGCGGTCGACACCCGACCCCACGGGCGACGGTCCTGATCGGCGTGCTCCCGACCGGCGTGGCGCACCAGCTCGTCGAGCGCCCGGCGCTGGGCGGACACGCCACCGGGAGGAGGGTCGTCGGCTCCCCCGGGCTCGCCGGTGTGGTGCTGGTTCACGCTCGCTCCGGGCGGGGAGGCCGGGGACGGGCCTCCACCCGTCGAGGTCACACCGGGACCGACGGCGATGCCGTGGCCGGTGCGGCCACGGCCCGGTGGCTGCGGCCCGGCGGCTGCGGCCCCGGCGCCCGGGGACGACCGGACCCTAGGGCGGCGATTCCGTGGTGAGTGGCGGGGCGGCTCGGGCCGCGGGGCCCGGACCGACCCGGGTCAGCGCCGGCGGCTCAGAACAGACGGGCCGAGAGACGCCGCCGCCACTCCGCCCGCTCCTCCTCGTCGAGCAGCTCGAGCAGGTCCACGAACTCACCACGGGCCTCGTCGTCATCGGCCACGCGCTCGAGCAGCGAGCCGAGGCGCTCCAGGACTTCGTCACCGCCCGGTGCGGGGCCCACGCGGACGAGCGCTGCGATCCGGCGGGTCTCGGGGGACTCGGGGATCCGCTCCAGGAGCGAGAGCGCCTCGGCACCGGCGCCGGAATCAACACCGGCGGCGGCGCCGGAATCAACACCGGCGGCGGCGCCGGAATCAACACCGGCGGCGGCGGAATCATGGTCGGCCGCGGTCGCGCTGAGCGCCAACAGCTCGGCGAGCGCCAGGACGACCCGCTCGTCGCCCGGTTCCAGTCCGAGCGCGGTCCGCAGGGACGCCTCGTCGCCCGCATCGAGCAGGCGGTCCACCTCGCTCGGTTCGATCGCAGGTGCGATCCGCTGCACGAACTCCCGGACCTGGGCCTCGGGGAGCGCTCCCACGAACCCGTCGACCACGGCGCCGTCCCGGACGGCGTAGACCGCCGGGATCGACTGCACCTTGAACTGCTGCGAGATGGTCGGATTGGCGTCGACGTCCACCTTCGCCAACTCGACGGCCCCATCCGTCTCGGCCACGACCCGCTCCAGGATCGGGCCCAGGGTCCGGCACGGGCCACACCACTCAGCCCACAGGTCGACGACCACGGGGACCTGGTGGGATCGTTCGATCACCTCCGTCGCGAAGGTCGCATCGGTCACGTCGGTCACGGATCACCTCACCATTCTGCGGATTCACTCAGCGGATTCATTCAGCGGACTCATTCAGGTCGTTCACGGCCCCGGTCGGATCGTCGCCCGGGGCGCCGGACGACTCTACCGGCCGGGCACCACCCGGTGGTCGGGCCGAGACGACGACGCACTAGCGTGAGTCAGGCCGCATCCGAGGACCAGGAGCACCGATCGAGCGTGTCCGACCGCAACGCCATCCCCGACGGGATCGATGCCGACGCCGTCACCGCCTGGTTCGCCGAGCACGTCGGGGACGCCCGCCCGCCGCTCCGCTTCGAGCTCATCGCCGGAGGACACTCGAACCTGACCTACGCCGTGACCGACCGGACGGGGAACCGGTGGGTGCTGCGGCGACCCCCGCTCGCCCAGGTGCTGGCCACCGCCCACGACGTGGGCCGCGAACACCAGATCATGTCCGCGCTGGCCCCGACGCCGGTACCGGTGCCACCGACCGTCGGACACTGCGAGGACCTCCGGGTCAACGGCGCGCCCTTCTACGTCATGGACTTCGTCGACGGTCGGGTGGTCCGTTCGGTCGACCAGGCCGAGCAGCTCACGCCCGACGCCCGGCGCCGGGCCGGCGAGTCGCTCGTCGACGTGCTCGCCGCCATCCACGAGGTCGACCTGGAGGCCGTTGGTCTGGCGGACCTCGGTCGCCACGAGGACTACATCGCCCGGCAGCTGCGCCGCTGGTACGGGCAGTTCCAGCAGTCGGAGTCCCAGGTGGCCGGGGGGCTGGACCTCCCGTCGGTCCACCGGATCCACGAACTGCTCGCCGACAACATCCCCGACCAACAGGGCGCGGCGATCGTCCACGGCGACTACCGGCTCGACAACTGCATGCTCGGCGACGACGGCAGCGTCGTCGCCGTGCTCGACTGGGAGATCTGCACCCTCGGCGACCCGCTGGCCGACCTGGGCCTGCTCTGTGTCTACTGGACGGACCCGGGCGGACCGGCAGTGCTCCCCCAGGCCGCCCCGACGGCCCTGGACGGGTTCCCCAGGTCGAGCGACCTGGTCGAGCGCTACGCGGCCAGGTCGGACCGCGACCTCTCGTCGCTCCCCTTCTACGTTGCGTTCGGGTTCTGGAAGCTGACCTGCATCATCGCCGGGGTGTACGCCAGGTACGCCGGTGGCGCCATGGGTGACGTCCCAGAGGAGCAGGTCCTCGGTTTCCGGCACATGCTCGACGCACTCGCCGACACGACCCAGTCCGCCGCCCGGGAGGTCGGCACGCCGTGAGCGACCTCTACGAACGCATCGTCGTCCCCGAGCTGGACCGGCCGGTCATGGTGATCGGCCTGGAGGGGTGGATCGACGCCGGGATGGGCTCCGCCAACGCCATGTCGGCGCTCCTGACCGGCGCCGACGCCGAGACGGTCGCGTCGTTCGACGCCGACCGGCTGCTCGACCACCGGGCCCGCCGTCCGATCATGCACCTGCAGGACGGCCTCATCACCGGCCTGACCTGGCCCGCCACCGAGCTGCGCGCAGGGCTCGACGAACGGGGCGCCGACCTGGCGATCCTGGTCGGCGCCGAACCCGACTTCGAGTGGCTGGCCTTCGCCGAGTCCGTGGTCGAGCTCGCCCTGGAGCTCGACTGCCGCATGGCGGTCACGCTCGGCGCCTACCCGGCACCGGTCCCCCACACCCGTGAGACGCGTCTGGCGCTCACCACGTCGTCGCCCGACCTGTCGGACCACATGCGCGGCTACGTCCGGGGCAGCCTCGACGTGCCGGCCGGCATCCACGCAGTGCTCGACCAGGCGCTCAACGGCAGCGGCATCCCGACCTTCGGCCTGTGGGCACAGGTGCCCCACTACGTGGCGTCGATGCCCTACCCGGCCGCGAGTGTGTCGTTGCTCGACGGCCTGGGCCGGGCCGCTGGGATCGAACCCGCCTACGGCGAGCTGCGCGCCGAGGCCGCGTCCACCCGGGAGCGACTCGACGCGCTCGTCGCCGAGAACCCCCAGCACCAGGCGATGGTCGCCCAGCTCGAGGAGCTCGCCGACTCCGACGACGACGCCGAGCGGGACACGTTGCTCGACGGCGGGGAGCTCCCGACCGGCGACGAGCTCGCCGCCGAGCTCCAGGAGTTCCTGCGCCACCAGGACGACGACTGAGCCCGATCGGCCCGCCTCAGCGCGGCAGCGGCTCGTACTGCGGCAGGGTGATCCCGGCGGGCAGGTCCCGGTAGAGCGACACCGGGTCGGGGTCGTCGCCGAAGAGCGTGGGCGGTGTGTCGGGCCACCCGCCCGGCAGGTAGCGACGTCCGCCCTCGGCGTAGGTCCACATGCCCGTTCCGTCGTTGCCGATCTCGTCCTCGCCGATCGCCGCCGGGTCCCACCAGACCTCGGTCTGGTCGTCCAGGCCCGAGTAGTCGACCCCGGGCCAGATCCCCCGCTCACCCCAGCTGATCTGGGGGCTGATGACGGTGCTGTCGATGATCTCGGCCGCGAAGATCACCTGGCGGAACATCTCGGGGGTCAGGTCGGTGCCGGCTCCCTGCAGGACCCCGTAGAGCAACTGCAGGTTCGGCAGCACCAGCGCCGACTGCTGGGCCGGAGGGGCCTGACCGTCGAAGTACCAGCGGTACAGGTAGCCCGACCCGGCGACGGTCGGACTGACCCGGGCGAACAGGTTCGAGGGGCCGAACGCGTGGCGCCACTGCGACTGGTCGTAGGTCCGCCCGAAGATCGTCGTGTCCACCAGACCGGAGCCGGTGATCACCCACTCGGGGAAGTAGCCCTGTTCGGTGGCGGCCTGCGTGAGCGCCTGGGGTGCCAACGGGTCCCCCGAGAAGAGGACCGTGGTCACCCCCGCCGCCTTGAAGCGGGCCATGATCTCCCGGGCCGAACCCGCCAGGCCCACCGGATCCGCGTACGACGCCTCCTCGGCGAACTCGACGCCACCGGCCCGGAGCAGCTCGAGGAATCGCTCACGCGGTTCGGTCGGGGCGTTCAGACCCGACAGGTAGACGCTGCCGAACACCCGGGGCCTCGCCGACACCTCTGGGCCGCCGTAGACGGCAGTGCCGCCGGCGAGGCGCTTGGTGATGTACTCCGCGGTCAGCGTGATGTTCTGGTCGAGGTTCTTGCCGATGTCCCAGACGTAGGGAGCCCGTTCCTCGTACCACTCGGCGGTCTGGGACGGAGCGCACGAGATGCACAGGACCTGGTTCGCAGCGAGCGTGTCACCGAACGCCTCGGTGAGGATCGGCCCGCCCAGCACGGCGAAGGGCTGGATGTCCCGGGCGATCGTCTCGGCGTCCGCCGTGGCCGCCACCGCGTCGCTCGAGCTGCCGGTCGCGTTGTACTGGACCAGTTCGACCCGTCGACCGTAGGTCTCGTAGTAGCGGCCCATGATCTCGTTGAACCCGACGTAGGTGTCGAACACCTTCTGTGGGGTGTCCTGGTTGCCGATCTGGGCGTAGATGAAGCTGAGGATCGGATCGTTCTCCTGGGGTGTGTAGACGACCACCTTGATCGTGTCGGCCGTGACGCCGGTGGAGGTGGCACCACCGTTGTCGCCGCTGAACGGAGCGAAGCACTCCGGCGGCGGCGACAACGGCAGACGGAGCCGACCCGTCTCGGTGTCGCAACGCGCGCCCCAGTCGATGTCGCCCTCCTCGCCGCGGGCCGTCGCGACGCTGAACGGTAGGACTCCCTCGGGCAGTTCGATGCTCCCGGGGTCGGCCATTCCGCCCGACTCCGGGACGGTGTCATCGACCGCCACCCCGTCCCCGCCCCCGGTGACCACCAGGCCGACGAACGCGGCGAGCACGGCCAGGACGACCACGAACGGACCCCACCGTCGGAGCGCACTGCCGCCCCCGGCCGGTCCGGTCCCCTCGGAACGCATCTGGCTCACTCCAGTCCTCCTCCGACGGCACCGCCGGGTGGCTCCCCGGACGGCCGGCCCGGCGTGGTGGCGGACCCCGGCTCCGCCGCCACCCCCGAGCGCTGCACCACCGAGCGATCCTGCCCCAGGTAGGACGCCACGACGAGCGGGTCGCTGAGCACCTGAGCAGGAGCTCCGGCGGAGATCACGCTGCCCGCCTCGAGCGCGACGAGCTCGTCGGCGATCGACCGGATGAGCGGCACGTCGTGTTCGATCACCAGGACCGAGCACCCCAGCTCGTCTCGGATCCGCAGCAGCAGGCCCCCGAGCGCCTCGACCTCGCGCTGGGCCACGCCCGCCGCGGGCTCGTCCAGGAGCAGCACCGACGGCTGGTGCCCCACGACGCACGCGAGCTCGACGATGCGCCGCGTACCGGTCGAGAGCTCGGAGACGAACACGTCCCGGTACTCCTCCAGGCCGAACAACTCGAGCAACTCCTCGACTCGATCGGTGACCGACAGTTCGCTGTCGTAGTGCGCCGGGAGCCGCAGGGCGGCGCTGACGGGATCCCGGACGTCGACGGAACGGTCGAGCGACACCGCCAACGCCTCGGCCACCACCAGACCGGGGAACAGGCGACCACCCTGGAAGGTGCGGCCCAGTCCACGCCGCGCCCGCTGCGCCGGGGTCGCCGAGCCCAGGTCCGTCCCGTCGAGCAGGATGCGACCGCCGTCGAGCGGCTGGTAGCCGCACACCAGGTCGAAGATCGTGGTCTTGCCCGCGCCGTTCTGGCCCAGCAGGCCGACGATCCGCCCCTGCGGCACGGTCAGGCTGACGTCGCTCACCGCCAGGAGGCCCCCGAAGCGCCGGGTCACCCGGTCGAGCTCCAACGCCGGTGGGGCCGGTTGCAGATCGCCGCCCGACTCCCCGGCCACGGCCGGCGCGGTCCCCCCGCGAGCACCTCCGGCGCCGGTCCCACCATCAGCGCCTCCGGCGCCGGTCGCACCTTCTGCGCCTCCAGCGCTGTCGAGGAACACCGCCCGCAGGAGGTCCGGACGGTCCAGCAGCTCCCGCGCCGGGCCCGAGAAGCGGATCCGACCCCGCTCCATGAAGTAGGCGGTCGTCGCCAGCTCGAGCGCGATGTTGACGGACTGCTCGACGAGCAGGACGGTCGTCCCGGCGGCGGCCACCTCCCGGACCATGGCGGTCAACTGTCCCACCACCACCGGTGCCAGACCCAGGCTCAGCTCGTCGATCACGAGCAGTTTCGGCTCGCTCAGGAGCGCCATTCCGAGGCCGAGCATCTGCTGCTGGCCACCCGAGAGGTTGGCTGCAGGTTCGTCGAGGCGGTCGGCGAGCACCGGGAACGTGGACAGCACCTGGTCGGTCCGGCGCTGCAGCAGGTCCTTGTCCCGGCGCAGCATCCACCCGGCCGTGCGGAGGTTCTCCCTGACGGTCAGGCCACCGAAGACCGCCGCTCCTCCCGGCACCTGACCCAGCCCCAGGGCTGCGATCTCGTTGGGTGGGGCGTGTGTGATGTCCCGGCCGTCCAGGATGACCGCACCGAAGTCGGCCTCGGTCACGCCCGACACGGCGCGCAGCAACGTGGACTTTCCCGCCCCGTTGGTCCCGAGCAGGGCGACGATCTCGCCCTCGGCCACCTCCATGTTGACATCGAAGAGGACCTGCAGTCCGCCGTAGCCGACGTTCAGGTCCCGGACGACGAGCAACTTCGAACGGCCCTGCCGTCGGTCGACCAGCGCCTGGGACCGGGCCGCCGAGGACTTCCAGACGTCCTCGATGTCCCGCCGGATCACCCGGCCACCCGACGCGATCATCAGGCCCCCGGCGGCCAGCACGGGTGTCATGAGCAACATCCCCTGTCGGGTGCCGAACGTGTCGCTCACCCAGCCGATCGCCGGGAGGAGCAACAGGCCGGGGATCGCCCACCACGAGGAGATCGAGAACCCGATCGCCCGGGCACGGGCCGGGATCGCGAGCGACAGGGTGGCGAGCAGGCCCGGCAGCAGGATCGCCAGGATCGAGGTCAACAGGATGTTGGCGACGACCGCGAGCACCAGCGTCGGGGCCAGGGCGAAGGCGGCCGCCAGCCCCGAACACACGATCGCCACCCACTTGAGGAACTGGAAGACGAGCGCCGGGTCCCTCAGGAAGAGCCGCGTCCCGAGCCGGGCCCCGACCGCGAGCCCGATGAGCTGCGCCGGCTCGACGAGCGCGGCCAGGTAGCCGCGCTGCAGTTCGTCGAGCTGGTACACCTCCTCGTACAGCAGGCTCGCCAGTGAGACGAACCCGATGAACGCGACCGCCAGGAACGGCGTGGCGTACCAGATGCGCCGCAGCACGTCGACCTTCCACAGCAGCCGCCACGCCTCGGAGAAGCTCGCCGTCGGCTCCTCGGTCTCGATCGCCTCGGCCGACGCCCCGATCGCCTTCCGCTCCTGGGCGCCACGGACCGGTTCGCGCATCCGCGTGCCCACGATGACGATCAACAGCGTCGGGATGGCGAAGATGAGGAACGGCGCCCGCCAGTCCAGGTAGTAGGCGAGCACGCCGGCCAGCAGCGGGCCCAGGAACTGGCCCAGCACGTTGGCCGCCCGGTGGAACGAGAACACCGAGGTCCGGCGGTCGACCGCGTAGTAGTCGGCGATCAACGAGTTGTGGGTGGGAGCGACCACCGCCGCCCCGATCCCCGAACCACAGCGGGCGAGCACCAGCACCCACAGGGCGGTGGCCGCCCCGGTCATGACCGAGAAGGCGGCCCACACCACGGCACCGAGCAGCGTGATCACCACCCGGTTCCCGGTGTCGGCCCACCACGCGATCGGCAGCTGCAACAGGAGCGAGCCCAGGCCGATCAACGCCAGCATCGTCAGCACGCCGGTGTTCGACAGTCCGAAGGCGTCGCGGATGTTCGGCAGCAGGATCCCGAACGCGGTCCGGTCGAGCTCGTCGACTGCGTTCAGGCCGAACAGCACGAGCAGCGCGAGCAGCGGACCGTCGCCGATCATCTCGCGCATGGCACGGACCGGATGCCGGGCGGTGCCGGCCCAGCGGCGGGGTGCGACGACGCCGCGGGCCGACTCCCGGAAGTCGGCCCAGGTCAGCCGATCGACGGGCGGTGTGGTGGCCGTCACGGGCGACCACCGTCATCGCCGGGTTCGCCGGAGGCGGCACCGACCTCGGCGACGAGCGCGTGCTCGGCGACACCGATGCCCGGGTCGTCGGGCACTGTCTGCACCCCGGCGTCGACCACGTGGTCCCCGGCCGACCGTTCGAGGGCCAGGGAGTTCACCGAGTGCCGCCTGGCGGCCCATCGGACGAAACGGTCACGGACCCGCCACAGCAGGCCGCCCAGCCCGTCGGGGAGCGTCAACAGGACGAGCAGGACTCCTGCGCCCGTGGCGAAGAACGACCACGGGGCCGGCAGGAGCCACTGGGCCCCGCGCTGGAACACCGCTCCCAGCACGCCGCCGGTGAGGGTGGCGAGCCCCCCGATGACGGTGGAGACGAACACGGTCAGGCTCTCCTCCGGCGCGTAGGTCACGGGCCGGAACGCCCCTTGTTGGAGCACGACCAGCACCCCGGCGACCGCTGCGACCGCGCCCGAGATGGCGAAGGCCGTGAGCTTGGCCCGCACCGGCGACACGCCGAACGCAGTGACACCGGCCTCGTTGTCACGGAGCGCCACCAGCACGCGGCCGGTCCGGCTCCGGCGGACGCCCCGCAGGGCCAACAGCACCACGCCCAGCACCACCAACGACAGGTAGTACAGGCGCAGCGGCGTGTCGATGTCGAAGGTCCGCAACAGCGCTGGTCGACGGAACGACTCGGTGGGGATCCACTCACCGATCCGGTTCGAGAACACCCACGCCGAGGCAGCCAGCGACAGTGCGAGCGTGGTGACCGCCAGGTAGAGCCCCTCGAGCCGCAACGCGGGCAGTCCGACCAGGACCGCGACCACCGCACCGGCCACGGCGGCGACGATCATGGCGGACACGGGCTCCCAGCCCCACTCGGCGAGCGCCCGGGCGCCGACGGCCGCACCGACACCGACGAAGGCCATCTGTCCGAGCGACACCGGGCCCGCCCAGCCGGTCAGCACGACGATCGACACGCCGACCACGGCGAAGGCGACCACGATGCCGGCCTTCAACTGGCCGTTGGTCCCCATGACGTTGGGACCGACGACCAGCACCGTCACCAGGATCGCTCCCAGGCCCCACCGGGCGGCCCGGACCTCTGGCAGCGCAGCCAGCACCCGGGGGGTCGGGCGGACGTCACCGATGCCCCGCCACGAGGAGGCGACCTCTGAGTCGGCGCGGGTCAGGCCACGCCGTTGGAGGAGCAGGCTCACCAGGATCATGGCCGCCAGGATCGGGGCGAGCAGCAGGACGTCGTTGGTGTTCCACTCGACGCCCCGCTCGAGCACGCCGATCGCCACGGCCGTGGTGGCGATGGCGACCAGGTTGGTCATGCGACCGATCACGAGCGCCGCGAGTGAACGCAGCACGACGGCCAGGCCGAGTCCGACCCCGAACGGCAGGGCCGTCACCCCGGCGGTCAGCACGACCGACGCGAACGACAGGACGGCCGCCAGCACCCAGACCTGGATCTCGAGCCGTCGGACCGGAACGCCGAGCAACGCGGCGCGCTCGGCCCGCTCGGCACTCGCCCGGACGGCGACGCCGGTGTCGGTCGCCCGGAGCAACACGGCGAGGGCGACCATGAGCAGCGGTGCGACCACCACCGCGATCAGGTCGTTGGCATCGAACACCACCCCGCCGAACTCACCGGTCCACTCGAAGGGCGGCGGGAGCGTGCGGATGCCGGGTCCCTCACCCCAGAGCTGCGGGAGCAACAGGGCCGCGAACGCGAGCACCTGGGCGAGCCCGATCGTGGCGACGGTGAGCAGCAGTCGTGGGGCGCCGAAGAACCGACGGACCACCAGCACGTCCGCGAGCACCCCGACGACGATCGCGGCGCCCAACCCCGCCGTGATCCCGACGATCCACGGGAGACCTCCCAGCACCACGAGGAGCACCGCCAGGGTCGCCGGGAGCACCCCCAGGTCGCCCTGCGCGAAGTTCACGACCCGGTTGGCCCGCCACACCAACGCGAGGCCCAGGGCGCCGAGCGCGCCGAGCACGCCCAGCACGACCCCCGAGGCGACCGCCCCGAGCGGCATGGGGAAGACGACCTGCTGCAGGAGCAGGATCAGCGCCGCCGGGAGCAACGACGACGCGAGGCGACGCCAACGGGCAGCGTCCCCGGTCGACGTCGCACTCCCTCCCGTCACACCCGTCCCCCTCGGCCTGTCAGAACCGGCCCGTCACACCCGGCCCGTCAGAACCGGCCCGGTCAGAACCGGCCGATGGCGCACACTACCGCCGGTAAGGCTCCGGTGCCGTCCGGACGGCCGCTCAACGACGCGCGAGTTCTCCGCCCTGGTACTGCTGGCGGCAGGCGGACCTCTGGAGCTTCCCCGAGGAGGTCTTGGGCACCGTGCCCGGCTCCACCAGGACGACCTCCTTCGGAGGGATGCCGACCGACTCGGTCACGGCCGCGACCACCCGGCGTGACAGGTCGTCGAGGTGCGCGGCCTCCCGGGTCTCCGCGACGACGATGACGTTCTGCGCTCCGTGGCGCCCCTCGACACCGAACGCGATCACGTTGCCGGCCCGGATCCCGTCGACCTCGCCGACCACCTTCTCGACGTCCTGGGGGTAGACGTTGCGGCCACCGACGATCATGACGTCCTTGATGCGCCCACACACCACGAGTTCGCCGCCGACGGTGTAGGCGAGGTCCCCGGTGTGGAGCCAGCCGTCCCGGATCAGCTCCGCCGTCGCCTCGGGGTTCCGGTAGTACCCCTCGGTGAGCGAGTTGCCGGTGATGAGGAGCTCCCCCACCCGGCGCTCGCCCAGTCGCTCGCCGGTCTCGGGGTCGGCCACGGCGATCTCGAGCCCCGGCACCGGGCGTCCCAGGTACGCGAGCTCCACGGATCCGTCGGCGCCCTCGGGCGCCGGCTCCGCCCGCCGGTCGCGTTCGAGCGCCAGCCGGTCGACCCAGTCGGTGCGCAGCTCGATCCCCGGTTCGGGGAACGTGCCGGCGATGCACACCTCGGCCATGCCGAAGGCGGGGAACGCGGTGTTGCGAGGCAGCCCGAAGCGCTCACCCGCCGCGTAGAAGCGTTCGAACGTCGCGGCGTCGACGGGCTCGGCGCCGTTGAGCAGGATCCGAACCGGCGAGAGGTCCAGCTCCTCGTCGGTCCGCTTGAGCGTCCGGGCCGCCAGTGCGTACGCGAAGTTCGGACCAGCGGTGCCCGTCCCCCGGAACTCGCTCATCCAGCGCATCCACCGGATGGGACGGGCGAGGAAGTCCTGGGGGGCGCCCTGGACGAGCGTCCCCCGGATCGACATCGGGATGGTGAGCAGGCCGATCAGCCCCATGTCGTGGTAGAGCGGCAGCCACGACACGATCACGTCGTCGTCGGTGATCGCCGCCGCCCGGACCGCTCCGGTCAGGTTGTTGCAGATCCGCTCGTGGGCGAGCATCACGCCCTTCGGCTCGGAGGTGGAGCCCGAGGTGAACTGCAGCACCGCCAGCGATCCGGGGTCGACGTCGGGACGCCGGTAGTCGTCGGACGCCGAGGCCGACGACGCGGTGCC
>CAIYGQ010000136.1 GCA_903925745.1 uncultured Actinomycetes bacterium | reverse complement strand
GGCGATCAGGTCGGCGGCCGTGGCCACCGGTCGGACCCCAGCGGCCTCGATGTCGTGCGGGTCCAACCCGCGGTGGTGACGATCGAGGATGGCGACCTCCTGGTCGAACGACGGGTACCCCACGAGCAGTTTGAACAGGAAGCGGTCGAGCTGCGCCTCGGGGAGCGGGTAGGTCCCCTCCTGCTCCACCGGGTTCTGCGTCGCCACCACGACGAACGGGTCCGCGAGCGGCCGAGCGGCGCCCTCGACCGTCACCTGTCGCTCCTCCATGGCCTCGAGGAGCGCCGACTGGGTCTTGGGTGGTGTGCGGTTGATCTCATCGGCGAGGAACAGGTTCGTGAAGATCGGGCCCTCGCGGAACCGCATGCCGACCGTCGTGCCCGGATCCAGCACGAGCTGTCCGGTGACGTCCGACGGCATCAGGTCCGGCGTGAACTGCACCCGCTTGGTGTCCAGGTCGAGCGAACGGGCCAGCGCCTTGACGATGAGCGTCTTCGCCACCCCGGGGACGCCCTCGAGCAGCACGTGGCCTCGCACGAGCAGCGCCGTCACCAGTCCGGACACCACCCCCTCCTGGCCCACCACCACCTTGGCGACCTCGTCGCGGACGGCGAGCACGGCGGCGCGCGGATCGACCGCCGCCCCCGGGCCGTGATCAAACGGGACGTCGGACACGGGACACCTCCTCCTCCAGCGCGTCGAGCGCGCCTGACAACCGCACGAGCGACTCCTGGCTCGTCACCTCATCCGACAGGATGGCAACGACCTCCGCGGGCGTCCGGCCGCTGTGGCGGGCGGTCCACTCCACGAGCTCCCCCCACCCGGGTGCCGGGCCCAGGCCGGCGGCGACGCCGACCCGCCGGGCGAACTCCGCCCGCAGCGCTGCGGCCTCACGGGTGGTCGAACGTCGACGACGGGACAGCTCCCCAACGGCCTCGACGAGTTCGGAACCGGCGATGCGGACCGGGGTCTCCTCCCGGACGACCCGACCCAGCCGCCGCGAGCGGGCCCAGGCGTAGCAGCAGAACGCCACCACGGCCGCGACCAGGCCCGCCTGCACGCCGGACGGCAGGAGCCGGAGCGGGTTGCTCGGTTGACCTGCGCTCTGTGCGGCGTCCGGGCTGGGTTCGGCCCGCACGAACGAGAGGCGGACCGGCGCCGACTCGGGACCGTCGGCCAGGGCGGCCACGGCCAGGAACAGTGCCGCGTTGTCGAGCGGGCGTCCGCCGTTCTCCTTGTCGGGCCACAGACGGGCGTTGGCGAACAGCTCCGGACCGGACAACGTGACGATGCGGCCGTCACCGACCGGTTCGACGACGACGTGGGCGTCCACACCGTCGCCGAAGCACGACGACCGACCGTCGGTCGTGATCGGCACCGAGAAGTACGCGTCGATGTCACCGAGGTCGTCGAGCCCGTCAACGTCGCAGTCGCCCGGTCGGAACGGTTGGGCGGGCTGCCGGGCGAGGATCCCGTCGTCCGGGACCTGCCCGGCCGCGTCGACGCCACCCAGGACGCCCGGGTCGACGATCGGGGCACCGGGGTCGGGGGGCGGCGAGGCGAACACCACGACGGCGCCGGCCGCCGCCGCCTCCCGGAGTGCGTCGAGTTCGGCGAAGGACGCCAGTCCCGGGGTGGGGACCAGGATGACGTCGCCGGGCCCGTAGCCCTGCTGGGCGACCGACACGGCGGTCCGCTGTTCCCAGACGATGCCGCGTTCCTCGGCGAGCCGGGCGATCGCCGCGTACCCGGACGGCGCAGTCGAGGTGGGATCGAACGGCGGTGGCGGCGTCGTCGCGAGCGACAGCGCCACCACCAGGACCGCCAGCACCGCCAGGACGGCACCCACCACCACCGCACCCCGGGACGAGCCGTTCATCGGAACGCCCCGCCGACCAGGGCTCCCGGATCGCCCACGTCGGGCCGGTGCCGGGGCGCAGCCAGCACGCGCGTGGCCGCCGCCCGGAGCGCAGCGAGTTCGTCGGGTCCGACGGGGGCCAGTCGGTACCAGGCGGCCTCGAAGGTCCCGGAGGCGAGGTCGAAGTCACCTCCTGCGTCGGGCACGGTCCCCGACAACTCGGCCCGGAGTTCGGTCGTGGTCAGGCCGGCGACGTCGGGCAGCGCCCGGCGGTCAACCAGGGTCCGCACCAGTTCCCGGTAACGGGCCCGGACGGCCTCGGCCCAGCGGCCCTCGGCCTCCAGGCGCTCGGCGTCCCTCGCCCACTCCGAGGCCGGTCGGCGGTGTTCGACGTCCACCGCCGTGTCGTCGGCGTCGTCGCGGGGCCGACGGATCCGGTTGCGGACCGCCACCACGACCACCACGACGATCGCCACCAACGCGGCGATCACCATCACCCAGGCCACCACCCCGCCGACGCCACCGCCGAAGGTGCCGCCCGCGCCGCCGAACGACGGCGAGAACAGGTCGCCCAACCACTCGCTGATCCGCTCGGTGGCACGTTCGAGCCACGAGGGGGTGTAGTCGAACGCGGGGTCCGACATGATCCGTTGCACCTCGTCGCCCGCCGGGCCTCCCGGGCCCTGCACTGCGGAGTGAACCACCTCAGGCCAGGCCACGCCGCACCACCCACCCGTCGAGGTCGGCTCCCTCGGATCGGCACCGGAACTCGACCCACGCCCGGGCCGCGAAGCAGGCAGTCAGCGGCACCGTCACGAGTGCGACCAGCCCGGAGGCCTGCTGGACGACCAGACCGGCCGTCCCGTCGATCCCGAGGGCCGAGCCCAACAGGAGTGGACCCGCCATGACGACCAACTGGATCACCAGCGTCAGGAACAGGCCGAGCGCCACCACTCCGAGCGCCACCCCGATGTTCCTGCGGCTCAGGTCGAACGACCGGGCGACCGAGGCGAACGGCCCCAGACGCTCAGCACCCGCGACGACCGCCGCGGTGAACAGGAAGGCGTCCGCGACGACGAATCCGATGCCCAGGAAACAGGTCGCCGGGACCTTGACGGCGAGCGTCACCGCGGTCAGGACGGGGACGACCCACCAGCGACGGCCGGCCGTCTGGGCCGCACGGGTGACGGACAGGTCGACCCCCTGCCACCACGACGCGACGAGCACACCGACCACCATGCCCACCCAGGTCGTCGCCCCGGCGAGCAGGACCAGGAACAACGTGGACCAGACCGTGGTCGTCGAGCTCGCGGCGAGGACCTCGAACGACGTGGGGGTGGTGAGCGCGTCCGAGCCCGACGGCACCCCCGAGTTGAGCGCCACGACCAGTTCCGCGAGCTGCACCGGGAGCAGGACGACGGCGGACACGCCGACGATCCCGGCGAAGCGGAAGCGGAGCAGCGCGAAGCCCCCGTCGAGCACGCCGAGCACGCCGACGGGTCCGACGCCGGCGAGCGGGCCGTCGTCGCCCAGGTCGGCGGGTGGCTCCGTCGGCATCGGCTCGTCGCCGCGGGCCACGGCCACACCGGCACCCGGACCGGCGGGACCCGGCTGCGCTGCAGGGCCGGTCGGCGTGACCGGACCGGCGGCGGCCGACCCCGGTGCGCTCCACCCCGACAGCCCCGCTCCCGTCACCCGGCCATCCTTCCACGCCGCCAGACTGGACCGATGGCCACCCCCGACGATCCGAGCGATGACCCCAGCGACGATCCGGCTGCCACGCCCGCAGGGTTCGGTCCCGACACCTACGGGCGGAGCTTCGCGAAGGTCTACGACGACTGGTACCCGGACCGGCTCGACACCGTCGCGGCGGTCCGATCGATCATCACGTGGTGCGGCACCGGGAGGGTGCTCGAGCTCGGCGTGGGCACCGGGCGGCTCTCGCTGCCGCTCGCCGACGCGGGCTGCGAGGTGGTCGGCCTGGACGCGTCCGACGAGATGCTCGACGAGCTGCGCCGGAAGGACACGGCCGGTCGGGTCACCCGGGTGCTCGGCGACGTCGCCAACGACACGGCGTGGCCGGACGGTCCGTTCGACCTGGTGCTGGCGGCCAACAACCTGCTCTGCAACCTGGACGACGGGGCGGCCCAGCGGAGCTGCGTGGAACAGGCCGCCCGGACCCTCCGCCCCGGTGGCCACCTGGTCGTCGAGTGCTTCATCCCGGCGCCCGTGGACACCCGGTCACGGACCCTGTCGGTGCGCGACGTCGAGGCGGGATCGGTCACGCTGATCGCCACCGACGCCCGGCCCGGGGCCGATCCGCGGGCACCCGGCCCGGTGACGGGCGCACACGTCGAGCTGCGCGACGGGCAGTCGCCGCGGGTGCGCAGCTGGAGGATCGTGCCCGTCACCGTCGCCCAGCTCGACGAGTGGTGCGACGGCGCCGGCCTGGAGCCGGTCGCCCGGCAGGGCGACTGGGCCGCAGCCCCGTACGACCCGTCGGGCGCCCGGCACGTCAGCGTGTTCCGCCGGCCGGGCCTCTAGCACCTCCAGCACCGGCAACCGTCGGATCCACCGCCTCCGCCGACTGCCCCTTCAACGCACCCGCCTGCCCCAACCAGACCACCACCACGACCACCACCACGACCACCACCACGACCACGACCACGACCACGACCACCGTCCCCGGCGGCGGCAACAACAACGACGGCGGCTGCGGCAACAACGGCGAACAGGCCACCCCCGTCGCCGACCAGAACCCCTCGGGCGAACTCGCCGTCACCGGCTCCGTCGCCGCCCGACGCCGCCAGCACCAGAACTGACCCGACCGAAACCCACCACACCCCACCCCGGCGCGCCCGGGTGTCAGGTCGGCGGCGCGAACGGCTGGAGCTTGGCGATCTGGTGCGCGAGCGCGACCAGGTTGCGGTCCCGGTCCCAGAGCTCCGCGGTGCCACTGGCGTATCCGTCGGCGGCGGTCTGGGCCCGGGTGTGCTGGAGCACCCAGTCGGTCCGGACGTCGTCGACGAAGCGGAGCCCGATCTGCAACGAGAGGATGAGGAAGAACCCCTGGGCCGTCCCGATGCCGGCGCCGACGGCGGGACCGAGCACGTCGCCCGGCACCGCGACGATGCCGGTCTCCCAGCTGCCGTCGGCCGTGCGGGGTGACTCGTGGAAGCGGAACCAGGACGCGGCCCGGGGCTCGCCGGGGGGCACGTCGGTCTGGCCCCAGTGCAGGGTCCCGTCGGCGAGCCGCCAGTCGGTCTGACGGTGGTACGGGATGTCGGCGAACGGGTTGTCGGTGACGGTCGGGCGGGGTGGGAGGTCCTCCGGCTCCGGCACCTCCGGTGGTTCGGCTCCCTGCAGGCGGAGCGTGGAGTCGCGGTCGCGTCGTCCGAGCACGCAGGTGACGACCAGGTCGCTGCGGGTCCCTGCGGCCGGGTCGCCGACGCCACCGGGGCTGGGGTCCTCCGGGTCGAGCGCCCACAGTCGGGCCACGGCCTGGGCGCCGGTCCGGCCCTGCCGCAGGACCTCCACCTGCACCGCGACCGGTCCGCAGGGGACCGCCTGGCAGAAGGTCGCGTCGGCCGAGACGAGCGACAGGTCCGGGCGGTCGACCGCCGCCACCGCTGCCCGGATGGCCGTGGCCATGGTGGTGCCCCCGAAGGCGTAGACGACGCGCCACGCCTCGGGGATGGTGGTCGTGAACCGGCCCGGGACGCCGTCGACCGGGAGGGGGGTGGTGTCGCGGACCACGTCGCCCGGTGGGACCAGGTCGGCCGGCGTGGAGGTTGGTCGGAATCCCGGCGTCACGGGGTCATGGTGCCGTCCCGACCTGTGCGCCGACGAACCGGGTGACCGGAGTCACGGTCGCAGCCGCCACGCCTCGGTGATCCGGGGCGACCGACGTACCCTGCCGACGTGTCACGCCTCACCGTCTCCATCGACCTCGACGCCTCCCCCGAGGAGGTCTGGGCCTGCGTGGAGGACATCGGGAGCCACGTCGAGTGGATGGAGGACGCGGTCGCGATCCGCTTCACCTCGTCGACCACCTCCGGGGTCGGCACGACGTTCGACTGCGACACCGCCGTCGGGCCGTTCCGACTCGTGGACCACATGGAGATCACCGAGTGGGACCCGGCCCGGGCGATGGGCGTCCGCCACGTCGGGATGGTCACCGGATCGGGCGTGTTCCGACTCGAGCCCATCGACGACGGCCACCGGACCCGCTTCACCTGGACCGAGGAGCTCACCTTCCCGTGGTGGATGGGTGGCCCCATCGGCGCCGCGGCGGCCCGACCGGTGCTCGGCCACATCTGGCGGCGCAACCTGGTGAACCTGCAGTCGCAGGTGGCGGCCGCCGCCCGGCCGGTCAGCCCGCCAGTCGGCTGACGTCGGTCGCCAGCGCGCTCGCGGCGACGACCGCCAGGGCGAAGAGACCGACACCGAACAGCGCCAGGAATCCGGTGCGCACCCCCGTCGAGGTCTGGGGCCAGCGGACGGGCTGGACCACGGCGCCGGCGACGGCGCCGGCGAGCAGGCCGCCCACGTGTCCGCCGATGGAGATGCCCGGGATGGTGAAGGTGATCACGAGGTTGACCGCGACCAGGCCGCCGATCCCCGTGTTCCACGGGTTCTGGCGGGCCCGCAACTGCAGCACCACGAGCGCACCCATCAGGCCGAACACACCGCCCGAGGCGCCGAGCGTCGGATCGTTGGGCGACAGGAGCACCACGCCCAGCGCCCCACCGAGGACCGACACGGCGTAGCAGAGCGCGAAGTTCAGGTGGCCGAGCGACCCCTCGAGTTCCCGGGCCAGCAGCCACAGCAGGAACATGTTCATGAGCAGGTGCAGCGGACCGGAGTGGAGGAACGCACCCGTGACCAGGCGCCACCACTCGCCGTCGGCCACGAACGGGCCCCAGGTCACGAACCGTTCGAAGACGAACCCTCCGGTCCGGGTCGGCGACCCCGCCGCGACCGCCGCCACCAGGAACACCACCACGTTGAGGGCGATGATCGCCTTGCCCACCACGGGGTCGTCCCCACCACCCCAGTGCGCGCTGGGGTGCAGCACCTGCTGCGGACGGGCCCGGGTGCACTCGGGGCAGTGGAAGCCCACCGAGGCCTGCACCATGCACGCCGGACAGATCGGCCGTTCACAGCGCTGGCACCGCACACCCGCCGGGCGGTCAGGGTGCCAGGTGCAGGTCGTGGTGGTGGTGGGCTCCACACCCGCAAGGTACCGCCCGGTCGGTGGCGCACTCAGGCGCTCAGCGACGCCCCCGCAGGATCCTCAGCACCGCCGAGTTCCCGTGGTCGCGGCGCACGTTCCACAACTCCTCCCAGAACCCGGCGCCCCACCCCAGGTGCATCGCGGCGAAGGCCGCCGGGAGCGACAGACGGGCCCGGGCGCCCCGCACCCTCCGGGCCGCGAGCGCCGAGGCGGCGGCGAGGGCGGCGGCGTACGCGGCGAACGGGAGCAGGGCCAGCCGCCGCAGGCCGCGGAACGGAACCAGCAGCAGTCCGACGACCAGCGCGGCGACCAGCGCCGGCGCCACGTAGTGGCGGACCGCACCGGACTCGGGGTGCCGGAGCAACGTGTTGACCTTGCCCCGCCCGTAGCGCCGGTACTGCCGGGCGAACCCCCGGATCGTCGACGGGCACCGCCAGTCGATGCGCAGCTCGGGGTCGAACAGCAGGTCCCGGCCGGTGAGCCGCACGCGGTAGTCGAACTCGTAGTCCTGGTTCGTCACCATGTCCTCGTCCCAGCCCCCGAGTTCGCGGATCACCGCGACGGGGTAGGCGCCGAAGGGGACGTGGTCGACGACCTGTTCGCTGGTGCCGTGGTGGTAGGTGCTGTTGCCGACCCCGAACGGGGATCCGAGTGCGGCGGCCACCGCCCGGCCCTGGTCGGTGTCCGCCACTGCGTCCTTGCGACCGCCGACCCCGCCCCACCGGCCGGTCCGGAGGTGGGCGACGGCCCGGGCCACGTAGTCGGGCGGGATCGTCGAGTGGCCGTCGTTGCGGACCCACCACCGACCCCGGGCGGCACCGAGCGCGACATTCAACGAGCTCGGCACGATGCGGTCCGGGTTCCCGAGCAGCTCGACCCGGGCGTCCTCGGCGGCGTACTCGGCGACGATCGCCGGTGTGTCGTCGGTGGATGCACCGTCGACGACCAGCACCTGCAGGTTGCGGTGCGTCTGGGCGAGCACCGAGTCCAGGCAGCGTCGGATGGTCGCCGACTCGTTGCGCACCGGGATGACGACGGTGACCAGGTCCTCGTCACCAGTGTCGTTCATGGTCACCTGCGAACCTCCGGCGGACACGATACCGAGCGGCCGGCGCCGTCCGGGCAGGCCGGGCAGGCGTCGGGAGCGATCGTCAGGACGCCGGGGTCAGCACCACGACCGACAGGGGGGGCAGCGAGACGAGCAGGGACCGGGGTTGGCCCTGCCAGGGTGTGGCCTCGTCGGCCGGGACCAGCGACCCGCCGTCGGGGACCACCCCGTGGCCGCTGCCGCCGAAGCGGACGTCGTCGGTGCTCAGCGCGACGCTCCATCCACCCGCCACCGGGGCACCGAGGCGGTAGCCGGGCCGGGGCACCGGGGTGAGGTTGGCGGCGACGAGCGCCACCCCACCGGTCCCGGGGTCGCGGCGGGCGAACGAGTAGACGGACTGGTCGCGGTCGTCCGCGTCCAACCACCAGCAGGTCGCGTCCGGATCGTCGTCACCAGCCCACAGTTCCGGGTGCCGGGCCTGCAGGTCGTTCAGCGCGGCCACCAGCCGTCGGATGCCCTCGTGCGCCGGGTCCTCGAGCAGCCACCAGTCGAGCTCCCGGTCGTGGGACCACTCGCGGACCTGGGCCACCTCCGCCCCCATGAACAGCAGCTGACGGCCCGGGTGGCACCACTGCCACGCGAGCAGCGCGCGCAGGTTCGCGAACCGCTGCCAGTCGTCGCCGGGCATCCGGGTGAGCAGTGACCCCTTCCCGTGGACCACCTCGTCGTGGCTGAACGGCAGGATCCAGCGTTCGTGCGGTGCGTAGACCATCGGGAAGGTCAGGTCGTGGTGGTGGTGGCGCCGGTGGACCGGGTCGCGACCGAAGTAGGTGAGCGTGTCGTGCATCCACCCCAGGTTCCACTTGAGCGAGCACCCCAGACCGCCGTCGCCGACTGGTGCGGTGACCCCCGGCCACGACGTCGACTCCTCGGCCACGATGAGCGCACCCGGATGCTCCTCGGCGACGACGCCGGTGAGCTCGCGCACGAACCCGACGGCGTCCAGGTCCTCGCGCCCGCCCCACTCGTTGGGGACCCACTCCCCCGGCTCGCGCGAGTAGTCCAGGTAGAGCATCGAGGCGACGGCGTCGACGCGGAACTCCTCGAGCCAGTAGAGCGCGTTCGCCACCAGGAAGTTCCGCACCTCCCGTCGACCGTGGTTGAACACGAGGGTCCCCCAGTCCGGGTGGGCACCCCGTCGGGGGTCGGCGTGCTCGTAGAGGGCGGTGCCGTCGAAGCGGGCCAGCGCGTGCTCGTCACGTGGGAAGTGGGCGGGCACCCAGTCGACGAGGACCCCCAGCCCGGCGTCGTGGCACGCGTCGATCAGGGCCCGCAGGTCGTCCGGGGTGCCACCCCGGGCGTCGGGGGCGAAGTACCCGGTGACCTGGTACCCCCAGGACCCGCCGAAGGGGTGGGTGGCGACGGGGAGGAACTCGACGTGGGTGAACCCGAGCCCGGCGGCCCACCCGGGCAGCTCCTCGGCCAGCTCCCGGTACGAGTGGGCCCGACCGTCGGGGTGACGTCGCCACGACCCCAGGTGGACCTCGTAGACCGACATCCGGCCGGAGTTGCGGACCGCCCGGGCGGCCCGCCAGTCGGCGGCGTCGGAGCGCCACTCGTGGCGGGAGCGCGTCAGCACGGAGGCCGTGGCGGGTGGGACCTCCGCGGCCGTGGCCACCGGGTCGGCCCGCAGGGTCCGACGGCCCGACTGCTCCTCGACCAGGTACTTGTACGCGTGGTGCTCCCGGGCCCGGGGTTCCACACCGGCGTGGACGCCGGTCGACCCACGGGGTTCGAGCAGCAGGCTGTGGGCGGCCTCGCCGTTCCAGTGGTTCCAGTCGCCGACCACCCTCACGCTGCGGGCGTTGGGGGCCCAGACCGCGAATCTGGCACCGGCGGGACCGTCCGGCCCATCGGGGAGCAGGTGACCGCCCAGGACCTCCCACAGTCGCCGGTGGCGCCCCTCGGCGACCAGGTGTCGGTCGACGTCGCCGAGCAGCGGGTCGCTCACCCCGACCGCGACCCGTCGTCGTCCGGCAGGTACTCGCTGTCGAGCAGGTCCTCGACCGCCCGGATCGGCAGGTCCACCAGGTCCGGCCGGTGACTCAGCTCGTAGGCCACCTCGTAGACGGCCTTGTCGAGCTCGAACACGCTCAGGAGCGCGTCGCGGGCCCCGCGCCCGGCCGGGAGCAGCCGGTGGGCCTCGTCGACGGACGCATAGCCCGACAGGAAGGCGTTGACCGAGCGGACGGCCCACGCGTCGGCGAGCACGCGCAGCTCGTCGTCGGGGACGGGCCACTCGCGCAGCGCCATGCCGGCCGCGTAGTGGAACGAGCGGGTCATTCCGGCCACGTCGCGCAGCGGCGACGACGGGCGGCGGCGCTCCTCCACGGGGCGACCGGGTTCGCCCTCGAAGTCGAGCACCATCCAGTTGTTCGCGACCCGGAGCACCTGGCCCAGGTGGAGGTCGCCGTGGATGCGGATGGCGGACCCCAGGTCCTCGGCGCCGCGCAGGCGTCGGTAGACCGAGTCGATCCGGGCGGTGTCCAGGTGCCCGTCGGCCACCCGCCGGGCCTGGGCGGACATGTCGACGGCCCAGGCCGAGCCGTCGGCGGGCTCGACCCCGAACGCCTCGGCCAGCGCCACGTGGAGCCGGGCGACGTCCTGTCCGAGCCGCTCGGCCTCGTCGGCGAAGTCGAGTCGGCAGTCACGTGGCGGTCGGCGGCGGTTCGCCACCTCCCGCAGCGAGTCCGCGGCGAGGGTCGCCCCGTCGCCCCGGGCCCGCTCGTAGCGACGCACGACCGCCAGGTCCGTGCCGCCCCGCCGCCACACGTGGAGCGGCACGGGGACGCCGCCGTAGCCGATGCGACCGAGTGCCTCGGTGACCTCGACGTCGGGGTTCGGACCCTGCTGGAGTCGGCGGAACACCTTGACGATGTGGCGCTCGTCGAGCACGAGCGAGGTGTTCGACTGCTCGCCCCCTTCCGCCCGGACGGTGCTGAAGTCCAGCGTCGGGTCGACGTGCCGGCAGAACGCTGCGGCCATCACGGGATCGGCGAGCGCGTCGTAGAGGTGGCTGGTGCCCGAGGCCGACGTGAACGTGCCGAGGTACGCCGAGTCGGCCAGGTCCGGCGGCGGCGAGTCCGCGGCGCCGAGCGGCAGCTGGTAGAGCGCCGTCCCCGGCTGCTGGGGTGAGCGCACCTCCACGAGCACCCACACCAGCGCGGGCCACTCGTCGAGCAGCGTGTCGACCCGACGGACGGCCACCGCGGGCTCGCCGACCGCGGCGAACCAGCGCTGCGCCGACAGGAAGGGCGGCAGCAGCGAGCTCAGTTGCTGGGCGAAGCGGGACGGGTCGATGGTGACGTCCTAGTGCACCGGGTCGGCGAGTTCGAACCACAGGAACCCGAAGGGGGGCAGGGTCACGAAGTACGGCAGTTCACCGATCGGCGGGAACGCCACCCGGCCCAGCAGTTCGACGGGCACGCGACCGGCCAGGTGGGACAGGAACAGCTCGGCCGGCTGGGCGGCGGCCGAGAAGTTGGTCACGCAGAGCACGGGTCGGGCGTCCTGGCCCTCGACCGGCGTCCGCAGGTACGCGAACACCGAGGGGGTCGACACCTCCAGGATCTCGAAGCCTCCCACCCCCAGGATGTCGTGCTGTCGACGCACGTGGATGAGGTGCCGGAGCCAGTTCAGGAACGACGCCCGGTCGCGCTGCTCGGCCTCGACGTTCACCGCCGAGAACCCGTAGACGGGGTCCATGAGCGGCGGCAGGTAGAGCTGTGCGAAGTCGGCGCTCGAGAAACCACCGTTGCGGTCCGGGCTCCACTGCATCGGTGTCCGGACGCCGTCCCGGTCGCCCAGGTAGATGTTGTCACCCATCCCGATCTCGTCGCCGTAGTACAGGATCGGCGTGCCGGGCAGGCTGAACAACAGGGAGTGCAGCAGCTCGGCCTGCCGTCGGTCGTTCTCCAGCAGGGGGAACAACCGCCGGCTGATGCCGACGTTGCGTCGCATCCGGGGGTCGCTCGCGTACTCGGCGTACATGTAGTCACGTTCCTCGTCCGTGACCATCTCCAGGGTGAGCTCGTCGTGGTTGCGGAGGAAGATCCCCCACTGGCAGCCCTCGGGCAGCACGGGCATGCGGGCCAGGATCTCGGAGACCGGTGTCGACTCCTCCCGGCGCAGGCCCATGAACATGCGCGGCATCAACGGGAAGTGGAAGCACATGTGGCACTCGTCGCCGTCGCCGAAGTAGTCGACGACGTCCTCGGGCCACTGGTTGGCCTCGGCGAGCAGGACCTTGTTGGGGAACCGGACGTCGACCTCCTTGCGGACCCGCCGCAGGAAGTCGTGGGTGGCCGGCAGGTTCTCACCGTTGGTGCCGTCCTCCTCGAACAGGTAGGGCACGGCGTCGAGCCGGAACCCGTCGAGCCCCATGCCGAGCCAGTGGAAGACGATCTCGAGCATGGCGTCCTGGACGTCGGGGTTGGCGTAGTTCAGGTCCGGCTGGTGGTGGAAGAAGCGGTGCCAGTAGTGCTGCTGGCGGCCGGCGTCCCAGGTCCAGTTGGACGGCTCGGAGTCCACGAAGATGATGCGCGCCTCGGACCAGCGCTGGTCGTCGTCACCCCACACGTACCAGTCGGCCCGGGGGTTCGTGCGGTCACGGCGCGACTCCAGGAACCACGGGTGCTGGTCCGAGGTGTGGTTCACCACCAGGTCGGCGATCACCCGGATGCCGCGACGGTGCGCCGACTCGATCAGCTCCTGGGCGTCCTCGACCGTCCCGAAGTCCGGGTGCACCGACAGGAAGTCCGAGATGTCGTAGCCACCGTCGCGCAACGGTGAGTCGTAGAACGGCAGGAGCCACAGGCAGTCGATGCCGAGCCACTGCAGGTAGTCGAGCTTCTCGATCAGGCCCCGCAGGTCGCCGTTGCCGTCGCCCGAGGAGTCGTAGAAGCCGCGGACCGACAACTCGTAGATGACCGACCGGCGGAACCACTGGGGGTCGGACGCCACCTGGGATCCGGATGCTGGGGGGTTCACGGCGATCAGCGTACCGACGGCGGGGCCCGGAGCAGGTGGTCGTAGGGTTGGGGTCGTGCCGACGGACGACTCCGGGCACTCGGCGGTCCACATCGAGTGCCACACCGACATCATGTGCCCGTTCGCCTACCAGACCGGCCTGTGGTTGCGCGACCTCAGTGGCCGGGGCCTGGTCGAGGTGACCTGGCGGTTCGCGTCGCTCGAGGAGTTCAACCGGGAGCCACGACAGAAGCACCCCTGGGAGCGCCGCTGGTCGTTCGGCTTCGGGATGCTCCGGGTGGCGGCCCGGCTGCGACGACTCGGCGACTCGGCCGACGACCGGCGGCTGGGAGCGACCGGCAACGAACTGGTCGACCGCTACATGGCCACCGCCGGCCGCTGGCTCCACGAGGAGGGCCGCAAGCCCCACTCCCCCGACGCGTCCCGGGAGATCCTGGTGGAGCTGGGCCTGGACCCCGACCTGGTGGACGAGGCGCTCGACGATCCGACGACCACCGACGAGGTCCGCGCCGAGCACGACCGGCTGGTGTCGCTCGGCGGATTCGGGGTGCCCACGCTGGTGTTCCCCTCCGGACATGCGTGGTT
>CAIYGQ010000135.1 GCA_903925745.1 uncultured Actinomycetes bacterium | reverse complement strand
CGGTCTGCTCCTCGACGAAACGGTTGGTCACGACGGCGGCACCGGTCGCACCCAGGTCGCCGGCGTCCAGCGAGGCCACGGACGCCGCGGCACCGCCGCTCTCCTCGGCGGCGAAGGACTTCGGACGAATCAGGAAGATGTCGGGCGAGTCGCCGGTGAACCGCGTGACGACGTTGGTGGAACCACCGAAGATCGGCTCGACGCCGCCGAGCGAACCGCCGGCGTCCACGATGTCGACGACGTTGGTGATGACCGGCGCATCGAGCTTCACCGAGAGGCGACCGGCGACGTCGCGACCGTCGTAGCTGGTCGCCAGGAACACGGCGTCGGGGCCGTTGCCCGCTGCGACCGCCGCGGCGATCGCCGAGGCCACCGCCGGACCCAGCAGCTTGCCGTCGGTGCCGTCCACCTGGTGGACCGCACCGGCACCGTGGGCGCCGACCGCTGCAGCGACGTCGTTGGCGGCCACACTCACGCACTCGACCGTGTCGGCCAACTCACGGGCCTTCGTCAGCATCTCCAGGGTGGTGTTGGACACCTTGCCGTCCGACGCCTCGGCGAACACCCAGATCTTGGAAACCGTCATGTCTCAGTCCTCTTCTCTCGGATCCGGCCTCAGATGACCTTCAACTCGGCCAGGTAGTCCACGACCTTCTGGAAGCCCTCGCCGTCGTCCTCGACGATCGTGCCTGCCTCCCGGGCCTCGGCCTCGGCGACCTCGACGATCTCCTGGCCGGCGCCGGCCCAGCCGACCTGCCCGGCATCCAGGCCCAGGTCCGACACCGTCACCTGGTCGAGGGGCTTGGACTTCGCGGCCATGATCCCCTTGAACGACGGGTACCTGGGCTCGACCACACCGGCGGTCACCGAGACCACGGCGGGCAGCGGGCACTCGACGTCGTCGTAGCCGGCCTCGGTCTGGCGCTGCACCTTCACCGACGAGCCGTCGACGGCGATGGACTTGGCGAACGTCACCGACGGGAGCCCCATGAGCTCGGCGATCTGCTCGGGAACCGTCCCGGTGTAGCCGTCCGAGGACTCGGTCGCGGTCAGGACCAGGTCCGCCTGACCGGCCCGCTCGATGGCCTTGGTGAGCACCTTCGCCGTGGTCAGGGCGTCGCTGCCCTGCAGCGCGTCGTCCGAGACGAGCACGGCCTTCGCCGCTCCCATCGCCAGCGCCGTGCGCAGGCCACCCTGCTCACCGTTCGGCGCCATCGACACGAGCGTCACCTCACCGCCGCCGGCGGCGTCCACCAGTTGGAGCGCCATCTCGACGCCGTAGCTGTCGGACTCGTCCAGGATCAGTTTCCCGCTGCGGACCAGGGTCTTGGTCCCGGGATCGAGCGCTCCGGGGTCGGCGGGGTCGGGGATCTGCTTCACACACACGACAACGTTCATGGCGGTCAGTCTGCCGCGGGTCGCCGATCGGCAACAAACGCAGTCCCGACCAGCACCCGGAGGGCGCCGGCGTCCACCGGGGCACCGAACAGGTAGCCCTGACCCTGCTCGCAGCCGAGCTGGCGGACGGCCTCCAGCTGGCGCTCGTCCTCGACCCCCTCGGCGACCACGAGCAGGTCCAGCGACGCCGCCAGCTGGACGACCGAGGCGACGATCGCCGCGTCGATCGGATCGTCGGCGGCCCGGGACACGAAGCTGCGGTCGATCTTCACGACGTCGATCGGGAAGTCCCGGATCCGACCCAGGCTCGAGTAGCCGGTCCCGAAGTCGTCGAGGGCGAGCCGGACGCCCGCCCGCCGCAGGTCCTGCACCGAGTCGGCGAGGTCGCCGACCACCTCGATGAGCACTGACTCGGTGATCTCGACGCACAGCCGGTCGGGGGCGACGCCGACCGCGTCCAGCGCCCGGAGGATCATCCGCCCCGCGCCCGGGTGGGCGAGCTGCCGTCCGGACAGGTTGACGGTGACGACGAAGTCGGGATCGATCCGGGTCCACTCTCCGAGCCGGGCGCAGGCCTCGGCCACCACCGCCTCACCGAGCGGGACGATCAGACCGGTCTCCTCGGCCACGTCCAGGAACACCTCGGGGGACAACAGGGTCGGCAGCGGGTCACGGATCCGGGCGAGCGCCTCGGCACCGACGATCCTGCCGGACTCCAGGTCGACGATCGGTTGGAAGACGACCGCCACCCGCCCCTCGCGGAGGGAGTCGTCGAGGAGCTGCCAGACCTCGCTGCGCAGGCGGTCCCGACCCCGCAGGTCGTCGTCGTAGGCCGCCCACCGGTTCCGGCCCGAGGTCTTCGCCAGGTACATGGCGGAATCGGCGCGCTGGACCGCCTCGTCGGCGGTGATCCCGGCGTCCTCGGGTCCGAGTGTGGCGAGCCCGACGCTGACGTTGACGGCCAGGCGCAGTCCACCGCTCTCGACCCGGTCGTCGAGGGCTCGCATGAGCGACTCGACACGGGCCGACGCGTCCTCGTGTCCGTCGACGGCCAGCACCAGGACGAACTCGTCGCCGCCCACCCGGGCGACGAGCTCCCCGGGTCGGGCGACCAGGCGGAGCCTCCGGGCCAGCTCCACGAGCAGGCGGTCACCGGCGTCGTGGCCGAGCGCGTCGTTGACCTCCTTGAAGTAGTCCAGGTCCACGAACACCACCGCCAGGCAGGAGCCGTCCCCGAGCGTCCGGAGCGACTGGTCGAGCGCCTCGAACAGCCGGCGCCGGTTGGCCAGGCCGGTGAGCGGATCCTGGTGGGCGAGCCGCTCGAGGCGGGCCTCGGCGGCCCGACGTGCCGTGTCGTCGCCGGCCATGACGATGATGCCCGCCGTGTCGCCGTCCTCGGCCGGCACGGCCGATGCGGTCAGCGACAGCCAGCGGCGCGACCCCGACCGCGTCGGGACCCAGACACCCTCGGTGACCGGGGGCTCCCCCGGTCGGACCGCCGACCAACCGTCGACCAGACGGCTGCGGGTCGTCTCCCCCATCGTCGACGCCCAGCCGTCACCGAGCGACTCCTCGCGCCCCAGTCCGGTGAGCGTGGTCCACGTCTCGTTCACGTACGAGCACCGGCCATCGGTGTCGAACTGGAGCAACCCGAAGGGGGCCCCGGAGGCCAGCTGACGGAGCCGCTGGGTGTTGGCCAGTTCGAGCTGGGCGAGTCGGGCATGGTACGCGTCGGCGTGCCGGTCGACGATCTGCTGGACGAGCGGGCGGTCGCGCTCGTCGAACGGTTCGAACTCGCCGATCCTCCGGGCCACCACCACGGCGCCACGCCGCTCGGAGCCCCGGGCCCAGGGAACCAGCAGGAACGACAGCGCCCGGGCCTCGTCCACGTCGGCAGGTGTCGTGAGTCCGACCGATGCGAAGAAGTCGCCGACGGTCACCTCTGGGATCAGCACCGGATGACCGGCGTCCATCGTGGCCCGCAGGAGCGGGACGGAGTCGTGGTCCTCGCTCACCGCCCGCAGGGAGTCACGCAGCCAGTCGAGCGGCGCGCCACCGACGTCGACCGCTGCGATCAACTCGACCGAGCCGTCCTCGGCCGGCTCGGTCAACATGCAGAACTCGGCAACGCCCCCGACGCCGCCCGCACGGTCGGTCAGGGACCGGAGCATCGAGTCGACGACCCCGTCGGCGGTCGGCACCGACTGGAGACCCGAGGTCAGCTGGTCCAGCAGCTGGACCGACCGGGTGAACTCCGACAGCGCCCGCAACGAGGTCTCGGAGCGCTCGGTGGCCTCGACCAGGTCGGTGACCACCGTGTTGAAGCACACGAACAGGTCGGGGACGTCGCCGTCACGGAGCACGAGACCCCGGGAGCGGAACCACACCCACTGACCGTCCCGGTGGCGGTAGCGGACCTGCACCTCGTAGGGCTGGCCCGGGTCCCGCAGGTGCGCCTCGAACGCCCTGCGGGCGACGTCGGCATGGACAGGATCGATCCGATCCCACAGGAGCCAGACCGACTCGATCGTGGCGTCGTAGCCGAGCAGATCCCGGAAGTGCTCGCTGGACCAGACCTCGTCCCGGCGCCTCAGGTCCCAGATGAACACACCCCCGTCGCTGGTGGTGTCCAGGAAACGGACCAGACCCGCCGCCGAACCGAGCCGCTGTGCCAGCCGGTCGGGCAGGTCGGCAGGGATGTCTGCAGGGAAACCGGCGGGGACGTCGGTCGCCTCCGGCCCCGGGTACGGGGGAGGCCGCACGGCGCCGGGAGTCCCATCGCCGGCTCCGCCGATCCCAGCGCCGGCTCCGCCGATCCCACCGCCGGCTCCGCCGGTCCCACCGCTCACGCGCCGGCCTGCCGCAGGGCCGCCAGCGTGGCGGCCGGCCGATTCGTGATGATCCCGTCGACGCCGAGTGCGGCGAGCTCGACCACGCGCACCGGGTCGTCGACCGTCCACGTGTTCACCGCCAGTCCCAACGCGACGCATCGCTCCAGGAATCCATCGTCGACGAACTGCTCCCACGGGTGGACGGCGCCGTGGCCCGCGGCTGCGGCCCGTTCGACCGCCTCCGGGTCGCTCCGCAGGTCGCCGAGCAGCGCGCCCGTGGGTAGCTCGGGTGCGATGACCAGCACCCGGTCGATGGTCGCAGCGTCGAAACTCGAGATGATCACGTCGTCGGTGCGGCCGTCCGCCGCCCGTCGGCGGAGCAGGTCGACCACAGCGTCGGCCGGGTCGACCGACCAGGTGACGTGGTCCCCCCCCAGGTCGGACGGGTCGTTCTTGATCTCGACGTTGACCCGGATCCCGACACAGGCCTCCAGCGCCGCAGACAGGTCGCAGGTGCCCTCGGGCGCCGCTGCGAGCCGCACGTCCCAGACCGTTCGCCCATCCCGATACCACGCATCGTGGTGGACGATCAGCTCACCCGATGCGTTCAGTCGGACGTCGAGCTCCACCCCGTCGGCCGCCTGCTCCACCGCCCCCAGGAAGGCGGCCACCGTGTTCTCGGGGAAGTCGGCCGACGCCCCACGGTGGGCGTAGATGGTCGGGAGGGTGTTGTTCGTCACTCTGCGGAAACTTTCCCTTTACACGGTGAGTGGTCGACGGTAGCTTGCGCTTGTTCAAGGATTCACAAGTTCCCAGCCCGCCGGATCCGGCAGCGGGAAACCCGTGGTTCCGAGATCATGCACCACAGACGCAGCGCCGGGCCGCCTGCGTCCACCACCGACGGAGACGACGATCACAGTGGCACTCACCTCGACACGCAGCCTCGACCTCGCCAGCGACAACTGGCGCGACCAGTCCGCCTGCCGGGACACCGATCCGACGCTGTTCTTCCCCGTCGGCACCACCGGCGCGGCCCTCGACCAGATCGCCTCGGCCAAGGCCGTGTGCGACACCTGTGCCGCCAAGGAGCCCTGCCTCGAGTTCGCGCTGAGCACCAACCAGGACTCGGGCGTGTGGGGCGGCACCTCCGAGGAGGAGCGCCGGAAGCTGCGGCGGGCCTGGGTGGCCCGCCAGCGCGAGGCCGCCGCTGCGGCCGCCGCAGCGGGCTGAGCAACCCGCTCCGGGTCGGAACCCGGCCCCGCCGGGATCAGAGTCCGACCGAGCGCCCCGGCGGCACCGACCGTCGCTCGTCCTCGCTCTCCGGCGAGGACGCCACCGGCACCACGACGGTGACCGCCGTCCCGGGCCTCCCGGGCGATCCGCCGGCCGGCCCGAAGGTGATGCTGCCGTGCAGCTCGTCGATCAGGCCCCGCACGATCGTCAGTCCGAGCGAGTCCGAGGCCACCGGATCACGGTCCGGATCCGGACCCACTCCGTCGTCGGCCACGACCAGTTCGAGTTCGCCGGGATGGCGTCGCAGCCGCACCTCCACCCGGCCGCGCTCGGATCCGGTGAGCGTGCCGGGCGGGTAGGCGTGGTCCATCGCGTTCTGGAGCAACTCGTTGGTGACGACCGCGAGCGACGTGGCCTCGGGCGACGGGAGCCGGCCACCGTCGCCGACCAGGACGAAGTCGACCCCGGATTCGGGTGAGGTCAGCCCCTCCTCCACGGTTCGCACGAGCGGTCGCACCACCTCACCGAAGTCGACGTCGTCACCGGAGCTCCGCGACAGCGTCTCGTGGACGAGTGCGATCGACCGGATCCGGCGCACCGACTCGTCGATCGCCGCCTTCGCCGTCGGCTCGCTCAGACGCCGACCCTGGAGCCGCAGCAGCGACGAGATCGTCTGGAGGTTGTTCTTGACGCGGTGGTGGATCTCCTTGATCGTCGCGTCCTTCGACACCAGCTCCCGGTCACGGAGCCGGACCTCGGTGACGTCGCGGACCAGGACGACGGCACCCACGACCCCGTCGGCCTCGAGCAGCGGGAGGCACCGCAGCACGATCGTCGCACCGTTGCGCTCGACCTCCTCGACGGTGGGCCGGGAGTTGAAGAACGCCCGGTAGGTCGCACTCGTCTCGGCGCCCAGACCCGCCAGGTGCTCACCCTGGATGCGCTGGGTGATCCCCAGGCGGCGAAGCGCCGAGACGGCGTTCGGCGACGCGAACGAGATCCGACCGTCGCCGTCGAGCACGAAGACGCCGTCACCCACCCGGGGGCCACCGGTGGAGACCACCTCCTCGTCGGCGTACGGGAAGGTCCCGTCGGCGACCATCCGGGCCAGCTGGTCGAACACCTGCTGGTAGCGGGCGGCCAGGTCGCTCGCTCCCGCGTCGAGTTCCAGCGACGCCTCGCGGGCCATGACCGCAACCACCCGGTCACCGTGACGGACCGGGACGGCCGTGATCCGCACGTCCTCGCCCGCCAGGTTCGAGGCCACCTCTCCCGAGACGATGCGGCCACCAGCCAGGGCCTCGGCCACGATCGGACGCTGCGCGGCGTCGACCGTCCGGCCGACGACGTCCTCGGCGAGCAGCGTCTGGGCGGTGTTCGGCCGGACGTGGTTGGCGACCAGCAGCCGGTCACCAGCGCCACCGCCCGGCGCGAGCGGCACGTAGAGCAGCAGGTCCGAGAACGCGAAGTCGGCGAGCAGGTCCCAGGCGGCGACCAGTCGACGCAGGTGGCGGGACGCCTCGGCATCGACCGGCGGGACGACGATCGCCACGTGCTCGGCGGTGAAGTCCCGGTCGTCGTCGAGCGGCTCGTCCCGGGCCGCCGCCAGGTCGCCGCGGGGTCCCGGCCCCGGGAAGCGGGGCTCGTCGTTCACGTCCACAGTCGCTCCCCCAGTCCGATGAGTCCGCCGAGTGAGTGGATGTCGGTGTCGAACACCGGGATGGTCAGGCAGAGGTCCGGCACCGAGGACAGCTCCGAACGCTGCTCGGCCTCCCGGCGGGCGACGACCTGGTAGTCGAGGAAGCTCTGGCCGACCTGGGCGAGCACGTGCACCATCCGCTCGACCGACACCTCGTCCGCCGGCCCGACGGCCGGTCCGTCAGCCCGGGAGCCACCGTCGTTCGACAGGTCGGCCGCGACCGGTCCGGCCAGTCGACCGGCGTCGTGCGTGAGGGTCCGGGCGACGTCGGTGGACGACCGGTCCAGCAACAACTCGGGCAGCACCTTGTTCAACACGAGCGCCCCGACGTGGTAGCCACGGCGCTCCAGCAGGTCCAGGAAGAACGCCGCCTCGCGGGCCGGCGCGACCTCCAGGGTCGAGACGACCAGGAAGGTCGTCTGCGGACTGCCCAGCAGCGTCGTCACCGCCCTGGCCCGCTCCACGAAGCCGTCGTACATCGTCTGGAACAGCATGAAGAACTCGGCGATGTCCTCGAGGAACTGGGTGCCGAGGATCCGGTCGGCCACCGTGTAGAAGGGCTTCGATGCCAGACTCACCAGCCGCGACCGGTACGGAGTGATGAGCCAGCGCAGCAGCGGCGAGGAGAAGAAGTCCGCCATGCGGTCGGGCGCGTCCAGGAAGTCCACCGCGTTGCGCGTCGGTGGCGTGTCGACCACCACGAGGTCGTAGCGACCGGACGCGTGGATCTCGTAGAGCCGCTCCATCGCCACGTAGTCGTGACTCTGGACGAACTTGCCGGTGATGTTCTGGTAGAGCGGATTCGCCAGGATCGCGTCGCGGGTGGCCTCGTCCGGGGCGTGCTGGTGGACCAGGTCGTCCCACGACTGCTTCGTGTCCAACATGGCGGCCCACAACTGTCCCTCGGGACGCACACCGGCGTCGGTGAATGCCTCGGGTTCGACGCGGGTCTCGACGTTGCCGAACTCGGCCATGCCCAGCGCGCTCGCCAGTCGCCTGGCGGGGTCGACGGTCAGCACCAGGACCTTGGCGTCGAGGTGCGTCGCCGCCGTCGCCGCCAGGGCCGCCGCCGTCGTCGTCTTGCCGACGCCCCCGGAACCGGTCGAGACCACGACCTCCTTGGCCGAGCAGAGCCGTTCCAGCCCCTCGGCCACCTCAGTACCCCAGCTCATCACTGATCGCGTCGGCCAGCACGGCGGTGGCGCGCACGCCGTGAGCACGGTGGAACAGGTACGGGAGGTACAGCAGGTCGACGTCGTCCGCGAGTCCCTCCCGGAGCCGGGTCAGGTGGGGCACCCGACTGCGCCGCAGCCGGACCGCCAGGTCGGCACCGGCGAGCACGTCGTCGACCGGAGCGCCCACGTGCCGCTCGAGGGCGGCCGAGCCCGTGGGGCTCCGCAACCGCTCGAAGACCGACTCCTCGCCCTTGGAGAACAGCTCCGGCAGGACCCGGTTGACCACCACCGACGCGACGTCGATCTCGGTCTCGGCCCGGAGCCGCCCGATCAGCTCGAGCGTCTCGGTGGTCGGCATCTCCTCGGGCACCGTCACGACCACCACCCCGGTGGTGTCGGCGTCGGTCAGCAGCTGGATCATCCAGTCGGTCTGGGAGCGCACCAGCCCGACCTTCACCAGGTCGTTGATCGCGACCGGCGAGGCCAGCTGTCCGACCACGTGACCCGTCGCCGAGGCGTCGACCACCACCAGGTCGTAGTGCCGCTCGCGCACCTCGTAGGCGAGCTTGCCGACGGTCAGGATCTCCTTGACCCCCGGGGCAGCGCTCGCAACGAAGTCGAACGTCCGGGCGAGCGGGCCGAGCCGGGCCACCAGCGGCAACCGCAGGTTGAGCCGCATGTACTCCCGGAGCGACTCCTCGGTGTCCATCGCCATCGCCGAGAGGTTCGGCCGGACCTCGGTGGGGGCGAACCGCAGGGGTCCGATCCCGAAGAAGTCCGCGAGGTTCCCCTTGGCGTCGACCTCGCAGACGAGCGTGCTCCGACCGCGGGCTGCGGCCAACCACCCGATCGCGGAGGCCACCGACGTCTTGCCGACCCCGCCCTTGCCGGTGACGAACAGGAGGCGACGGTCCAGGAGACCGAGCGTGGACCGGCTCACCAGCGCACCATCCGCGGCTCCGTGGCGACCGGCCCCGGAGTCAGGCCGAGAACCCGAACGCGCGGCTCTCCTCGCCCGCGCCGATCTCGACGTAGGCGATCTTGTCGGCGGGCACGCCCACCTCACGTCCCTTCCGGTCGGTCAGCCACAGCACGCCGTCACCCGAGGAGACCGCCGTCTCCACCCGGGACCGCACCTCGTCACGGTCGGCGTCGTCGGCGAGTTGCACCTCGAGCTCCTTCACCGAGTAGGTCACCCCGATGCGAACGTCCACGTTGCTGACTCCTGAGTCGGTCCACCCGGGCCACGACAGGAGGGCACGGGGATCCGCATGCTAGTGATCGGGTGTGGATCCGTCGATGCAGGCCGCCGCGGGTGGCACCACCGGCTCCGCCGGGTCGGGCCCGTCGAGCAGCCCGACCGACCACCGCCCGCGGGTCGACCTGGGCGCCACCGGCACTCCCCTGCAGCCCGCCGAGCGTCTCGGCGCGACCCTGGGTGTCCCCGTCTGGCTCCAGCGTGACGACGTGGCCCCGCTGGGCGGCGGCGGCAACAAGTTGCGGAAGCTCGAGTTCCTGCTCGGCGACGCCCTGGATCGGGGCTGCGACACCGTCGTCACCTTCGGCGCCCTCCAGTCGAACCACGCCCGCCAGACCGCAGCGGCGTGCGCCCGACTGGGCCTCCGCTGCGAGCTCGTCCTGACCAGGGCGGTGCCGCGCGACGGGGAGTCGTTCGAGCGGAGTGGCAACGTCCTGCTCGACTCCCTCTTCGGCGCGCGACTCACGATCGTCGACCACGACGACGACCGACTCGACCGGGCCGTGAAGGACCTGCGTCGACGCCTCGACGACGCCGGACGGCACGCCGCCTGGATCCCACCCGGCGGCTCGGACGCCACCGGGACACTCGGGTGGGTGCGGGGTGGAGAGGAACTGGCCTCGCGGCTCGACGACGCCGGCCTGCCCCCGTGTGCGGTCGTGGTGGCCGTCTCGACCGGCGGGACAGTGGCCGGCCTGACCCTGGGCCTGGCGCGATCCGGCCGGGGAGACCGGGTGCTGGGAGTCTGCGTCTACCGGCCCGCCGAACGGACCGCCAGCGTGGTCGGCGAGCTGTTGCGCGACACGCAGCGCCTGCTCGGCCGCGACGCGGATGCCGGCCATCCGACCGGCCTCGACCCGACCGGTGCCGACCCGACCGGTGCCGACCCGGGCGTTCGGGCACCCGAGCTGACCGACGAGTTCATGGGCGACGGGTACGGCCTGCCGACCGACGGGATGCGCGCCGCGGTCGAGTTGCTCGCCCGGACCGAGGGCATCGCCGCCGACCCGGTCTACTCGGGCAAGGCGTTGCACGCGGTGGTCGACCTGACGCGACGCGGCGCGATCGGTGACCGGGACGGCCGGAGCGAGCCCGTCGTGGTCGTCCTCACCGGCGGCACCCCGGCACTCTTCGCCTACCCCGATGTGTTCGACCCCGACACCGGCGGACCCGGCCACGACTGAGCCACCCCCGGGGCGCGACCCCGGGGCACGACACCTAGGGGAGCGCGACGATCCGACCGGCGCCGTGCTCGCTGACGAGCGTTCGGCCCTCGGGTGAGCGCACGACGCTGTGGGGCCCGTCCAGGCCGTCGGTGACGTCGACGGGCGCACCCCCGCCGCGCGGAACCCGGACGATCCGCCCCTCGCTGAACAGGGCCACCAGCCAGTCGCCATCGTCGGCCGCGATACCGGTGGGCGTGGCGCCGGGCGGGAACGATGCGGCCGGGGTCACGACGCCGGGACAGTCGACGACGGGCCGGCACGACGGCCAGCCCAGGTCGACGGCGGTCGAACCCGGCGCCGGAACGGGGATCTCGACGAGCAGATCGGGTGGCGGGACCGCGGCGTCGCCGATCTCGGTCACGCCGAGCGTGTCGGCGTCGACAGCGGTCGCGTACGCGTTCTTGGCGCCGACCGCAACCGGCTCCGACCGGTCCGTCGCCGGGTCCAGGGACCACAGCGTGCCCGTGCCGGGGGCGGCACCCCCGGAACCGCGTGTCGTGCCGGTCGTCGCGTACAGGATCCGGCCGTCCTCCAGGGCCGTGAGCGACCCCTGACTCCGACCGTTGCCCTGGAGTCCCGGACGGACCGGGCGCAATGGACCGGGCATCGAGCCCGGACCGGCCCAGTCGGCCACCGAGATGGCGGTCGCCTCCATCACCCACAGCCGCCCGTCGGCCAGCGCCACGCCGGTGGGGACGTCCAGGCCGTCGAGGAGGACCTGTGGTGGGCTGCCGGCTCCGGTGAGCACGACCTGCCCGCGTCCGGCGTCCTCGTCCCCGGCGAGCTGGGCGACCACGAATCGGCCGTCCTCGAGCGGGACGAACTGCGTCGGGCGATCGAGACCGTCGACCACGACCTCGGGCCGAGCACCTGGGCCCGCTCCGGTCGGGGTGGCTGCCGGGCCGTCACTCCCGCACGCGACGGTGGCGGCCACCACGAGGGTGACCGCCACCTGCAGGATGATCATCCGACCCGTCTGGTCCGGTCCCCGGCGTCTGCGCACCGGGAGAGTCTGCCGCCCCGGGATCGATCAGTCCTCGTCGCCGGAGTCGTCACCACCGCGGCCACGGGAGTCATCGGAACCCGAGTGTCCGCCACCGGAGTCGTCACCACCCCGGCCCCGGCCACCGGAGCCACCACCGGAGTCGTCGGAACCCGAGTCGTCACCACCTCGGCCCCGGCCACCCGAGTCATCGGAGCTCGACGAGCCCGAACCCGAACCAGCCGAACCGGAGCCGCCGCCCGAGGAACCCGGTGCACCCCAACCGGCCGACCCCGAGCCGCCGCCCGAGGAACCACCCGACCGGTCGTCCCCGCCACGACCGCGACCCCGTCCGGAGTCATCGGTGCCGGTCGAGTCGTCGTCGGAGTCGTCCCGGCCGGTGCCGTCGTCACCTCGTCGGTCGCCGTCCTCGTCGCGGCGATCGGCGTCCTCGATCCGACGGTCACGGATCCGGACCCGGAGCTGGCCGTCCTCGTACTCGGCCTGGACGTCGATCCGGCCGCCGAAGGCGTCGAAGAACCTCAGGTGCAGCTCACCGGGCTCTCCCGGGTCGTCGTCCGGCTGGAAGGTGTATCCGGGAAGCGGCGTGACCGAGATGACGGTCGGGACCGGGCCGTCCAGGATCACCACCTGACCGACGCCCGGTACGTCGATGACCCGGGTCGGAGGCGCAGGAACGGTGGGAGGCGCCACCGTCGTCTCGGTCGTGGTCGTGGTCTCAGGCACCGTCGAGGTGCTCGACGTCGTGGTGGACTCGGGTGAGTCGTCGAGCACCCCCGGCAGGCCGCCCACGGCGCCGGCGGCGGTCAGCCCGCCGAGCAGGACTCCGGCCAGGACGACCGTGGCCACCGCCCCGGTCCCCGCTCGTTGCAGGAGGCGCCGTGGCGTACCCGCCACCTCGTCGGACCCGGCGGCGCCGGACTGCTCGTCGTCGTGCACTGGCTCGTTCACGTGGCACCCACTTCCCCCGGGCCCCGCCCGGATCCCAACCGGGAACCTCCCGGCTCCGCACCGGGAAGGCCCCGGTGCGAACGGGGGGGACACGCCACAGCGTCCCCGGAGGTTTGGCCCCGCTGCGGATTTCCTGACCGCGAACCCACCGGCCGGTGGCCACGGCCGTGCCGGACGGCCGGGAGCGACCGCCGTTCAGTCGTCGCCGCCGCGGCCGCGTCCCCGACCCCGGCCCGAGTCATCCATGACCGAGTCGTCCGAGCCGCCGCCCGAACCCCCCGAGTCGTCGGCGGAGTCATCGGAGCCGCCACCGCCGGAGCCGGAGGAGTCATCGGCCCCCGAATCGTCGGATCCACCACCGCCCGAACCGGACGAGTCGTCAGAACCGCCGCCCGAGCCGCTGCCGCCACCCGAGCCGCCGCCGGAACCACCACTCGAGCCGGAGGTGGAACCACCGGAGCCGAACCCGCCCGACGTACCGCCGGACGAGCCGCCGGAGTCGTCCACCCCACCCGAGGCTCCCCCGTCGTCGCCGGGCACCGCCGGCGGCGACACGGCGCCCGGGGTCGGGACCGGCGGCGGGAGGGGTGGCGGGAGGGGTGCCGGGACCGGTGCCGGCAGCGTGGTCGGCACGGTGCTCGGCACCGTGGTCGGCGCCTGAGCCGTGACGGGCGGGTCGCCATCGGCCGGACCGACGTCGACCTGCTGGCCCGGGCCACCGAGCGCGAAGGCGCCCGCTGCGAGCACGATCAGGGCGGCGATCGTGGTCGTCGCTCCGACCGCGGCCCGGCGACGACGGCGAGCCGCCTCGAAGCGGCCCATGAGGGACTCGAGCTCGGTCGCCGCGCCGACGCCGATCGGGTCGACCCCCGGAGCGCCCAGGTGGGTTCGGAGGATGTCATCGAAGGTGTCGTCGTCGCTCATGGTCTCGCTCCGTCGTGACGGTTCGTTGATTCGGACGCCGAACCGTTCGGCGTCCAGGAGGTGCGGAGCCGCTCGCGGGCCTGGTGCAGGTGGTACTTCACCGCGCCCTCGCTCAGCTCCATGGTGGCCGCGACGTCGGCGACCGACAGGTCGTCCACGTAGAACAGGGCGACGACGGCCCGCTGCTGCGGACTCAGGGCCGCCACGGCGTCGGCCAGGGACCGGTCCGCCGGTTCGACCGGATCGACGCTCGTCGGGGTCGTCGAGGCCAGCCGCTCGATCGCCCGGTCACGCCTCCGGAGGCGGCGGCCGCCGTCGGTGGCCCGGTTGATGGCCACCCGCCGGATCCAGCCGACCGGGTCGTCCAGACGCGACACCCGCCGCCAGCGCACGAACGCCCGCTCGAAGGCGTCGGCCACGCAGTCGGCCGCGGCCTCGGCGTCACCACGACAGACCAGGGTGAGGCTGCGGACCAGGCGCGGGTAGGACTCCAGGAACACCTGGTCGAAGGACGCACCCCGTCCGGGAACGGGCACGGGGGCGATCGGGGGCACCCCCGGATCGTGCTCGGTCATGGCCATCGCCATGGTGACACGACGCAACGGCCGTGCAGGTTTGGACCGCCGGTGGAATCTCCGCTCCGGGATCCCCGGGGCTAGAGGATCCGGAGCTCTGGGTTGGTCCGGCGGGTCGGGGCGAGCTCGACGGCCAGCCGCTCGGCGATCGACCGGAAGGCCCCGGAGGCCTCGGCGTCGGGGTCGACGGCCACGATCGGCCGGCCCGAGTCCCCGCCCTCCCGCAGTTCCGGGACGAGGGGCACCTGACCCAGGAGCGGCACCTCCAGCCGGGCGGCGAGCTCGGCCCCACCGCCGGCGCCGAACAGTTCGTAGCGGACGCCGTCGTCGCCGGTGAACCACGACATGTTCTCGATCACGCCGACCACGTCGAGGTGCACCTTCTCGGCCATGGTGCCGGCCCGCTGGGCCACGCGCTGGGCCGCCGGCTGGGGTGTGGTCACCACCACCGCCTGGGCCCGGGGCAGGAACTGCGACAGCGAGATCGAGATGTCACCGGTCCCGGGGGGCAGGTCGACGAGCAGGAAGTCGGGCTCATCCCAGTAGACGTCGGTCAGGAACTGCTCGAGGGCCTTGTGGAGCATCGGGCCACGCCAGATGACCGGCTGGTCCTCCTCGACGAAGAAGCCCATGGAGATGCAGCGGACGCCGTGGGCCTCCGGGGGCACGATCATCTTGTCGATCAGCACCGGGGCCCGGTCGACGCCGAGCATGGCCGGGATCGAGAACCCCCAGACGTCGGCGTCGACGACCGCGACCGAGGAGCCGCGCTGGGCGAGCGCCACGGCCAGGTTCGTCGTCACCGACGACTTCCCCACCCCACCCTTGCCCGACGCGACGAGCAGGACCCGGGTCCGCGACCCGGGGTCCGCGAACGGGATGGCCCGGCCCTCGGCGTGACCGTGGGACTGCTGGGACCCGGCGGTGGAGGCCGGATCCCCATGGAGTCGCTCGCGGAGCGCCGCCCGCTCGTCATCGGTCATGGAGGTGAAGTCGACCTCCACGGCGTCGACACCGTGGAGCTGTTCGACGGCGTCGGTCACGCGGGTCTGGATCTCGGCCTTGAGCGGGCACCCGGGGATGGTGAGGGCCACCTGCACCCGGACGAGCGGGAGGTCCACGACGACGTCACGGACCATCTCGAGCTCGACGATCGAGCGGTGGAGCTCGGGGTCCTCGATGGGACGGAGGGCCTCGATCACGTCGTCACGGGTGGTGGTCACGCTCCGGAGCATCGCCCCACACGGCGCCGCTCGGCAAGCCACCCGCCCCGGCCGGGCCGGCGACCCGGCGGTACGCTGGGCGGGTGACGTCGTTGAGCCCGACCGACTTCTCCTCCGCGGTGACGGCGATCACTTCTGCGTTCGGGGATCCGACGCGACGGGAGATCTACCTGTTCGCCCACGGCGCCGCAGAGGGGGTCACCGCGTCCGAGGTCGCCCAGCACTTCGACCTGCACGCCAACGTCGCCCGCCACCACCTCGACAAGCTGGCCGCGGGAGGGTACCTGGAGGTGTCGACCGAACGGCCGGCCGGTGGAGCCGGCCGGCCGTCGAAGCGCTACCGGACCGGGAGCGACGAGGTGAGCCTGGACGTGCCCGTCCGCCACGACGAGGTGCTCCTGGAACTGCTCGGTCGGGCGCTCGCCGCGTTGGGACCCGAACGGGCGACCGCGCTCGCCGAGGAGGTCGGCGAGGAGTACGGGCGCTCCATGGCTGCGACCGCCGGCCAGACGGGGACCCGGTCCTTCCGGGCGGCCCTGCACACGGTGGCCGACGCCCTGACCGCCCACGGGTTCGCCGCCCACGCCGAGAAGGACGGTGCCGAGCTGCGCATCGTCACCGAGCACTGCCCGTTCGGTGAGGCGGCGGTCGAGCACCCCGTCATCTGCGCGGTCGACCGGGGCATGGTCAAGGGGATGCTCGAGACCCTCTACGGGGAGACGAGCGTCGACCTGACGTCGTCGCTCCCGAGCGGCGACGACCACTGCGTGACCGCCGTCGACGACTGAGACGACCCGGGTGGACGAACCACGACGCGCCTACCTGGACCACGCGTCGACCTCACCGCTGCTGCCCGCCGCCCGGACGGCGCTGATGGAGTGGCTGGACGCACCGGGCGTGGCCGGCGACCCGGGCCGGATCCACCACGACGGCATGCGGACCCGCGTGGCGCTGGAGGACGCCCGCGAGCAGGTCGCCGCCTGGCTCGGTTGCCGGCCGCGGGAGGTCGTGTTCACCTCGGGCGCCACGGAGTCCATCGCCGCCGCCAGTCACGGGGCCCGGGCCCGGGACCCGGAGCGCACCCACGTGGTGCTCGCGGCGGTCGAGCACTCGGCGGTCCGCCAGTGGGCCGAGCGCGGTCCGCACACCGTCATCGGCGTGGACCGGACCGGGCGGGTCGACCCCGACGCGCTCCTGGCCGCGGTGCGGCCGGACACGGCCCTGGTCCACCTGCAGTGGGGCAACCACGAGGTGGGGACGCTGCAGCCGGTCCACCGGGTCGTGGAGGCCTGCCGCGAACGGGGGGTGCTCGTCCACGTCGACGCCGCCCAGGCGGCCGGGCGCGTGCCGCTCCACCTCGGCGACCTGGGGGCAGACCTGGTCTCGGTCTCCGGGCACAAGTTCGGTGCGCCCCCGGGAACGGGTGCACTCATCGTCCGGCGGGGGCTGCGGATCCCCCCACTGCTCGTCGGTGGCGACCAGGAGCGGGCCCGTCGGGCCGGACTCGAGGACGTCCTCGGCATCATCGGGCTGGGTGCGGCGGCCGCCGAACTGGCAGAGACGGCTGCGTCGTGGACGGCCCAGGCCCGGCGACAGACGGACCGGATCCGGTCGTGGGCGGAGACGGCCGACGGCGTCGAGGTGCTCGGGGCCGGCCCCGACGGGTCGCTGTCGCACCTGGTGTGCCTCGGACTCAGCGGCGTCGAACCCCAACCCGTGCTGCTCGGGCTCGACGCTCTCGGCGTGTCGGTCCACTCGGGTTCGTCCTGCTCGTCCGAGGCCCTGGAACCGTCTCCGGTGCTGGCCGCGATGGGGGTCGACGCCGACCGGTCACTGCGGGCCTCGGTCGGGTGGTCGACCACGGACGACGACGTCGACCGCTTCGTCGACGGCACCGGTTCGGTGCTCGCCGGACTACGCGCCCTGGGCTCCTGACGGCCCGGCGCGGCCCGGCGGTGACGGGGCACGTCGGACCTGCGACACTGGCGGCGTGCAGGATCCGGATGCGTCCACCACCTCGGGACCCACGGTGCTCGCCGGCACCGACCGCGCCTCGGCCGACCACTTCGCCGAGCACGGGTGGGTACTGACCGACACGCTGGGCCCCGACGGCGCCGGGTGGGTCCGCACCTGGGTCGAGGAGGTCGCCGAGTGGCCACTCGACGGCGGTGACTGGCTGCACCACCGGGAGCTGACCGAGCACGGCCCGGCCCTGTGCCGCACCGAGAACTTCACCCCGTTCCATCAGGGCCTCCACGACCTGCTGCGCACCGGCGCCATGGTCGGGATCGCGTCCAACCTGCTCGGCCAGCCCGCGGTGCTCTACAAGGAGAAGATCAACTACAAGCTCCCGGGCGGCGCCGGCTACGCGCCACACCAGGACGCCCCCGCCTACCCGTTCATCGAGTCACACGTCAGCTGCATGGTCGCCGTCGACGATGCGACCGCCGAGAACGGCTGCCTCGAGGTCGTCTCGGGCGCCCACCACGAGCTCTACGAGATGGACGACGGGGTGATCGTCGACGAACTGGTCGAGTCGATGACGTGGACCACCGTGCCCGTCCGCGCCGGCCAGACCCTCTGGTTCCACTCCCGGACACCGCACCGCAGCGGACCCAACACGACCGACACGCCCCGCCGGGCGCTGTACCCCACCTACAACGCAGCGGCCGAGGGCGACCTGCGGGAGGAGTACTACGCCGAGAAGATCGCAGCGTTCCGGAGCGGGGGACGTTCCGACGGCATGGTGCGCGTGTCACTCATCAACGACTTCCGCGGCGTGGCGGTGCCGGAGGACACGCCGTGACCGAGCGGCCCACGGGCAACGAGATGTCGGAGCCGCCGGCGGCCTCGCTCGACGAGGTCCTCGGGTTGTACCGGACGCTCGGCACCCACCGCTACGACGAGGTCGTCACCCAGCTGGACCACGCCCTGCAGTGCGCGGCGCTGGCCCGGCGCGACGGGGCCGATGACGAGCTGGTCGCCGCCGCGCTCCTCCACGACGTCGGCCACCTGCTCCACCTGCGCGACGGCGCCGACGGTCCCGCCGCCGCGGACCTGCACCACGAGGCGCGCGGGTCGGCATGGCTCGCCTCGCTGTTCGGGCCCGGCGTGACGGAACCGATCGCCGGGCACGTGCGCGCCAAGCGCTACCTGGTCGCCGTCGAACCGGGGGTGCTCGAGGGGTTGTCGGCCGGATCCACCGCGAGCCTGGCCCGACAGGGTGGGGCGATGGATCCCGACGAGGTCGCGGCCTTCGTCGCCGAACCGGAGCACGACCGCGCGGTCCGGCTCCGGCGCTGGGACGACGCCGGCAAGGTCGAGGGCCTGGACGTGCCGACGCTGGACGAGCACGCGGCGCTGCTGCGGTCGCTCGCCACGGGCTGATCGGACGTGTCGGAACCGGGAACCGGAGCGACCGCCGATCGCGGGTCCGGGGGCGACGGTGCCGACCCCGGTTGGACCACCGGTGTCGGCACCGTCGTGTTCGACCTGGACGGCGTGATCCGGCACTGGAACGACGATGAGCTCGACGAGGTCGAGGTGGCCCACGGGCTCCCCGCCCGTTCGATCCTGGACGTCGCGTTCGGGCCCGACCTGGGCCGGGCGGCGACGACGGGGCAGCTCACCTACCGGGAGTGGATGGACGAGATCCGACGCCGCGTGGTCGCGGTCCACGGCCCGAGGGCCGAGCCGGCGCTCGACGAGTGGGAGGCCAACGTCGGACGGGTCGACGTCGAGATGCTCTCGGTGCTCCGCCGGGTGCGCGCCGTGACCACGGTCGCGCTGTTGTCCAACGGCACCACCAGATTGCGCCGCGACCTGCACGTGCTGGACCTGCTCGACGAGTTCGACGTGGTGTTCAACACCGCCGAGATCGGGATCGCCAAGCCCGACCCGGCGGTCTTCACGCTGGTCTGCGACCGGCTGGGCTCACCACCATCGCGCACGCTGTTCATCGACGACCTGGTCGAGAACGTCGAGGGAGCCCGCACCGCCGGGCTGGCGGCACACCAGCACACCGACGTGGACGGCACCGCCGAGGTCCTGGCCCGCTGGGGGGTGCCGGTCTGAGCGGGCGACAGCCGTGACAGGACTGTCAGGAACCTTTACCCTGAGCCTCTGGGCGGTACGCCGCCCGGGATCGACAGGGCCGGTGGCGCACCGGCCGGGCCGGGGCGAACCGGCCGGGGGGAGTCAGGTGGCGAAGCGGGCGATGCACCGAGCGGACGAGCGACCGGGACGACGCGGCCGATCCCGCCGCCATCCGAACCGACGGTGGTGGTCCACCGCCATCGTGGCACTCGTCGCCCTCGCGGTTGCGGCCGCCTGCACCCCGACACCCCGACCGCCCCGACCCGACACCCCGGTGCCCGCACCCGGCACGCCCCTCCTGCCGGCCCACCTGGACTGCCTGCGGTGGCGCTACGACGGACTCACCCCGACCCGGCCGGCGGAGTGGAAGGACGACGAGTATCGATTCGGTTCGTTCCGGGACGAGACCACCGCCGACTCACCACACCGGCTGTGCGGCCAGGTCGGTGCCGCCGCCGACCTGGCGTGGACCCTGGACCGCGGCCGGGCCGACGTGGTCATCGCCGTGCTCGACTCCGGCGTCCAGTGGCGCTCCGAGGAGAAGATGCCTGACCTGGTCGACAAGACCTACATCAACCCCGGCGAACTGCCGACGCCCATCCCGGCCGGATCCGGGGCCGACCCCGACGACGCCAACGGTGACGGCCGGTTCACGATCACCGACTTCGAGGACGACCCCAGGGTCACGGACCTCAACGCCTCGGGGTTCCTGGACCCCGAGGACCTGATCCTCACCTTCAGCGACGGGACCGATGCCGACGGCAACTCCTACGTCGACGACATCTCCGGCTGGGACCTGCAGAACGACGACAACAACCCGAACGACGACGTCGAGTACGGGCACGGGTCGGGCGAGGCCCGGGACGCCGCCGGGGCGCACGACGGAGCGAACGAGTACGGCACCTGCCCCGAGTGCCTACTCCTCCACGTCCGGGTCGCCGACTCGTTCATCGCAGAGGGAGGCCGGTTCGCCGCCGGCGTGATCTTCGGCCTCGACGCCGGGGCCGACGTGATCCTCGAGGCACTCGGCGCCATCTCGAACCCGCCGCAGGCGCAGGCGGCGGTCGATGCGGCGTACCACCGCGGCGTGCCGATCGCCGCGTCCATGGCCGACGAGCAGTCACAGCACCCGAACCTGCCGGCTGCCATGAACCACACCATCCCCATGAACTCGATCACCGAGCTCCCCGACCTGTCGACCATCTCGAAGTTCGTGGGCGGCCGGCGGGAGGCGCAGTTGGTCAACGGATGCACCAACTTCGGCGGCATCGCGTGGGTGTCGGTTCCCTCGACCGGCTGCTCCTCCGAGGCCACGGGCAACGGCGCCGGGATGCTCGGCCTGATCAACGCCGCCGCCCGCAACGCCGGCGTGGCACCACACCCCGACCTGGTCGCCCGCGGGGTCGTCGGGCCGGGCCACAACGTGTTGTCCGCCAACGAGACCGCCCAGCTGGTGCGGGCCGGGGCCGACGACATCGACTTCGCCACGCCCAACAGCGTGGATCCGGCGAACGAGTTCACCGACCAGTTCGGCCAACCGCGGTTCCCGACCGCAAAGGGGTGGGACGCCACGCACGGCTACGGCCAGATCAACCTGTACGAGTCGGTCGCCGCCGTGGTCGACGGGCGGATCCCGCCCGAGGCCGACATCGTCGGCCCGGAGTTCTTCGAGACGCTGCCCGTCACCGGAACCGTCGACGTCCGGGGCCGCGTGGCCGCCGTGCGGGCGTCGTCCTACTCGTACCGGGTCGAGTGGACCACCGGCCTGCAGACCGGCCCGTTCCCGGCGGTGGACGAGTGGCGGGTGGTCGAGCAGCGGGCGGGCCTGACCGCACCGGTCGATGGCGTGCTCGGCACCATCGACCTGGCCCAGGTCGCCGCCGCCCTCCCCGAAGGCGGTCGGGGCACACCGTCCGACGCCACGGGGAGGCCGCTCCCCGACCGCTTCACCGTGCGGATCCGGGTGGTCGTCACCGACGACCGCGGCCAGGTCGGCACCATGCACCGGGTGGTGCAGGTTCACGAGGACCCGGACCGTGAGGCCTACACGCGCATCGCCGGGACCGGCACGTCCTCACCCGTGTTCGCCGACCTCGACCGCAACGGGGCCGACGAGGTCGTGCTCTCCTCCGACGACGGCGTCGTACGGGCGATCCGGGCCGACGGTTCGCAGCTGCCCGGCTGGCCCGCCCGCACGCTCCCGGCCCCGTACTGGAACGAGGAGTCCCCGACCGTGCTCGCCGACGGCATCCCGACCCCCGGACGCGCCATCTCCGTCGGCGCCCCGGCGGTCGCCGACGTCGACGGGGACGGCTCCTCCGAGGTGGTCGTGACCGACCTCGACGGCGGCGTGAGCATCATCGGTGCGGACGGGACCGTCGAGGCCCGGGCCCAGACCGACCCGACCTTCAGCCGGGAAGCGGACACCGACCTGCGGAACCGGATGAAGCCCGGCATCCTCGGCGGCGCCTCGCTCGGCGACCTCGACGACGACGGCGACCTGGAAATCGTGGTCGCGGCCCAGGACCGGCACGTCTACGCCTTCCACCATGACGGCTCGGGTGTGTCCGGGTTCCCGGTACTGCTCGTCGACCCGAATCGGATCACCGCGGTCGACCCTGTCTCCGAGCGGATCACCTTCCGCAGCCCGACGTACACGGGACAGGGAGGCGAGCTGACCGCCACCCCGGCGCTCGCCGACCTGACCGGCGACGGACGGCCCGAGATCGTGATCGGCGCCCAGGAGCAGTACAACGAGCCGATCAACATCTTCCCGGGGATCGGGGCCGGCAACTCCCGGCTGTACGCGGTCTCGTCCTACGGGACCGAGAACCCGACCGGCCGGGACCGGTCGCCGGTCCACCCCGACGACCGCGCCTACGTGCCGGGCTGGCCCGTCGCAGTGCCCATGGCGATCCTGCAGATCCTCCCGGCGATCGGCCAGGGCGTGGCCATCCAGGCGGCCGTGGGTGACGTCGACGGCGACGGGCAACCCGAGGTCGTGGCCGTGTCCGCCGCCGGCCAGTACCGGGTCTTCGAACGCGACGGCTCCTCCGCCTACGGCGGGCCGACCAACATCGCGTTCGGCCTGAACTGGTTCGACGCCGCTCCCCCGGGCACGAACTCCACCGACACCGAGGCCATCCTCGGCGCCTTCGGCGGGCCGGCCCTCGGACGGATCGTGTCCAGGACCGGGCTCGACATCGCCGGTCCGACCAGCGGCCTCCGACGGGCCATCGACGCCCTGGCCCCCAACCGCCAGGCCGACGCCGATCCGCAGATGACGGTGTGGCGCGGCCGGGATGGCGGGATCGTTCCCGGCTTCCCCAGGGTGACCGCCGACCTGGCGTTCTTCGTGACGCCGGCGATCGCCGACGTCGACGGAGACGGCCGCAACGAGGTGGTGGCCGGCAACGGCATCCAGACCATCGACGCCTTCGGCTCCAAGGGTCCGCAGCCGGCCGGATGGCCGAAGCTGACGGGCGGCTGGGTGGTCGGGACACCCGGATTCGGCGACTGGGACGGCGACGGAACCGCCGAGGTCAGCGTCGTCCGCCGTGACGGGCGCCTGATCGTCTGGGACCTCCCCACATCGTCCGACGCGATCGGCGACTGGGTGCGCTTCGGCGGCGACGACCGCAACACCGGCACCGGCTGACGGCGCGCTCGCCGTCACACCCCGGCGGCGCGCTCGCCGTCACACCCCGGCGGCGCGCTCGCCGGTCACCGGATCGAACCAGTGCAGGCGCTCCACGACGATCGCCAGGTCCAGTTCATCGCCCACGGCGACGCCCGTGCCGTCGGGCAGTTCCGCGGTCCAGACCGCGCGGTCGCTGCGCGTCGCCGCCACCTCGAGTTCCTCGTCCTCGCTGGTCACGTCCGGGTGGACCGGCGGGGCGTCCAGGGAGAACGTGACGTGCACCTGCGCACCCAGGTGCTCGACCAGGTCGATGCGCGCCGGGATCGTCGGGGCACCGGGAGCACCCACCGGCAGCACCAGGTCCGTCGGGCGGACACCGAGCACCCAGTCGCGGTCGGGACCGGCGGGCGCAGCGGACCCGATGGGGAGTCGGACCCCGGCGAACTCGGCCACGCCGCTGCGCAGCGACGCGCCCACCAGGTTCATCTCGGGCGATCCGATGAAGGTGGCGCAGAAGAGGTTGGCCGGACGGTGGAACAGGACCGGGGGCGAGTCGCACTGCTGGAGCACACCGTTGCGCAGCACCGCCACCCGGTGCCCGAGCGTCATCGCCTCGATCTGGTCGTGGGTGACGTAGACCGTGGTGGTCCCGGTCCGCTGGTGCAGGTCGGCGAGCTCCGCCCGCATCGTGACGCGGAGCTTGGCGTCCAGGTTCGACAGCGGCTCGTCCATCAGGAACGCGGCGGGCTCTCGCACCAGCGCGCGACCCATGGCGACTCGTTGGCGTTGGCCGCCCGACAGCTGCCCCGGCTTCCGGTCGAGCAGTTCCTCGAGGCCGAGCATCGAGGCGACCCGGTCCACCGTCGCGTCGATCTGGGCCTTCGGCGCCTTGCGGAGTCGCAGGCTGAACGCCAGGTTCCGTCGCACGGTCATGTGCGGGTAGAGCGCGTAGTTCTGGAACACCATGGCCAGGTTCCGATCCCGCGGCGGCACGTAGGTGATGTCCCGGTCGCCCAGGTACACCCCGCCCTCGGTCGCCCGCTCCAGGCCGGCGATGATCCGCAGGAGCGTCGACTTGCCGCACCCGGACGGCCCGACCAGGACCAGGAACTCGCCGTCCGCGATCTCGAGGTGCACGTCGTCGACGGCGAGCGTTCGCTGTCCGCGGCCCCGGCCATCCTGGTCGAACACCTTGGACACGTGGTCCAGCGTGATGGATGCCACCTCAGAGACCTCCTCGTGTGGCGACCAGGCCGGCGGCGACCCGGTCGTAACCCCCGTGGCGGTTCCGGAGCCGCCAGAGGCGGGCGTGCTCGGCCACGAGTCGTTCGTGCTCGGGCATCAACCAGCCCGGGCTGGCCAACGGATCGGGCCACTCCAGACGGAACCGAGCCGCTGCGACGCCCCACCGGAGCGCGTCGCGGACCCAGCGGAGCTCGTCGCGCAGGATCGGACCGTCGACCGCCCCCGTGGTCGCCCCGTCCAGCCGGCGACCGGCCGCGTCCAGGTCCTCGGTGACCCGGTCCAGCGACTCTCGCCGGAGCCCACGGAGCGCCAGGCCCACCGCCGCCCATCCGCCGGTGCGGAACATCTCGGAGACGGCCCCCGTCTCGGGGGTGCCCGGCACCACGTGGTCGTGGACGCCGCCGAGGAGCATCCAGACCTCACCCAGTCCCGATCCTCGGGCGACGACCAGGTCGAGCGCGGCGGCCGGATCGACGGGCCGGTCGGGATTCCAGGCCAGGGACGCGGCCCACACGAACCCGGGCCAGTCGGAGACGGACGGCAGCACCTCCCAGCTGGTGACCGCGACTCCCTCGGCCCCGTGCCGTTGCGCCGCCGCCACGGCCTCCCGCACGTTGGCCGACATGTTGGTGGTCCGACCCGAGATCGACGACCAGCCGGAGGTGCCGGCCGCCACCCAGCAGCGGCGGCCGGCCTCGGTGATTCGGCTGAGCCGGGCGTCGAAGGGGTGCCCGGCCTCGTAGCCCCACTCGACCAGGGTGACCCGGGGTGGGATCGCGTCGAGCAGGTCGGGATGCGGCGCCACGACGTCACCCCACATCATGACCTCCCGGTCGGTGAGCTCGGGCAGGGAGCACAGCCGGGTGATCCACCCCGCGTAGTCGCCCACCCGGTCCGCCGGCAGTGGCGTGCAGAACCCGCCGCCGTCGACCTCGGCCCATGGGACCGGCGCCCCGGGCACGTCGAAGATCGCGTCCCACACGGCAGGGTTGAGGTCGATCGGCTCGTCCATGCCGACGTGCACCACAGAGGGATCGAACGCCCGGGCCACGTTGGCCACCAGCTCAGCGGCGAGCTCGAAGGACTGGCGCTGGTCCGGGTCCAGGCAGGCGGGCGGTTCGTGCCCCGAACCGTCAGGGGTCCGGTAGCCGCCGGGCAGCGCCGCCAGGTGGGCCAGGTCGGGGTGCGCCAGGAAGTGCTCCAGGTGTCCGAGCGAGGCCTGCACCGGCACGAGCTCCAGGTGGCACCCACGGGCCAGCTCGACGAGCCGGCGGACGTCGTCGACGGTGTAGGGGTCGTGCGGGCGACAGACCTGCTCGAGACCCGGGTGGTCGAAGCTCGCCTCCAGGTTCATCAGCACGTGGGTGTACTTCAGCTCGGCGAAGCGACCGAAGGCGGTGGCGAGTTCGTCGATGGTCGGCACCCGTCCCCGTGCGACGTCCAACAGGACCGCGCGACGGTCGAACTCGGGCCAGTCGACGATCGTCAGGTCGTCGACCGGCCCGGACCGGCGGAGCTGCTCGAGCGTGGTCGCCGCCCGGAACCCGCCGAGCTCACTCGATGCGGTGATGGCGGCGGCGCCGCCGCGGACCGCGAGGCGGTACGCCTCGGGATGCGGGGGGGGTTCCGGCTCGGGTCCGTCGTCGGACCAGCTCGCCCACCGCGGCGCCGGGCACAGTGACGTCACGATCCGCTCCCGACGACGCGCAGGAGATCCGCCCGGACCGGCTCGCCCGGGAGCCCGGCCGCCTCCAGGGCCAGGAGCGCGGCACCGACGACGGGCGGGGCCTCCAACGGGTGGAATCCCGCGGCGGGCACCCGATCCAGGACCGCGGCGCGGAACGCGTCACGGAACGCCCCGTCGCCGTGGACGTGGACGCCGCCGGCCGTCACGACCTCGAGCGGCTCGTCGGTGAGTCCGAGGCGGTCCGCCAGTCCCGCCAGGTCACGGCCGTGCTGGTCGCCGACCGCGGTGGCCACCTGGACCGCGACCGGGTCGCCGTCGGCCGCAGCGGCGAGCACGGCGCCGGCCAGGTCGGCGCCCACGTGGACCGAGCCCCGGGTCACCCCCTCGAACAGGGCGGGCACGTCGCCGACCCCCGCCGCTGCGGTGAACCGGTCGCTGAGCTCGGTCGGTGGACCGGAGTGGTGGTGGGCGGCGGCCACGGCGTCGAGCGCCCGTCCGACCAGGCTCCATGCACCCGACCCCTCCCCCATGCCGACGCCCATGGTGCGCGCCGTGCGGCCGGATCGGTCACGCCCGGCGCACACCCCGCCCGTCCCGGCGATCGACACGCACCCGACGCCCCCGGACGTGCCGGCCCGGAGGGCGGCGAACGCGTCGTTCGACAGGAGACGCGCCCCGCCCACACCCAGGGCGTCGAGCACCGGGTCGAGCCGCGCCGGATCCGACGGCCAGTCCACACCGGCCAGGCAGCACGCCCAGGCGAGCACGTCGTCCCGACCGGCACCCGCCCGGTCGAGCGCGTGGCCGAGCAGCTCGTCGAGCACCGCCCCGACCGCCTCGACGCCGATGCCCTCCCAGTTGGCACCGCCGCCGGCCGCCCGACCCAGGACCGTGGCGTCGACGCCGAGGACGAGCACGTCGGTCTTGGTCCCACCGCCGTCGATCCCGACCACGACCCCGTCGTCGGGCGCGTCAGCCATCGAGTGACCCCAACAGCCCGGCGTTGACCTCGCGCAGCCGCTCCCACACCGCGTCCACCCGGTGGGCGGGTGGACCGAGCGGGTGGGTCAGGAGCGCCAGACGGGCCGCCTCCTCGTCACCGTCGACGGCCGCCTGCACGGTGAGCAGCTCGACCGCCTTCATGGTCCGCACCAGCGCCTCGACGTCGGGCCGCAGCGGTGCGGTCGGACGCGGCACCGGACCGTGCCGGGTCACCACCGCCGCGGTCTCGACGACGACGTCGTCCGGCAGCCCGGGGATCGCGCCCCGGTTCTCCGCGTTGACCACGTGGACGGTGCCGGCATCGGTCGCCATGTCGGCCATGAGTGCGGCCGCCGCCTCGGAGTAGTACGCACCGCCGCGTTGGTCCAGCTCGGCCGGTTTCTCGGCCAGCTCGGGGTCCGCATACTTCACGAGCAGTTCCGCCTCGATGGCGGCCACCTCGGCGGCCCGCGTCGGGTGCGTCGCCTGGTGCCGGATCCACGCATCGGTCTCGTAGTAGTAGAGGAGGTAGTAGTTCGGGATCGCACCGATCAACCCGATCGTGTCGCGGGTCCACTCGGGCTCACCATCCGAGGAGAGCTGCTTGCCGACCAGGCCGCGCAGCGCCGTGAGCACCTCGGCGGTCCGGTCCTCGCCTGCGACCTCCACTCGTCGGGTCCAGGTGAGGTGGTTGAGCCCGACCGTGTCCAGGTCCACCTCCTGGGGCGTCACACCGAAGGCCTTCGCGATCTCGGCCTGTGTGGACCACGGCACGTTGCACAGCCCGACGGTCGGCACGTGCCCGTGACGACACAGCGCCTCGGTCACCAGGCCGGCGGGGTTGGTGAAGTTGAACAGGGTCGCGTCCGGCGCCTCGTCGTCGACCACCTCCGAGATCCGCAGGGCGACGGGAATGGTGCGCAGGGCGTTTGCGAACCCGCCCACGCCGACGGTCTCCTGGCCGACGAGGCCGAACTCCCGGCCGAGCTGCTCGTCACGTTCCCGGGCGGCCATGCCCCCGACGCGGATCTGGCTGACCACGTATCCGGCATCGCGCACGCCCGCCGCCAGGTCGGTCCCCCAGGTGACGCGCACCCCGGGGGCGGCGCGCTCGGCCATGCGGGTGGCGAGCGGCCCCAGGACGGCGAGCCGGTCCCCATCGACGTCGACGAGGGCGACCTCGTCCAGGTCGAGCTCGGCACGGCGCCGCAGGAGCCCGTCGACGAGCTCGGGTGTGTAGGTCGAACCTCCGCCGACCACCGAGACCTTCACGATGCCGTTCCCTCCCCACTCGGCGCAGGACCCTGCGGTCGGGCCGGGTACGCAGCAGCCGAGGAGTAGGCCGCCTCGACGATCCGGACCGCCTCCAGGCCGACCTCGGCGGAGGCCACCGGGGTGCGGCCGGTGGCGCAACACGCCACGAAGTCGGCCATCTGCGCCGCGTACATGTCGAGCGCACAGTGGTCGTAGTCCGCCGGCGGCGGTGTCGCCGCGGTGAACGCCGGCCAGATCCGGGCGTGACCGCCCGTCGCGTACACCTCGGTCTCGGCCTCGACACCGTCGAGGACCGGCTGCCACCACCCCGACTCGACCACGCTGCGCACCCCGTCGGACCAGTCGACGAGCACGACCGCATCGGTGTCGATGCGCGGGTCACCCGACGGAGAGGCGGCGGGGTCGTCGAATCCCGTCCCCACCGACGCCACGACCCGGTCGGCGGTCGGGTCGCCGAGCAGGAACCGGGCGGTGTCGATGGCGTGGATGCCCATGTCGATCAACGCCCCGCCTCCGGACAGGTCGTAATCCCGGAACCAGCCCGAGGGACCCCAGCCGGCGTGCACGCCGTAGCCGCGGGTGCGCACCACCCGGCCCAGCCCACCGGCCGCGATCCGGTCCCGCAACGCCACGACCTCGTCGCGGTAGCGCCACATGTGACCGACACACATCGTCACACCGGCAGCCCGGGCGGCATCGCACATCTCCACGGCCTGTCGGGTGTCGAGCGCCATCGGCTTGTCGACCAGCACGTGCTTGCCGGCGGCGATCGCGGCGAGCGCCTGCGGGTGGTGCAGGGAGTTGGGCGTGCCGACCACGACCGCGTCGACGTCGGATGCAGCGACGGCCGACTCCCAGTCGTCGCCGGCCCGGCCGATGCCGTGGCGCCGGGCGAAGTCCAGCGCCCGCTCGGGCCGGTGACCGGTCACCGAGATGACGGTCGCACCGGCGGCCCGCGCGGCCCGCGTGTGCAGGTCAGCGATGAACCCGTAGCCGAGGACGGCGATGCGCAGGCTCACGACGCCTCCTCCGCCCCAGGGTCGGCGCCGCCGCTCGTCGACGGCAGGACGGGGGGCGGCGTTACCTCGAAGTCCCATCGGTTGTCGCCGACCCGTCCCAGCTCCGGGGTGTCGATCCACCCCTCGACGGCGTACCGGCCGGGTGGGAGGTCGAAGGGCCCGGCCTGCAGCACGCGCCTGGCGGCGTCGGCCAGGACGTCGACGGGCCCCGACGCGGACTCGACCTCGGCGCCATCGGCCTCCACCAGCCGCCAGTGGATCCGTGACCCCGGGTGGCTCCGGTGACCGTCGTTGACGAACCAGACGCCGAACACGACCGGCTCCGGCTCGAAGGGATCGTCGCCCGGGTAGGTGTCGCCGGCGGCCTCGATGCTGCACAGCAGCGGTTGCATCGAACGCGCCAGCGCGTGGTACCCGGGCTTCGGTCGGCGCAGGTGGTCGACCACGGACCAGCTGATGCAGGGCCACGGGTCGACCAGCATGAACGGCACCAGCCCCTGGACCCGTTCCCGCTTGCGCCGCCGGTAGTGCTCGGTCGCGAACTGCAGCAGTCGGGCCTGATGGCGCTGGGTCGCCTCGACGATCTCCTCGGCGCTGTGGGTGAACAGGTTCACACCGACGTGCCGGTTGGTCTCGTGGGGTTGGAAGCCGTGGTACGACCAGTCGTCCGCGGTCGCGCCCTCGGGCAGGAAGGTGCGCAGCGTCGCCAGGTCCGGCACGGCTTGGGCGCCGTACTCGCTGACGAACGCCCCGCCCGGGATCTCCGAGGCCATCCGCCACGTCCCCCAGTACCAGCCCGGGTAGGTGTGGCCGTCGCCGGCTCCGGAGTTGGCGATCACCGGGCGGGTCGGATCCAGCTCCCGGAACAACGCGGCGAGCTCGTGGTCGAGCCGCTGGTTCTGGTCGGGCACGAACGCACCGGCCTCGTCGGCCATCCACGGCTCGTTCCAGGGCGACTCGTTGTGGGCGCACCAGTACGCCACCGACGGACGCCAGCCGTGCAGGTCGACGAGTTCGTGCACCATCTGGCGGGCGACGCGGTACGTCTCGGCCACGTCCGCGTAACCCCACTGCATGGGGAGGTCCTGCCAGACGAGCACCCCAGCGGCGTCGCACGCGTCGTAGAAGGCGGGTGGGCACACGTGGGCGTGGATCCGGAGCAGGTTCAGGTGCGCATCGACCGCGAGCTCCACGTCGGCCGAGCACCGCTCCGGCGTCAGCGCCGAGAGCCACTGCTCGCCGATGTAGTTCATCCCCCGGATGAACACGGGTCGTCCGTTCAGGTGCCAGATCCAGTCCTCACCGACCCGGACGGTGCGGACGCCGACCAGGCGGTCGTCGTGGGCGACGACGGTGCCGTCGACCGGATCGGCACGGGGCCCGTCGAGGAGCACCACCTCGGTCCGGGCCAGGTAGCGGTGCGGTTCACCCTGGTCCCAGGTCCACCACCAACGCGGCGTCGACAGCGGACCCCGGACGGTGACCCGGGTGCACCCCGGCTCCAGGAAGGTGTCGACCCAGGAGCGGTGGACGACGTCGCCGGCGCCGCCGTCCTCGGCCAGGCTCACCGCCACGCGGACCCACGCCGGACCCGTCCCGTCGTGTTCGACCTCGACGTGGTGGGCCAGGTCGGCGTCGGCGCCGCGCTGGGTGGTGTCGGTGCGGACGCCCCTGATCGTCCACTCGGAACGGGGTGCCAACCTGACGCCACCCCAGATGCCGCCGGTGGAACGCTCCTGGCCGCGCTCGGACCAGTTGCCGGGTCGTGCGTCGTGGTGGCCCATCACCCCGCGCAGGGTCGTCTTCGAGTGCGGCCAGACGGTGCCGAACTCGTCGGTGGGGCACTCGACCCGGACGACGAGGGTGTGCCGTCCGGCCCCCGGTGGTGCGAGGACGTGGAAGGGCGCGAATCCGCCGGTGTGGGAGCCGAGCTCCGCTCCGTCCCAGAGCACCGTCACCCGGTAGTCCGCAGCGCCCACCCGCACCTCGACGGGTCGGTCCGCCCACACCTGCGGGACGTCGACCTGCGTGCGGTACCAGACGACCTCGGGGCCGTCGACACCGTCCAGGTACCAGTTGCCCGGGACCGAGGCCGGCCGCCACGGACCGTCGGGCGCCTCCGACAGTTCCCAGTCGTCGGGCACGAGCGGCTCGGTCACGACACCCCCAGGCGGATGTCGTTGGCGCGCACGGCGATCGGGGTGAGCCGGTCGAGCAGCCGGAGGTCCTCTGCGGTCGCGGTGCCCGCCACCCGGGCGCTGCGGATCCGGCGGATCCGGTCGACGACCTCGGCGCCGGCCAGTCCGAGCGCGGCGGCCTCGGCCTCGACGCGCTCGAGTGCGTCGAGGATGTACGCCGTCACCACGCCGGCGAGCTCGTCGGCCACGGACCGCACGGCCCCGGCCGGGCCGACCAGGTACCGGTCGGTGCGGCCTGCGTCGTCCAGCGTCACGATCCGCACCCGTCCGTCCGCTCCGAGCGGTTCGGAGTCGGACACCGCCCCGGCCAGGGTGACGCGGGCGGCCTGCGACCCGGCCACATCCGGCAGGGCAACCCGGGTCCGCTCGTCGGCCATCACGTGCCAGACGGGGTCCCCCGATCCGTCCGGCCCGGATCCGAGGAGCGCGACGGCGACCTGCCCCTGGGACGAACTGACGGGTCCGACCGCGGCGTCCTCGCCGTGGAGCAGCGCTGCGACGACCGCACCGGCGTCGTGCGCGAACCAGGTCACCGACGCCGCCCCGGCGGCCACCTCCACGCCGTCGGCCCGCAGCTCCACGCGGTCGCCGGTCCGGTTCACGACCGTGACGTAGCGACGGCCCGACGGTCCCGTCCGGATGCCGACGTCGACCCCGTCCGGGGTGTCCCGGCGGCCCGGGAGCCGGTCGACCTGCAGGCCCCCCGGCGCGTCGAGCGGGCCGAGCGGACGGAGGTCCTCGTCCAGTTCGGGCGCCACTCCGTCCAGCACGACCCGGCCGGGGTGGGCGGCGGCCAGCGCTGCGAGCCGTGCGTGCGCAGCCCGGCTGAGCACGCGCGTGTCGGGGACGATCACGACCTCGTAGCCATCCAGGTCATCCCGGTCGGCGGTGACGACGTCGAAGGGGACGCCGGCGTCGACGAGCCGACGCGCCACGCGGAGTCCCGCTGCGGAGGTGTTCGAGGCCGAGGCCACCTCGGCGAGCGGCGACGCCGTCGGCCAGCCGGCCCCGGGGATGGAACCCGACCACCGTGCGACGCGCTCACCGGCGTGGTCGGTCACGATCGCCACCGGCGCCTCGAGCGGGCTGGCCGCCAGGTCGGCGCCGCCAGCGGTGAGGCAGAGGAACAGGCAACGCAGGTTCCACCACCACTCGAACACGTTGCCGTCCCCCAGCACCGGCGCCTCCTCGGCCCAGCGCTGGAACGCGCCGATGCCGACGGGCTCGGGTTCGGAGGAGTGCAACACGTAGATGCACGGCGCGTCCATGCCGCCGACGAGCGAGCACTGCAGGTAGAACGCCTGTCGGGCCGAGATCTCGGGAACCAGGTGCGGGAGGCCGGCGGGCGACAGCGTGTGGCAGAGCCGGGTCCTCCACCACGCGTGGTGGACGTACTCGTCCTCGTCCATCCGGTACCAGGCGGTGCCGGCGATCATGCGCTCCGGATCGACGCCCTCGGCGTAGACGTTCTGGCCGACCCATCCGCAGGTGTCGGCGAGCACCGTCGGGTCGATCAGCATCCCTGCGAGCGGCCACGGCATGCAGAGGAGGTCGTGGAACAGCGGCACCCGGTCGCCGAGGACGTCCCGCACGGCAGCGGCGTACGCCCCGAGCCCGACGGCGACCTGGTGGTCGGCGAAGCGGTCCAGGTCGATCCACGGCCGCAGGGCCTCCACCGATCCGGGCGGCTCCCACGGCCCCGGGAACGCCACCTCGTCGAGGCTCGAGTAACCGGTGCCCCATGCCCGGTTGAGCGTGTCGACGTCGCCGTGGCGCCCGAACAGGAACGAGCGCCACCGGTCGACGTCGGCCAGGTCGGCGCGGATCGGCGACGGGGCGGCACCGTCCTCGTGGATCCACATGCCGTCGCCGGGCGCCTCGTTGTCGACCTGCACCGCCCACAGGGTTCCGGGCCGGCCGCCGGTGCCGGCGAACGGCTCCAGCGCCGTGCCCACCGACCGGATCCAGTCACACGACGCCGCAACGGCGCCAGGGTGGTCGTAGCCCAGGCGGGGGTCGTCGGAGTCGCCGTGCCGGTGGGGGCGACCGTCGTGGCGGACGGCCCACCAGTCGGGGTGGGACTCGATCAGCCAGGTGGGCACACCGCCGCCGATCATCTCGGAGTCGCAGAAGGGTCCCGGCTTGGCGATGAACCCGAGCCCGATCGCCTCGCAGCGCTCCACGAAGCCGACCAGGTCCCGTTCAGGGGCCGTGACGCCGGTGAGGTCCACCACGTCGGGCGCAGGCGCATGGTGGATCCAGGGGATGTAGGTGGACACGGCGTTGGCGCCGGACTGCACGGCGCGGAGCAGCATGAGCTCCCAGCGCTCCCGGGGGATCCGGTAGTACTGGACCTCGACCGCCCGAATCGTGTCAGCCGGGAGGGCCGGGTGGGCCGGAAATGCCGGGGGGGCCATGCGTCCTAGCCCTTCGTGCCCGTCAGGGTCACGCCCTCGATGAAGACCTTCTGGGCGAAGAAGAAGACCACGATCAGCGGCATGACGAAGATGACCGAGGCGGCCATCGTCAGGTTGGACTCACCCAGTCGCGCCGCCGCGGTGTTGAGTCGCACCAGGCCGACCGCCAGCGTCAGGTTCTCCTCGTCGGACAGGTAGATGTTCGGCCCGAAGAAGTCGCTCCAGGCGAACAGGAACTGGAAGATCGCGACCGCCATGATCCCCGGCTTGGCCATCGGGACGACGATGCGCGTGAGCACCTGGAACTCGCTCGCACCGTCGGCGCGGGCGGCGTCCAGTGTCTCGGCGGGCAGGGTCAGGAAGAACTGGCGGAGCAGGAAGATGCTGAACGCGTCGGCGAAGAAGGACGGCACGACGAGCGGAAGGATCGTGTTCAGCCAGCCGAGGTTCGAGAAGATCTCGTACTGGCTGACGAACAGGACCTGGAAGGGCAGCATCATCGTGGAGAGCACCAGCACGAACACGACGCCGCGCCCGCGCCACCGGAGGTGGCTGAACGCGTAGGCGACGGGGACGCAGCTCACGATCGTTCCCGTGACGACGAGGGCGCACACCAGGAGGGTGTTCCGGATGTAGCGCGCCAGCGGGACCCGGTCGAAGACCTCCGCGTAGTTGCCCAGGTCGAACGACGACGGCCACAGCACGGACGTCTTCGCCTCCGCGATCGGCGTGACGGACTGCAGCAGCATGAAGAAGAACGGCAGGGCGAAGATGACGGCCAGCCCGATCAGGACCGAGTGGCGCCCCACGACGCCGAGCAGGCGGCGGGACCGGCTCACGCCCACTCCTCGTTGGCGGTGTGGACCCACCGGCGACGCGTCGCCAGCATGATCATCGTGATCACGAACGTGATGAGGAACATGACCCACGCCATGGCCGAGGCGAACCCGATCCGGCCATCCTGGAAGAGCCGGAGCTGCAGCATGGCGTAGGTGAGCAACGATCCACCCGGCTCTCCCGTGAGCCGACCCTCACGTGCGCCCTGGCTGAACACGTAGGCCTGGTCGAAGCTCTGCAGGACGCCGATGAGCCCGGTGAGGACGACGAAGAAGATGACGGGGCTGATCATCGGCAGCGTGACGTGCCGGAAGCGGGCCCAGCGTCCGGCCCCGTCGAGCTCAGCCGCCTCGTAGAGGCTGGTGGGGATGTCGACCAGGCCGGCGAGCAGGATCAGCATCAGGTCGCCGAGCGCCCAGGTGCCAACCATGATGAGCGCAGGCTTGGCCCAACGGGGATCCTGGAACCACAGCGGCGCCTCGGCCCCGAACAGGTTGAACAGTCCGGACAGCGGACCGCCCTCCTTGAGGAGGAAGAAGAAGAGCGCGCCGCTGGCGACGGCCGGAACGATCGAGGGAACGTAGAACATGACGCGGTACACGCCGTTGCCGCGGCGGGGTCGGACGAGCAGGGACGCGGCCAGCAGGGCGATCCCGATCCGGACGGGCATCCCGAAGATGGCCAGGTAGGCGGTGTTGCCGAGCGATGTGAGCAGGTCGTCGTTGGTGAACAACAACTCGTAGTTCGCGAGCCCCACCCAGCGGGCTGGAGTCCCGTAGCGCTTCACGGTGAACGACCAGTAGAGGGAGTTCACGATCGGATACAGGGTGAAGACCAGGAAGCCGATGATCCACGGCGAGAGGAAGGCCAGGACCGTCAGGCGACGCCGCCGGTCGGCGCGCCGCTTCTCCCGGAGTCGTTCCGGTGGTTCCGTCCGGTCGGTGCGGACGCGGTCGGCTCCCGGTGCGGAACTCGGCACCGGGGCGGGTGGGGCCGCCTGGACCACTCAGCCCCCGGTCTCGAGGTCCAGCTCGTCCTGGAGCCGGGCGTCGAGCGTCTCGATCTCTGCCTGCAGCTGGTCGTCAGGGATCTGTCCGGCGCGGTAGCGCAGCGCCAGTGCGACCAGCTCGTCGGTCGCCGCCTCGATCACGACGGAGTTGCCGGGCACGGTCGCGTCGGGCGAGCGCGCCAGGTCGATGAACGTCTGGTACTCGGGCACACGCGTGGCCTCGATCTCCTCGAAGATCCCCAGCGCCTCCACGTTGGCCGGGATGTTGCCCTGGACGACCTCGAAGTCGGCGATCTGCTGGGCGGCGGTCGCCATGCAGCGGGCGGCGATCCAGGACGCCTCCGGGTCACCCGCGGCCGGGCGGGCGGGCAGGAAGAAACTGTTGCCCGACGCGATGAGCGCGACCTCGCCGGCGGTGCCCGCTGGTGAGGGCATCGGGACGACGCCCCAGTCGGCCGGCTTCCCCTCGCCGAACCGGCTCGGCCAGGTCGTGAAGTACGACAGCTCGGTGTAGAGCGGCACCTGGCCGGTGATGAAGAAGTTCTGCGAGGAGTCGTAGGCGCCGAGCGAACCCCGGAACCTGGCCGCGTCCTCGGGTGGCCCGAGCCGCTCGAAGAACCGCTTCTGGAGCCGGAACGATTCGGCCCAGGTGGTGTCGTCGCCGATCAGGACCTCCTTGCCGTCCTCGCTGAAGAGCTTTCCCCCGGACAGCAGGCCGAGGGGGATCACCGAGGATCCGTCGCCCACGTCGGGTACCCAGCCGATGCGCTGGAGCGACCCGTCGGGACCGCGCTGGATGAGCTCGTCGGCTGCGGCCTCGATGTCGGCGAAGGTCTCCGGCACGGGCACGCCGGCCTCGGCGAGCACGTCGCCGTTGTAGAACAGCGCAGCGGTGTCGAGTGACAACGGCAGCCCCCACTTCTGGTCGTCGAAGGTGACGAGGCGCTGGGCGCCGGGGGTGAACTGGTTCCAGTCGAAGCCGTCGCGGTTCGCGAACTCGTCGAGCGCGAGCACGGCGCCCGACGCCTGCAGCTTGGCCAACCCGCCGGCGAAATCGGCCTGGATCACGTCGGGCAGCGTGTTGGCCTCAGCCGCCGCCGTCACGGCGTTCGCCATGTCGTCCTTGGCGACGTACTCGATCGTCAGCCAGGGGTTGTCCTGCTGGCAGCGCTCGATGATCGGCCTGAACGCGTCGACGGACACCTGGTCGGTGAAGCTCGACCAGAACTGCAGGGTCACCGGGGCGCGCTGTTCCGGAGGGACCGTGGTGGGCGCCACCGTCGTCGAGGTGTCCTGTGCCGATTCACCACCGCTGCACGCGGTGGCGAGCGCGACGGCGGCGACGGCCATGGCGGCCAACCGGCGCACCCCCCGCCGGGTCGGGTTCGTGCGGATGGTCGGAGTCACTGGTCCCCTCCTCGTTGTGCGACGATCGCTGGTGCACCCTGCTGGATCCTCGACGCCGCGCGGGCGACGTCGAGGACGTCGTCGACGTCGGCGAGGAGCAGCCGGTGCTCCAGCCAGACCGTCGTGGCTGCGGCCCGCTCCGCCACCGGGAGCCGCACCGCCGCGTAGTCGATCGTCGGGGCCGACGATCGGAGGCGGGGTCCGAAGTTCCGTTCGCGGAACAGGGCCAGATCACTCAGACTCGGATACGAGACCCCCATCGGGATCCCCTCGGCGGCGAGCGACGCCTCGAAGAGTCGGAGTGGCATCCCGGCGAAGGCCTCGGCGTCGTAGTGGAAGACGTAGCAGTAGTTGCCCTGCGTGCCCATCCGGTCGTCGCGGCGCTGCGGCCGGAGTCCGTCGATCCCGGACAGGGCCTCGCCGAGCGCCACCGCCGACCGGTTGCGGCGGGCGTTCTGCTCGGGGAAGCGCTCGAGCTGGGCGGCCAGCACGGCGCCCTGCCACTCGGTCATCCGCAGGTTCGAGCCGTAGCCGGGGTGGTGGTAGAACCACTCGCCCGCGACCCGACCGCAGTTGGCGTACGACCAGGCCCGATCGCGCAGGTCCTCGTCGTTGCAGACCAGCACCCCGCCCTCGCCGGCGGTCATCAGCTTGGACCGCTGCATCGAGAAGCTGCCGAAGTCACCCCACGACCCGGCACCTCGGCCGCGCCACGTCGTGCCGTGCGCGTGGGCACAGTCCTCGATGAGCCGCAGGCCGTGCCGCTCGCACAACCCCACGAGCAGGTCCAGGTCGGCGGCGGCGCCCGCGACGTGGACCGCCACGACGGCGCGGGTGGCGGGGGTGATCGCGGCCTCGACCTCCGCCGGGTCGATGCACAGCGACTCGGGGTCGACGTCGACGAGCACGGGGGTGGCGTTCACCGCCAGGACGGCGGTCGCGGATGCGACGAAGGTGATGCCGGGCACGATGACCTGGTCGCCCTCGCCGATGTCGCAGGCGGCCAGCGCCGCCTCCAGGGTGTGGGTCCCGTTCGTGAGCGCCAGGCCGTACCGGGCGGACTGGAACTCGGCGAAGGCCTGGGCGAAGTCGCGGGCCACGTCACCGTCACCCTCCCACCAGCCGCCCGCCTCCAGCACCTGGCTGAGCAGCGCCCGCTCCCGATCGTCCCAGACGGGCCAGGACGGGTACGGGTCCGACCGGAGCGGTCGCCCGCCCAGGATCGCCGGTTGGTCGTGGACGGTGGCGCTCATGGGCCGGTCCTCCGCTGCGGCTCGTGGTCCCCGTGCCGGACCGGTTCCCGAGGCTGGCCGGTGACACGACCCTGTGCCTCCCGGTCGAGCACCCGACCTGCGAACGCGGACTCGGCGGCGTCACGGCGGGCGACGGCGCCGGCGCCGGCGAGCACCGACCGGTGGCCGAGCTTGGACGACTCCAGGCGGGGCGGGACGGCGAGCTGTTCGGCGACGTGACCCTCGACGGCGGGTCGCAGTGCGTCGTGGGATCCGATGGGCCCGGCGAGCACGACGAGTTCGGGGTCGAGCAGGGCTGCGAGGGTGGTCACGTACCACGAGGTCCACCGGGCCAGTTCCGCGAGCACGGCGGCGCCGACCGCACCCTGGAGCAGGGCGTCGTCCAGTACGCCGGTCGCCAGCTCCAGGTGGTCGGCGTCGCGAGGCGCTCGCCGACCGAGCCGCTCGGCGAGCGCGGCCACACCGTGCGCGTCCACACCATGCTCGACGAACTCGTGCGCACCGTCCTCAGGACCGTCGACGGAGGCGCCGACCGACAGCGACCGGACCGCCCGGGCGAAGGGCACCTCGGCGATCTCGCCGGCGATCCCGTGATGACCGACGTGGAGTCGGCCGCCCAGCACGAGGGCCGACCCGAGGCCGGAACCGATCCACAGCACGGCGAAGTCGTCCACGTCACGACCGTGGCCCTCGGCCTGCTCGCCGAGCGCCACCAGGTCGACGTCGTTGAGCACCGAGACCGGGCGCCCGGTTCGCTGCAGGATGGCGGCTGCGGGGGCCGTGCCCTCGAGAGCGTCGATCGTGCCGACGTGGGTGAGGACGCCGGTGACGGGGTCGACCACACCGGGGGTACCCAGCACGATGCTGGAGAACGACCGTCCGACCCAGCGCTCCATGGAGCGGATGCACGAGGCCACCGAGTCGAAGATGGCCTCGGCCGTCGCAGTCGACCCGTCGTGTCGCTCGGCGGCCTCGACGAGCACCGTGCCGTCGAGGTCCACTGCGACGGCACGGACGCCGCCGACCGTGACCTCGACGCCGGCGGCGATCGCGGCGTCGGCGATCGGCTCGTAGAGCACCCCGGCCCGGCCCGGGCGGCCGGTCTCGTGCCCGACGGGCCGGACGAGCCCGCTGGCCTCGAGCGTTCTCAATGCCAGTGACACCGTCGGTTTCGACAGTCCGGTCCGCCGGGCGACCTCGGCCCGGCTCACGCTGCGGAGATGCCGGACCACGTCGAGGACGGTCCGTTCGTTCAACTCGCGCAGGAGCGCGGGCTGCGCAGGTTCCTGGATGTCCCCCGGGTCGCCCACCGGCGGGAGCCTAGAGTAAACCTTGCTAACGATGCACGGGCGTGGGCCGGACTCACCGGCCGGCGCGACGACCGGGGGGGAGCAGGAGCAGATGACCGGAGCGGCCACGACGGCAGCGTCCCTGAGGGCCGGCGGCGACGCCCGCCCGATCACACCCGACCTGTCGACCGACACGGTCTACCTGGCCGGGTTCGAACCGAACCGACCGGCGGAGTCCGTGCACGACGACCTGATGGTCCGGACCTTCGCGGTCGCCGCCGGCGACGATGCACCGATCGTGTTCTCGGTGTGTGACCTGGTCGGGCTCACCCGCACCCACGACGACACGGGGTCGCGTGTCGTCGCGTGCACCCACACCCACCACGGACCCGACGGACTGGGTTTCTGGGGCCAGCCCTTCGAGGGGGTCAGCGGGATCGACGCCGGCTACCTGGACCGGGTTCGGGCCACGATCGCCGACTCCCAGGCCGCCGCCGTCGCCGCCCTGGAACCCGCCGGGGTGGTTGCGGGCTCCGTCCCCGTTCCCGAACTGGTGCAGAACCACCGCAACCCCGACATCCTGGACGACGAGCTCTCGGTGGTCCGCCTGGTGCGCCCCGACGGCTCCGCGATCGCCACATTCGTCGACTACGCGTGCCACCCCGAGGTCGTCGAGGCCGAGGGCACCGCCGTCACCGCCGACTTCCCCGGCCACCTCTGCCGCCGGATCGAGGCGGCCGTCGGTGGCGTCGCCGTGTTCGCGGTGGGCGCACTCGGTGGGATGCAGTCGCCACGGACCGAGGTCCGGACCCACGCCGAGGCGGAGCGCTTCGGCGAGGTCCTCGCCGACGCCGTGGAGCGTGCCGTCACCGCGGGCACCGCCGCCGATGCCGCCGCCGAAGGGGACGCTGTGGCTGGGGAGGCTGCGGTCGGAACCGACGGGCCCCGGGTCGCCTTCGCCCGAGAGCAGGTCGCGTTCATGCTGCAGAACCCGCTCTACGAGCTCGGCATGGAGCTGGGACTGGTCCCGGCCGCCGAACGCCGCGGCGACGAGGTCGTCACCGAGGTCTCCTACGCCCGGATCGGACCGGCCGGGATCGCGTGTGTCCCGGGCGAGTTGTTCCCCGAGCTGGGACTTGGGCTCAAGCGGTCCATGCGGGACTCGGGCGTCCGGGTTCCGATCGTGGTCGGCCTCGCCGACGACGAGATCGGGTACCTCATCCCGGAGGCGGACTTCGTGGCACCAGAGGACTACCTGGACCCCGGATCCAGCTACGAGGAGTCGTTCTCGGCCGGGCCGCAGGCCGCACCCCGGGTCATCGAGGCGCTCGACCGGCTCATCGCCGCCACGTGAGCGCCCCCGTCGTCGTCGACGGGATGGAACCCGGGAACTCCCGCGTCGTGCTCGTCGTCACGGCGCACGCCGACGATGCGGCGCTGTTCATCGGCGGCACGGTCGCCGCGTGGAGCGCGGCCGACTGGTGTGTGGTGCTGGCCCGGGTCACTGACGACCGGTGGGACTCGGTCGGACTCGACGAGGGGACGACCATCGAGCGCTCGGCCCACGAGCTCCGCCAGGCCGCGGCCGAACTCGGCGTCGCCGAGGTCATCGACCTGGGGTGGCCGACCGACACGCTCGGGGACGCGAGCGAGGTCGCGCTGCGCGAGCAGGTGATCCGACTGGTTCGCACCCACCGTCCGCACACGATCGTGACCCACGACCCGCACTCGGGGACGGGCGAGGACAACCTGGACCACCTGGTCGTCGGCGCAGCGGTCGCCGAGTCGGTGTGGTGCGCGCAGTTCGACCTGCACCATCCGGAGCACCTCGCCGAGGGGCTCGACGTGCACGGGGTGTTCGAGCAGTGGTACTTCGGACGGCCCCCCGGCGAGGTGACCCACGTCGTCGACACCGCCGCGACCCTGGACCGGATGGTGGCCGCCGCCGCAGCGCACCGCACGCCGCTGCTGAACCTGGTGCAGCAGTGGCGGCTGCAGGCCCGGACCGGGGGCTGGCGGATCCCGGCGCTCGACGCGGTGGCCGAGGATCCGGACGCCGACGTGGGGGACCTGCTCGACTCCCTGCTCCGCGCCCGGGCCGCCGCGGTCGGCGCCGACCACGGGCTGGCGGCGGGCGAGGAGTTCAGGGTGGTCCGCTTCGGCGGTATGGAGTCGTTGCTGGAGGTTCTCGGTGAACGGATCTGATCGAGGCCGGCACGGCGGGGACGACCGGCGGCGACCGGCGATGACGCCGGTGCTCACCGCGCTGTTGGCGATCGCCTCGCTGGCCGCAGCGTGCAGCGGCGGCAGCGACGGCGCCCCGCAGGCGGCCACCACCATCCCGGCCCCGCCGGTCGCCACCCCCATCTCCGAGCCGGACCAGCTCGCCCTCGACGCCGTGCTCGCCGCTTCCGGCGGACCGGGCTGCGACGAACTCGATGGGGCCCGGTGCCTGCTCCCGTTCCCGAGCTTCCGGTTCACCACGCCCGATCCTGCGACCCCCACCGGCGTCCGGGTCGAGCTGCCCGAGGGGCAGCTCCGCAACGTCGGGGGCACGCCGATCGACGTGGACCCGTGGCGGTCGGCGGACGGGTTCAGCCCCGGCACGCCGATGCTCACCCTGCTCGGTGACGTCGACCTGGCGGCCAGCGGCGCGGCCCCCATCGGCGACATCGCCCGCTCGGTGCAGCCCGACTCCCCGACCGTGCTCCTGGACCTCACCTCGGGCGAGCGGCTGGCCCACTGGGCCGAACTCGACTCCCGGGCCCCCGCCGGACAGCGGCTGTTGATCCTCCGGTCGGCCGCACCGCTGCCCGAGGGCCACCGGATCGGGGTGGCCGTCCGCAACCTGGTCGACACGACAGGACGGCCGGTCACGCCGGGAGTGGCCTTCCGGGCCCAGCGCGACGCACTGAGCACCACCTCGGCCGCCGTCGAGGAACGCCGCGACGAGATGGAGGCCCTGTTCGCCGCGCTGACGATCGCCGGAGTCGAGCGCAGCGGCCTGCAGCAGGCGTGGAGCTTCCCCGTCGCGAGCGCCGAGTCGCTGGCCGGGCGGATGCTGCACATCCGGGACGACGCGTTCGGTCGGCTCGGCGACCGGTCTCCCCAGTTCCGGATCGAGTCGGTCTCGGAGTCGCTCCTGCCTCCCGGGATCGGACGTCGCATCCGGGGCACCTACGACGTCCCCCTGTACTTGACCGGCGACGGCTCGTCGGGGAACACCTTCGCGCTCGGTCCCGATGGACTGCCGACCACGACGGGCACCACCTACCCCGCCCGCTTCACCTGCCAGGTGCCCGACCAGGCGCTGCTGCCCGGTGACCCCGCGATGCCGGTGGTCTACGGCCACGGACTACTCGGGTCGATCGACGAGGCCAACGGCTCGTGGGTCGGCAGGATCTCGGCGACCAACAACGCGATGTACTGCGCCACCGATTGGATCGGCATGAGCCAGGAGGACTTCCCCACCGCCATCGGGATCCTCCGGAACATCTCGAACTTCCCGCAGCTGGCCGACCGGGTCCAGCAGGGCATCCTGAACACGCTGTTCCTGGGACGGCTGCTGGTTCGGCCCGACGGGTTCGCCGCCGACCCCGCGTTCCGCACGGCATCCGACGAGCCGGTCTTCCGAACCGGCGAGGTGTTCTACGACGGCAACAGCCAGGGCGGGATCATCGGTGGCGCTGCGACCGCCGTGGCCCAGGACTGGACCAGGGCGGTCCTCGGCGTCCCGGGCATGAACTACTCGCTGCTGTTGAACCGCAGCACCGACTTCGACCTGTACTTCTCGTTCCTCCGCGAGGCCTACCCGGACCCGATCGACCAGCAGGTGATCTTCGGGGTGCTCCAGGTCCTCTGGGACCGGGCCGAGGCCAACGGGTACGCGCAGCACACGACGACCGACCCCTACCCCGGCACGCCACCCAAGCAGGTGCTGTTGCACGTCGCCTTCGGCGACTTCCAGGTCGCACCGGTCTCGGCCGAGATCCAGGCCCGCGCCTACGGGGCCGGTCTCCGCACACCAGCGCTCGCGCCGGGTCGCCACCCCGATGCCGTTCCGTTCTTCGGCCTCTCCCCGGCGGGACCGTTCCCGACAGCCGACTCGGTCCTCGTCTACTGGGACTCCGGGACGATCCCACCACCCGACGGAAACATCACGACGACCGACTCCGACGCCTACGGCCCGTGCCGGTCGATCCCCGAGGACGTCCGCGACGACGATCCGGTGTGCGGCGACAGCCACGAGGATCCACGTCGCTCCCCCGAGTCGATGCGCCAGAAGCTGTCGTTCCTCCGACCGGACGGCCGTATCGAGGACACCTGTGGCACCGAACCGTGCCGCGCCGCCAAGGCATTCACGTACGGGTTCTGAGCCGGCCACCCGCTCCGGCCACCCCGGGTCGCCTCAATCCGCCGGGGCGCTCTGCGGACCGACGTTGCCGGCCGAGTCGACCGCGGCGACGGTCCAGAGGCCCGCGGCGACGGCGGGCGAGCGGTGCACGGCGGTCGGCGCCGTGGCCACCTCGACGCCGTCGCGGTACAGCCGGTAGCCGGCGACACCGACATCGTCGCGACCCTCGACCCAGGCGAGCGTGTCGGACTCGGCGCGGGTCAGGCCCACCGGTGCCGACGGCGCCACCGTGTCGGCGGCCCCGATCGTGAACACCGCGCACTCCTCGTCGAGTGAGACCGGCACGGTCACGGTCCGGCCCGCGACACCGGCGGCGACCGGCTCGGCCCCGGTCGGCGTGACCCGCAGCACCGTGGCCGTCGGGACCCAGTCCGGCACGTCCACCGTGACCGTTCCCGACACCGGGTAGTTCCGGTAGGTCGGAGACCACGGCGGTCCATCCGCGGTGTAGCGGAGGTTGCAGGCGACCACCACCTGTCGCTGCTCGCCGACGACCGTGCGGGTCTCGATGTAGGGCGAGGACGCCGACGAGGACGACTCCACCTCGCCGTAGGTGAGCACGTCGCGCACCTGCCTGAGGACCTGCACGTCGCGGGGTGCCTGGGCCATGGCGGCGGCGTACTTCGGGTCCCCCAGGTAGTCGCTGTTCCAGACGAACCAGTTGATGCCGTCCGCACCGCCCATCACCGACAGCCAGAACTGCGTGCTGACCGCCCACGCGTCGGGCTGGCAGTTCCACGCCGAGCTGGCCGCGAGCTGGGGCCAGATCCACATCGGCAGCGGTTCGGTGTTGTCCTTGAGCACGTCGGTGTAGTCGAGCGCCTCCCGCATCTCGGCGACCCTGGACCAGTTCGACCCCAGGATCGCGTTGGGAGCACACACGACGTAGTGGTCGTGCCCAGTGATGTCGGGGACCTGCCCGTACTCGTTGAACTTCCGCTGCATGGCGAGGTTCACCCACATCGGATGGGTGGGATCGAGCCGGCGGAACTCGTCGACGCGGGCGGCGACCGCCGCCGAGGTGTCCTCGGGTTCGTTGCCCAGGTCGGGTTCGTCGCTCAGCAACCACGAGCGGATCCCGGGCTGTCCCTGCTGGGCGGCCACCGTCGACGCGCTCGCGAAGCGCTGGGCGTTGGTCTGGATCCGCCAGCGGTCCCACAGCTCGCGGTACCTGGGCTCGGCGCCCCCGACGATCTGGTCGACGGGAACCTGCTTGGTGGCCCTCCGGGCGTCGGCATCGCGGCTGGGCAGCTCGCTGTGCCAGGTGCCCAGGTCGAACTCGGGCTCGATGAGCCGCAGCGCCCCGAGTACCCACTCTCGGCGCCCGGTCGGGTCCGTCGCTCCGACCTGGACGGCCACGGGCGCCATGGCCGGCGCGGGCGCATCGAGGCGGATCCGGGCGATCAGCACACGCCCCGGTTCGACCGTCCAGTCGCCGTCGGGCGTCGACACCGAGGAGTCGGTCACCGGGGTCCGCACGTCGTCGTTCACCGCCAGGTGGTCGACGGTGAGGGGAACACCGGAACGGTTCCGCAGGAACACGACCAGCTCGGTCCGGTCCACGCTCGCCACCACCGATCCGACCTTCAGCGTGGCGCCTCGCAGCGTCGCCGTCCGTGTCACGCCGACGCCGCGCTCGGTCTGCACCGCCACCGTCACCCGCTCACCGCCGCGCAACGGAGCACTGATCCCCTTGATCGTCACCACCGCCGACGCCGTGGGCGAACCGGCGGGTCCGAGTTCCGGAGGCCAGACGCGCCACCACCGAAGTCCCGGGAGCGACTCGACCGGCGTCCCGTTCACGAACACTCGCTCGACCCGGTCCGGGGTCGCGTTCGGGTTGTCGATCCGCACGAGCAACAGGCCGCCGTCGTCGTTGTACGGAGACTCCTCCACGTAGCGCTCGTCCCAGGTGGCCGGCACGAAGGTCAGGCCCTCGACGGTCGGCTGGTTCGTCGAACCCGTCGGTGGTCGCACCGGAGGGGCACAGGCGACCGTCGCAGCCACGATCGCGATCGCGACCGCCACGCCGATGAACCTGCCCGACCGCGACGACCACGGCCCTCGACGACGCCCTGGCTCCGGCATGGTCCCCCTCTGCCGGCCCGGACGCCCCCGTGGTCGTCCGGGCCACTGTGATCACACGGATCGGCCCGGCCAACAGGTTAGGTAGCCTGACGAACCGTGACAACGATCACGTCGACCCACCTCCGCCCGATGGTTCGGGCGTGATCGTCGCCCGCGGCTTCGACGTCGACTACGGCCGGGGCCAGCTGGCCCGGATGCTCGACGACCTGGGGTCCTGGGTCGCCGTCACCCAACCCGAGCCCTGGGCGCTCCTCGCCCCCGGGCTCCCGGCCGAACCCGACCGGGTGGTCTGGGCGGGCGACCTCCGACCCCGCCACCTCGACCGGCTGGCCGCCGAGCTGCCGGCCGGCGCAGCCGTCGTCGGGATCGGGGGCGGATCGGCGATGGACACGGCGAAGTGGTTGCACCACCGCACCGGAGCCCGATTGGTGCAGGTGCCATCGCTGCCGTCGGTCGACGCGTGCTTCACCCGCATGACCGCGCTCCGCGACGGCGGTGGCGTGCGCTACGAGGGCGACTCGGTGCCCGATGTGGTCCTGGTCGACTTCGACCTGATCTGGTCGGCCCCCCGGGCGCTGGTGGCCGGAGGCATCGGTGACGTCCTGTCCTGCCACACCGGACTGCACGACTGGGCGCTGGGGGCGGCGGCCGGACGCGACGCCCCGTGGGACGAGACGGCGGCGGCGCGGGCCCGTGAGTACTTGGACGACCTGGAGCAGCTCGCACCACTGCTCGCCGCCGGTGACGACCAGGGGGTGCGGATGCTCATGGAGTGCCACCGGGACATCGGTTGGCTGTGCCACGACCTGGGTCACGCCCGCTTCGAAGAGGGCTCCGAGCACTTCTGGGCGTACGCGTTCGAGCACGTCACCGGGCGGACGATCATGCACGGCGAACTCGTCACCCTCGGCGTGCTCACGATGTCGACGCTGCAGGACAACGACCCCGAACGACCCCGACGCATCGCGGACACCGCCGGCGCCAGGACCGACCTGGACCAGCTGGGCGTCTCCTGGGACGAGGTCGCCGCTGCGCTCGACCGGCTCCCGTCCTTCGTCGAGGACCAGGGCCTGTGGTACTCGGTGGCGAACGGGCTGGAGCTGGGACCCGATCGGCTGGCCGCCGTCCGCCGGGCCCTGAGGGTGCCGAGCGCCGGCTGAACGAGCTCGGACCGTCCTGCGGTGGAACCCGCCGCCCGACGCTGGGTAGCGTTCGTCCCGCATGACCGTGTACCTGGTGCGCCACGCCTCGGCCGGGAGGAGGGACGACAGCGACCCCGACGACGGCGGCCGGATCCTGGACGCCACCGGCCACCTGCAGGCCGAGCGCCTCGCCGAGTGGCTGCGCCACGAGGACGTCCGCCGGGTGCTGGCCAGTCCGCTGCGCCGCTGCGTCCAGACCGTCGAACCACTCGCCAAGCACCTGGGCGTGGACGTCACCACCGACGACCGGCTCGCCGAGGGGTCGGACATCACCTCGAGCTGGGGCCTGCTGGAGTCGATCGCGTCGGCCGACGGTGACACGGTCCTGTGCAGCCACGGCGACGTGATCCCCGACCTGGTGCGACGGCTCCAGACCCGGGGAATGCAGATCCCCGGCAAGAGCGGATGCGCCAAGGGCTCCGCGTGGGTGCTCCAGCACTGGGACGGGGAATGCTTCGCCACGGGGCTGTACACGCCCGTCCGGGTCTGAGTTCCGTCCCGTCGGGTCACCGGTCCGGCCGGTGACCCGGCCGGTCGTTCCCGCCGACCCCGAGTGACGGCGCGCGCTAGCCTCCCCACACGATCGCTGGCCGCATCCGGGCATCCCGGGGTGGTCGGCAGCCGGGCCGCAGCGTTGCGAGCCCACGAACACATCGCAGCCCGGCGGCGCAACCAAGGGGGATCCCATGTCCGACAACCATCGCTCGATCGGCACCCGACGGGCCGCTGGGGCCGTGGCCGTCCTGCTCGGCCTGGCCGTCGTGGCCGCCGCCTGCACCCCGCCCGCTGGACCGCCGCCGCGTGACTGGGTCGTGCGGCCGGTCTCGATCACGGTGTTGGACCAGGAGGACGTCGACGCCGGCGACGAGCCCTACGTCATCCAGGTCGGGTTCCGCTCGAAGCTCGGCGTGGCCGACTCGACGCAGGTGAGCGTGGCCTCGCAGTGCCGTTCGGGCGCGCTGCCGGCCACCGACGCCGGTGGCGTCGGCGACACGGTGCCCGTGCCGCCGGGGAGCGCCGACATCCGCTTCGACGACGTGACCAACCTGGACGTGGGCGACCTGGCGCTGAACTTCGCGCCCCTCGAGGTCATCGGCACGCTCGGCTTCGTCGTCGAGCGGGCCGGCATCTTCGCGTCCTGCGCCATCACCGACCTGCTCCAGGGGTCGCTCACTCCGGTGCTGGGCGACGCGCTCGAGCTGCTGATCGCCTCGCAGCCGATCCCGCCCACCCAGGAGCAGCTCATCGCCCTGATCACCGACAACATCGGATCGCTGCTCGGGGCGATCGGTGGCCTGATCGCCGCCGTGCTGGAGGGTCTCGGCAACCCCGACGACGTGATCGGGATCGCCGCCCAGATCCACCTGCCGACCGCCGGAGCGTTCACCGGCCTGCTGCAGACCGCGTTCCAGATCGCCGGCCTGTTCGATGCGGACCTGGCGCTCGGCGTGCTGCCCCTGGACGACCTGGGGTCCGGCCTGAAGATCCGAGTGGGCGCCCTCACCCCCGAGCAGGTGGACCTGCCCCTCGGCATCCCGGGTACCTCCTACGTGTACCGCTCGAGCATCATCCCCGGCTGAGGGTCGGCTCCCATCAGCTGGCGGTGCGCCAGCCGGGGACCCGTCAGCCGGGGGTCCGCTCCTCGATCCCCCAGGGCGAGTCGTACTCGCCGGCCAGGAGGTCCAGGAACGGGCGGGGCGGCAGGGCCTCGGGCCCCAGGACGCCGGCTCCGCTCCAGACGCCGGCGTCGATGAGCTCGCACGCCACGACCGGGCCGACGGCGGTCTGCCACACCACGGCCTGGGCGCCGTCCCGGCCCATCGTCTCGGCGTTGTCGACCAGGTGGTACAGGTAGACCTCTCGCTCGCCGGTCGCCTGTCCCCGCTCGTCGGCCCCGATGCCGGTGACCCAGGTCCCGGCGCACGTGCGCCCCTCGATCCGGTCCCCGAGGGTGGCCGGATCGGGCAGGCAGGCCGCGACGACGTCCCGGGGCGAGACGCGGGCGTCCCGGACGGAAACCGGTTCGGTCGAGTCCAGGCCCAACTGGTGGAGTACCTGCAGGACGTTGATGAACTCGTCGCCCAGTCCGTACTTGAAGGTGACCCGCTCGCAGTCGATCCAGCGAGGCACCAGGAGGACCTCCTCGTGCTCGACGTTGACGCACTCGACGTCGCCGATGCCACCCGGGAAGTGGAACACCTCGGGTTCCGAGAACGGTGGGGTCGTGAACCAGCCGCGGTCGCGCTCCCAGATCACCGGAGGATTCAGGCACTCCTCGATCACGGTCCAGATGGAGAAGGTCGGCGCGAAGTCGTACCCGCGGACGGCCATGTCGGCCCCGTCCCGGATCCCGACCTCACGGATCGAGGAGAACAACTCGTCGGCGGCGTAGCGGGCGAACACGTCGGCGATGCCGGGCTCGACCCCCATGCCGCAGAGCGCGAGCAGGCCCCGCTCCTCCCACTCGGCGGCTCGCTCGAACTGCAGGTCGCCGAGCTTCACGCCGCACTCACCGTGCGGGTTGGTGGGGTGCGGGGTGGAGATCGACATGGCCATGTCCATGTAGTGCGCCCCGGCGGCGAGCGCCCCCTCGAAGATCGGCATGACGAACCGCGGATCCGCAGCGTTCATGACGAGGTCGGCCGACGCGCCCGTGACCGCGGCGGCCACGGCACCGGCGTCCGAGGCATCGAGTGTCAGGGCCGAGTAGCGATCGTCACGTGCTGCGACCCGGGCCGCCCGGCCGGGGTCGATGTCGGCCACCGTGATCGACTCGACGAACGGTCGCCGCGACGCGATCGCGGCGAACGCATCGCCCACTCCACCCGCACCGACCATGAGGATCCGCATGGCGGGACAACCTACCCGCCACCGGCGTTGGGGATGGGTGGGGCGCCCGGAACGGTCGACACCGACGCCCCCGAACCCGCACCGCCCGCGCCGCTGGTCGGGCCGTCGGTCGGGGAGCCGATCGACGTGGTGGTGACCGGCGTGTCCGCCGCGTCGAGCACCCGCCGCAGCTGGTCCGGCGTCCCCAGCAGGAACGCCGCGGTCGGCCACGGGCCCGACCCCAGGGTGGCGAGCAGCTCGCGGGCCCGGTCGAATCGCTGCTCGGCCACGGCGACGGCTGCCTGCAGGAGCCGGGCGTTCGCGTCCGCCGGATCCGCGGCCGCGGCCTGATCGGCGAACACCGCGGCCGCAGCGGGGTCGGGCCGCTCGGGGCCCAGCTCGGCGATCCCCCTCGACACGAGTGCGTCGGCCGCGGCCGGCCCCGAGGCGGACGCGGCGTCCAGGCACGTGGCCAGGTCGTCGTAGAAGGCCTGGTCGAACACCACCTCGTCGCCGCGCTCGGAGAGCGCCGCCACCCAGCACCCCGCCGTCGGCTCCTCCAGGAGCCCCAGGAAGACCTTGACGTCGAGGAGCTCCTTCGCCAGCACCTGCTCGGCGACCACGGGCGGATCGTTGCGGAAGAAGGCCCCAAGTTCGTCGGCGGCCTCGGTGTAGGCCGCCCGCGCGGCCGTCCGGTCGCCACGCTGACGGGCGGCGTCACCCGCGCGGACGGCGACGATCGCACGGAACACGTGGACGTCCGGGAACTCCGGGTCGAGTTCGACCACGCGGTCGAAGCGCTCCCCGCCCTCCGCCACGCGGCCGGCCCGGACCAGCGCCCACCCCTGGTACGTGAGTGCCTCGACGTTGTCGGGCGACTCGACCAGCAGGTCCTGGTAGCACTCCACCCCGGCCTCGGGGTCGGAGAACGCGAGCGGCTGGCAGTTCGCGAGCCGGGCCCGGACCGTGTCGTCGTTCCCGGTCAACGTGCCGCCGCCACGCTGGCCCGACGCCTGGGCCACCAGCACGCCGGCCACGACAGCCAGACCCAGGACGACGACTGCGACCACGGCGGCCCGCCACCGGCTGCCATCGGGCGCCCCGACCACGTCCGGGGGCCGGGCGTCGGGGGGCGCGGTCGCGGCGCCGTCACCGTCCAGCGCCTCGAGCGCCCGGAGCACCGCGGCGGTCCGCGCGGTGTAGTCGTCGAGCAGCGTGCGGTGGTCGTCGTCGTCCAGGTCCCCGGCCGCGTGCTCCCGTTCCAGGTCCTCGAGTGACGCCAGGAGGTGGTCCCGCTCGTCCTCGAGCGCCGCCCGACGGGCGGCGGTCCCACCTGCGTCGGGATCCGATCGGCCCGACGTGCCGGGCGAGGGATCAGCCATCGGGGTCCCGGGGACCCGCAGGCTCCGGATCCCGATCCTGGTGCCGACGGGCGAGTTCCCCGGCCACGAGTGTCCGGTCCTCCTCGCTCGCCCGGGCTCCCGCCTCACGCCGCCAGCGAGCGAAGACGCCGGCGAGCCCGAGGACCCCGGCGGCGACGACGACGACGGGGACCACCCACACCAGGGCGCCGAGACCGGACGACGGCGGGGTCAACAGCACCTCCTGGCCGTAGCGCTGGGCGAAGAAGGCGAGGATCTCGTCGTCGGTTCGACCCTGGCGCATCTGGGAGTCGATCTCCTCGCGGAACTGCACGGCGAGCGGCGCCTGGGAGGCAGCCACGGACTCTCCCACGCACTGCAGGCACTTCAGTTGGACCGACAGCGCATACCGACGCTGCTCGCTGACTCCTCGACTCGGGCTCGTGTCGATGGAGGCGACCAGCACGACCCCGACCACCAGGGCCATCGCCGCCCATGCCCACCAGTGCTGCCGCAGCGCGTGCCGCTGCCGCCGCCCGTTCCCCTGCCGCGACGCAGGGTCGTCACCGTTCACGGGGTCCGTCCGTCGATCACGGCCTGGAGTTCATCGGCCGTCACGCCTCCGTCCAGCTTGGCCACGACGGTCCCGTTCGGATCGACGACGTAGGACTCGGGCAGCTTGACCACCCCGTAGTCCAGCGACGCCGCGCCCGTGTCACCGGTCAGGACCGGCCAGTCACCCCCGTTCTCACGGAAGAAGGCGGCGACACGCTCGTCGGTGTCGTCGAACGCGACGCTGACGACCTGGGCCCGATCACGGTTGTCGTCGGCGAATCGAACGAGTTCGGGGTGCTCCGCGACGCACGGGGGGCACCACGTGGCGAAGAAGTTGACGACCACCCAGTCACCCCGCAGGTCGTCGAGGTCGAAGGCGGAGCCGGCCAGGGTCGTCCCCGTCAGCGCCGGGGCCAGGCGACCCACCGCCGCACTCCCGGTCGGCGTCGACGCCGACGGCGAGTGGGTCGCGAGCAACCAGACGAACGCGGCCGCCACGACAGCCACCACGCCGACCAGGGCCGCAGTGCGTCGGCTCACGTCACGATCTCGGCGTCGCGACGCGCGCCGCGCTCGGCCACCGGCGCAGAGGCCGGAGCCGTCGGATCGCGGCGCCGCCCCGGGAACAGGGACAGGACCGTCCCCACGACCATCACGCCACCGCCGATCCAGAGCCACACGACCAGCGGTTGGACGATCACGCGGATCGTGACCTCTCCCGTGACCGGATCCGGCGTCGAGCTGACCGAGAGGTACACGTCCTCGGTCGGACCGACCCGCACCGAGGGCGTCCCGATCGTCATGCCGCCCATCCGGTAGCGGTTGAGCCGGGGCTCGTACACGCGCCCACCGTCGACCCGGACCTCGGAGATGACCTCGACCCGGTTGTCGCGCTCGACGGTGCGCGAACCCAGGTAGGTGAACTCGTGGCCCGCCACCGTGCTCGTCTGCCCCTGGGCCAGGGTGACCTCGGCCTGGCGGATGTAGCTCGTCGAGGCCGCGAACGCGACGGCGACCAGGATCGTGCCAAGGTGCACGACCATCCCGCCGTTGGCCCGTCCGACCAGGCCCCGCCATCCCTGCCGACGGGTGGCGAGCACCAGCTGGCGGATCGCCGACCCGGCGGCGAATCCCGCCAACCCGAACGCGAGCACGACCGTCGGGCCCGTGGCCCCCACCGCCAACGCGAACACGGTCGCGGCGACACCGCCCCACGCCGGCCACCAGAGACGCTCGCGGAGCACCTCACCGGTCCCCTTGCGCCACGGCAGCACGGGGGCGACGGCCATGAGCGTGAGGAGCGCGAACCCGATCGGCATCGTCATCCGACTGAAGAACGGGACCCCGACCGAGAGGCGCTCGCCGTTCACCGCCTCGACGATCAGCGGGAACACGGTCCCGAGCAGCACCACGAAGGCGAACGCCGCGAACAGGGCGTTGTTCGCCAGGAACGCCCCCTCGCGGGACACCGGGGAGTCGATCCGGCCCGGCGAGCGCAGCTGGTCGCCACGCCAGCCGATCAGGCCGACCGAGACGGCGACGATGACCGCGAAGAACCCGAGCAGGATGGGGCCGACCGACCCGCTCGAGAACGCGTGGACGGACTCGACCACCCCCGACCGGGTCAGGAAGGTCCCCAGGATCGTCAGGGCGAAGGTCGCGCACAGCAACGACAGGTTCCAGACCCGCAGCATCCCGCGGCGCTCCTGGACCATCACCGAGTGCAGGTACGCCGTTCCGGTCAGCCACGGCAGGAAGCTGGCGTTCTCGACCGGGTCCCACTTCCAGTACCCGCCCCAGCCGAGCACCTCGTAGCTCCACCACGCGCCCAGGATGATCCCGGCGGTCAGGAACCCCCAGGACAGCAGGGTCCAACGGCGCGTCTCGACCAGCCACCCCTCACCGACACGGCCGGTCACGAGGGCCGCGATCGCGAAGGCGAACGGCACCGTGAACCCGACGTACCCCAGGTAGAGCATCGGCGGGTGGAACGCCATCAGGATGTGGTTCTGGAGCAGCGGGTTGGGCCCGGGCCCGTCGTAGCCGACCGGCGGCACCACCCCGCGGAACGGGTTGGCCGCGGTGAGCATGAGCCCGAAGAAGAAGACGCCGACGGCGAACATCGTGATCAGGGCCCACGCCACCAGCGGGTCCTCGAGACGCCGCCGGAATCTCCATGCGACCGCGACGGTGAACCCCGCCAGCACCAGGCCCCACAACAGGATCGACCCCTCGAGCGCCGACCACATGGCCGCCACGTTGAACAACGGCGGCGTGCTCGACGACCCGTGGTCGAAGACGAACTCGACGGTGTAGTCACGGGTGATGAGCGCCCGCTGCATGGCGATGGTGCTCAGGACGGCTCCAGCGAGCGACACCAACGCGTACGGGAGCCCCATCCGGAGCAGGTGCGGCCGGTCCCGGCGCAGGCCCTCAGCGAGCACACCGATGCCGATGACACAACCCCCGAGTCCGACCAGCAGACCGGCGAGGCCGAGTGCCCGGTTCACCCGGCGGCGCCCTGCTGGGCGTCCTGTTCGGCCTGGCGGATCCGGTCCGGATTCGCCTCGTCGTAGGTGTTGTCGTGCCGGATCAGGATCTCGTCGCTGGCGAACCGGTCACCGACGAAGGTGCCCTCGAGCACCACGGGGATCTCGGGTCCGAAGAGCTCGGGCGGGTCGCCGACGTGGTCGACCGGCACCTGCACCCCGGCGTAGGTGATCACGAAGGACACGCCGTCCTCGGTCGTGGTCACCGACCCCGGCACGACGTTGCCCTGCATCCGGAACCGGTCGCCGGCCAGGTCCCCGCGGCGGGCCGACGCCTCGTCGACGTTGTAGAAGAACGTCGAGGCCGACTGGAGGCCGTTGAACAACACGACCCCCAGGGCCACCACGACGAGCACCACGGCCCCCACCGCCAGCACCGCCCGCGACGACCGGACGGAGCCGCCATCCACGGCGTGGCGCCCGGTGCGGGGGGTGAGTTCCAGCGGCGGAGCGGCGTCGACGACGAGCTCGTCGGCATCCGGCGACTCGGGGTCGTCGGTGTCCCGTGACGGGGTCACATCCACCGTCGGTCCTGCTCGTCGACCAGCTCGGACGCCTGCCGACCACGGCGGATGATCCACGCTGCGTAGGCGGCCACGGCCCCGAACGTACCGATCCAGGCCGCTGCGATGTACGCGGCCTCGTTCACGACAGACTCCCCTCGGCCCGGCGCTCGGCGATCGCCGCGTCCAGCCCCTGCTCCTCGGCCCGTTCAGTGAGCCAGGCCAGGCGGAACCGGTGGATCAACAACCAGGCGAAGAGCACCAGGAACACGGTGAGCCCCAGGTAGGCCGTGAAGAGCTGCGTACCCTGCATCTCGGGGTCGACGGTTCCGAAGATCGTCTTCTCCTGGTGCAACCCGCGCCACCAGTCGACCGCCTTGTGGGTGATCGGGATGTTGACCACGGCCAGGATCCCGATCACGGCGCTCACGGTGCCCCGGGTCCGGGTGGAGGTCGGAACCCTGCGGACCGCCAGGTACCCCAGGTAGGTCAGGAACAACACGGTCGTCGTGGTCAGTCGGGGCTCCCACCGCCAGAACACGCCCCAGGTGATGCGACCCCACAGCATCCCGTTGAAGATCGTGAGGGCGAAGAACAGGACTCCGATCTCGGCGGAGCTGGCCGCCAGCAGGTCCCAGAACTCGGTCCGCTTCCACAGGTAGGCCACCGACGCGACGGCCGTGATGATGAACGCGACGTACGCCGCGGACACGGTCGGCACGTGCATGTACAGGATCCGGATCGTCTCACCGAGCTGGGCGTCGGGCGGGGTGATCCAGAGCCCGAACACGACGAGCGCCGCAGTCCCCACCAGCGCCACCGTCCCGAGGATCCGGGTGGCCCGCGACGACGTCGACGTCGGTGCCGGCGAGCGGGCCGGAGCCACGGCGCCCGAGGGACTGACTGATCCGTCGATCGTCACAGGTCCTCCATCAACGGTCGGAACAGGATGGCTCCGAGCGACACGTACACGACTGCAAAGATGCCCAACATTGCTGCCCACGGCCAGCCGGGGCCAGCCGAGCGTCCGAGCGCCACGTCACCGGCCCGGGTGGCGCCGATCAGGACGGGCGCCAGCAGGGGCAACAGGAGCAACGGCAGCAGGGTCTCTGCGCCCTGCAGTCGGAGCCCCACCACCCCGTAGGTGGCGCCCGCGCCGGCGATCCCCAGGGTGGCGAGCAGCACCGTGCCGAGCAGCAGCCCCCAGCCCCGCAGCGTCGTGTCGTAGAGCACGGCCACCGCCACGAGCAGCAGGGCCTCGAGCGCCAGCAACTGGACGACGATGGCGGCGACCTTGCCCAGGTAGACCGACGCCGGCGCCAGGCCCGACAGCCGCAGTGCGTCGAGCACGCCGTCCTCCCCCTCCACCGAGAAGCTCCGCTGCACGACCAGCACGGCGGCGAACAGCACGATCATCCAGAACAGGCCGCTCGTCGCCCGCTGCAGGACCCCGCGGTCCGGGTCGAGCGCGAATGCGAACAGGAGCACGCAGAGCAACGCGAACGGCAGCACCTGACCCAGGCCCACCCGGCCGCGCCACTCGAGGCGCAGGTCCTTCGAGGCAACGAGCGCGGCGTCGCGGATCACCAATCGCTCCGCAACCCGGCGTCGCGTCCACCCGCGTCGCGTTCATCGGACTGCACGACGCCCCCGGCCAGCGTGACGATCCGGTGTGCGACACGCTCGGCGCGGTCCAGTTCGTGCGACGCGAACAGCACCGTCGCGCCCGACCCCGCGGCCTCGGCCACCAACCCGTCGACCAGGTCACGACCCTCGGCGTCGAGTCCGGCGTGCGGTTCGTCGAGCAACCACAGTTCCGGCCGCCTGGCGACCATCGTGGCGAAGCTCACCCGCCGACGCTGGCCGGTCGACAACGATCGCACGGCCAGGTGGTGCAGCCGCGAGGGGACACCGAGTCGGTCGAGGGCGGCACGACCGTCCTCCTGGGTCGCCCCCGACGCCCGGGCCCAGAACCGGACGTTCTCGGACACGGTCAGGTCGGCGTACAGGAAGGTGGCGTGCCCCAGCAGCCCGACCCGCCGGCGGACCGCCGCCGGGGTCCGGGCCAGGTCGACGCCCAGCACCGTGGCATCACCGGCGGTCACGGGGAGCAGGCCGGCACAGGTCCGGAGCAGGGTCGTCTTGCCGGCACCGTTCGCGCCCCGGACCAGGACGACCTCACCGGCACCCACGTCCAGGTCGACTCCGGCGAGCGCCGGGAATCGGTCCACGAGGGCGACGGCGCCTCGGAGGTGGACGACGGGTGCGGGGGCCATGGTGCGCTCGCTCGGGGGGTGCGACGGCCGGCGGCTCTCCGAGCGACCCCCAACCTACCGGCTGGCCCCTCCGGGGGGCAGTTCGCGGCGTCGCACCGGCCACCGCCCGGAACCGCCGGACCGGGACCCGGGAACGCCACGCGGGACCATCGGCCCGCGGCCAGGGAATACCGTGGCGGCGTGATCGCCAGGATCCTCGGCGCCATCGGTCGGCTCATGGTCGCAGCCGGACTGTTCCTGTTGGGCTTCGTCGCGTTCCAGCTCTGGGGGACCGGACTGCAGGAGTCGAACGCCCAGGAGTCGTTGGTCGCCGACCTGGCACCGCCCGGCGAGGCCACGACCTCGACCGCCGACACCGAGTCGATCGTCGACCAGCTCGCCGCCATCGACCCGGGCACCGCGCCGCCGCTCCCGGCGCCACCGGTCGGACAGGCGGTGGGGTTCATCGAGATCCCGGCGATCGAGTTGACGCGGGTGGTCGTGGAGGGTGTCTCCAAGGCGGAACTGAAACAGGGGCCCGGCCACTACCCCGACACGCCGCTGCCCGGTCAGCCCGGCAACTCGGGCATCGCCGGACACCGGACCACCTACGGCGCCCCGTTCAACCGGATCGACGAGCTCGTCCCGGGAGACGAGGTGGTGCTGACCACCAAACAGGGTCGCTTCGTGTACCGCGTGATCCCCGGACCGAGCGCACCGACACAGGCCTGGTACACCGTCGACCCGTCCGACGTGTCGGTCCTGAACGACGTCGGTGACAACCGGGTGACGCTGACCGCGTGCCACCCCAAGTACTCCGCCGAGGAGCGGATCATCGTCCACGCCGTGCTCGAGACCCCACCGGCGGCGGCCGCGCCCGCCGTGGCCCCGCCGCCCGGGACCGGCGAACAGGCCGGTGCGGCGAGCGAGGCCGACCTGGGCGGCGACCAGGACGCGCTCGCGCCCGCCGTGATGTGGGGAACCGCGGCCTTCCTGGTGTTGATCGCGGCGTGGGCCCTCGGTCGGGCGTGGCGTCCGGTCCCGTCGTACCTGCTGCTCACCCCCCTCGCGCTCGGGATGGTGTGGATGTGCTACACGTACCTGGACCGCTACCTGCCGGCGCTGTGATCCAACGAACCCGGGCGGTCGACGTCGGCGCTGCGAGACTCCGCACGGGCTTGGCGGGCCTGGTCCTGTCCGTGCTCCTGCTGGTCGGGGTGACGGCGTGCTCGGACGACGCAGCGTCCCCGACGACGACGGGGGTCCCCGTCACGGAGGCGCCCCCGACGACCGCCCTGAGCGGACCACCCGTCGACGCCGTTCCCGAGGGTCTGCGATCGGTGCGCGCCGGGCAGTGCTTCTGGCCCCCGCGTGACGACCCCGAGGCCGAGGACGCCGCCGTCTGGGTGGTCGACTGCGGGACGCCGCACCGCCACGAGGTGATCGACGTCCTCGTCTACGACGGACCGGTCGGCGACGAGGGCCGTTACCCCGGTAGCGCGTTCATCCAGGAGTGGGCCGACGAGCAGTGCGTCGCGCGGTTCGAGCCGTTCGTCGGCCTGCCCTGGAGCCGGTCCGTGCTCGACCTCATGATGTGGTGGCCCTCGGCGGCGTCCTGGGACCGGGCCGACCGGGAGGTCGTCTGCGCCGTGTTCGATCCGACCGGCGACTACACCACCGGCAGCTACCGGGACACCCGCCGCTGAGCCGCGCCGGTGCGCGACCGGTCGACCTCAGCGGCCCCGGAACACCGCCGGACGCCGTTCGGTGAACGCCTGACGGCCCTCCACCAGGTCCTCCGACGCCCACGCCCGTTCGAAGGCCGCGGCGTACCGGCCACCGGGGTCGCCCTCCGGACCGTCGGCCAGCACCAGGTCCAGGCCCAGCTTCGAACCGGCGAGCGACAGGGGTGCGAGCTCGCCCACCTGTCCGGCGAGCAGCTGTGCGGCGGCCAGCACGGTGCCGCCGGGCCCGTACTCGGGATCCGGCTCCACCAGACGATGGACCGCGCCGAGCCCGTGGGCCCGCTCGGCGGTGAGCACGTCGGCGGTGAGCACCAGGGCCCTCGCTGTCGACGCCCCGAACACCGATGCGAGCCGGACGATCGTCCAGTGGTCGACCATCAGCCCGAGCCTGGCGACGGGAACCGCGAAGCGTGCGTCAGGAGTCGCCAGACGGACGTCACAGGCGAGCGACAGCTGGACACCCAGCCCCATGCACGACCCGGAGATCGCCGCGATGGTCGGCACCTCCAGTCCCGCCAGCCGGTCCAGCACGCCGCGGAGCGTCCGGGTGAACGACATGTCCTCCAGTTCGCCCAGGTCCGCACCGGAGCAGAAGTGGTCGGCGGCGCCCCACACCACCACAGACCGGGGCTCGTCGCGCACGACCTCGTCGAGCGCCGAGTCCAGTTCCTCGAGTGCCGCGTGGTTGAGCGCGTTGCGACGCTCGGGCCGGTCGATCGTGATGAGCGACGTGCTGGTGTCGGAGTCGTGGGAGTGGCTGATGGTCGGCAACGGGGCTCCTGTCCTGCGATGGCAACTGGGTGACAACTGGGGTGGCGACCGGGGTGGGAGCCGGGGCGACCGGGGATCACGGCGGGGCGTGCCGCGGCTCAGCGACCCGTCCAGCGGGGCGGGCGCCGCTCACGGAACGCTGCGACCCCCTCGGCGGCGTCCTCGAGCTCCGCGGCGATCCCGAGCGCCGGGTGCAGCACCCGCAGCGCGTCCGCGGCCGCCAGGTCCCAGACCTGGTAGAAGGCGTCACGGCCGAGCTGCAGGGCCGCCGGGCTCTTCGCCGCGAGCGTCGACGCCAGCGACGCGACCGCACCGTCGAGCTCGTCGACGGGAACGACCGAGTGGAGGCAGCCCAGGCGGTCGGCCTCGGAGGCGTCGATGCGACGGCCGGTCATCATGAGCTCGAGCGCCCGCTTGGGCGGCATCGACCGGCACAGGGGGACCGTGATCATGTAGGGCCACAACCCGACGTCGATCTCGGGAGTGCCGAACACGGCGTCGTCGGCGGCCACGACCAGGTCGCAGCTGAGGGCCAGCCCCATGCCGCCGGCCAGGCAGTACCCGCGGACCCTGGCGATGGTCGGCAGACCGAGCGACCACAGGTCCTGGAAGAGCCCTGCGAGCTGACCCCGGCTCCGGTGGAGCTCGAGCGTGTCGGCGCCGACCATCCCGTCCAGGTCCGCTCCGGCGCAGAACGCCCGGTCGCCCGCCCCGGTCAGGATGACCACCCGGACCGTCCCGTCGGTGCGGGCCTCGGCCAGCGCCCCGCGGAGACCGGCCACGACTGGCCAGCTCAGGGCGTTGCGGCGCTCCGGCCGGTCGATCGTGATGGTGGCCACACCGTCGGCCACCTCGTAGCGGACTCCCTCGTCGGCACCGTCGGACACGACCCGCACGCTAGTTTCCGGACGTGGCACTGGTACCCACCCTGCTCGCGATCGGGGTCGGACTGGGTCTCGGACTCAAGTGGGGTGGCCGACCCGCGAACCTGTTGGAGTGGCGCCCGCCCGTGTGGGAGGCGCTGCTGGTCGGCGTGGTCCTCACCCTGTTGTTGTTCGTGGTGCCCTGGTCGGGCTGGTTCGTCTCGTTCCTGGCGATCATCGCGACCGGATCGCTCCTGGCCTTCGCCGTGGTGAACATCCGCGTCGGCGGCATGGTCCTGGTCGCCGCCGGCCTGGCGCTCAACCTGCTGCTCACCGTCGTCAACTGGGGCATGCCGGTCGCCGCCTGGGCACTGGAGGCCTCGGGCGCGGTCGACGACGCCTCGATCGAGGGGATCGTGCTGACGGGCGGGCGTCGGCTCGGCGGGTTCGCCGTCTTCCTGGGCGGGGCGATCCCCCTGCCATGGGGTCAGGTCATCTCACTCGGCGATGTCGCGGTGCTGGCCGGAGTCGCCCTGGTGGTCGCCAGCGTGATGCGCCGCTACGAGGTGGGCGGCGGCTTCTCCGGCGGCCCAGGTCCCGGCTACCGGCGGCGCAACGGGATCGGGTTCGGCGGACCCCGGGACTACCGCGACGCCCTGGACGCACTGGGCCGGGGTCCCGCCCCGCGGCGTGGACCGGGACTGCACCCGTCGCGGCTCGACGAACGCGGGAGTCGACGCACACCGCGCCGCTGAGACCGGGCAGCCCGGGCAGCCCGTCCGGCTGGGACCGGGCACCCCGCCCCGGTGACAGCGACGGTCGGGTGCGCTTGGATGCACGGGTCGCCACACGGTGGTGGCCACCGGTTCACCGGCTCCCGCCGGACCCACCCGCTCGCCGGCTCCGGCCGGCCCCAGTCGCTCGCCGGCTCCAGCCGGCCCCACCCGACCCGATCGGCCCACCCCTCCGATCGGTCCCACCAGGAGGTGGCCCGTGCCCAAGCTCGGCCTCGACCCCGAGGCGCTCTCGGCGCTCCAGCGCCAGTTCAAGGCGGATGCGGACACGATCAAGTCGCTGACCGCCAAGCTCGACGGCCTGCTCAAGGCCGCCTGGTGGGAGGGGCCCGACGCCACCCGCTTCCGCAGCGACTGGGATGGCGTCCACAAGAGCCAGCTCGCCCGGATCTCGGCCGAGCTCGACACCGCCGCCAAGCACGTGGCGACCAACGTGGCCCAGCAGCAGCAGGCATCCTCCGGCTGAGCCTCGTGGAACTCCGGTACCGGGTCCTCCCCTCCCTCCCCGG
>CAIYGQ010000134.1 GCA_903925745.1 uncultured Actinomycetes bacterium | reverse complement strand
GGTCGAGACCGTCGCCGCCGGCAGCAACCACACCTGCAGCGTGGCGATCGGGGCCGTCCAGTGCTGGGGCAGCAACGCCCTCGGCCAGCTCGGCGATGGCGGCCTGACCAGTCGGTTCGCCCCGCCGATCGGCTCCTGGCCCGTGCAGTACCGGTTCGCCCAGGTCGTGACCGGTGCCAGCCACTCGTGTGCGCTGGTCGCCGACGCGGTCGACTTCGACGGTGCTGGCGTCGCCACCTGCTGGGGTGACAACACCGCGGGGCAGCTCGGCGATGGAACGAACCAACAGCGGCTGCTCCCGGCGAGTGTGGAGCCGTTCGCCGCCGCGGACATCCAGCTGGCCGCCGGCGCGAACCACACCTGCTCGCTGCTCGAGAGCGGCGGAGTCGACTGCTGGGGGGCCAACGGGGATGGCCAGATCGGCGATGGTTCCATGGTCAACCGGAACCAGCGGACCCCGGTTCCGGGCCTGACCGGGGTGCTCCAGGTCTCGGCCGGTGGTCGCCACACCTGCGCGCTGGTCGCCGGCGGAACCGTTCGCTGCTGGGGCGACAACGAGTTCGGCCAGCTCGGCGACGGCACGACCAGTGATCGCAGGTCACCCACGGCGGTCCCTGGTCTGACGGGGGTGGTGCAACTCGAGCTCGGCTTCGAGTTCTCATGCGCACGTCTGGCCTCTGGGGCACTCCGCTGCTGGGGCCGGAACCTCCAGGGGCAGCTGGGCGACGGGACCACGACCGCTCGACCGTCGCCGGTCGTCGTGACCGGGGTGGCCGGATCGGTGCACGTGACCGCCGGTGGTGAGCACGCCTGCGCGCTCCTCGCCGACGGGTCCGCCCGGTGCTGGGGCGGCAACGGGACCGGTGCGGTCGGGGATGGCAGCGACAGGAATCGGTTGACGCCGGTGGCGGTCACGGGGTTGACAGGGGCTGTGCACCTCGACGCGGGCAGCACGCACAGCTGTGCGCTGTTGGCGAACGGAACCAATCGGTGCTGGGGACTCAACGCGAGCGGACAGCTCGGCGACGCCACCCGCAACCAACGGACGACACCCACGGTCGTGGCGGGCCAGTCGGGCGTGGTGCAGGTGGCTGCCGGTGGCGATCACGCCTGTGCGCTGATCGGTACCGGTCAGGTGCGATGTTGGGGCAACAACGGGGCCGGGCAGATCGGTGACGGAACGTCGGGGACGGACCGGGCGACTGCCGTCACGGTGTCGGGACTGTCGGGTGCGGTGCAGATCGATGCCGGCGACGAGCACACCTGTGCGCTGATGTTCGACCGAACCGCTCGGTGCTGGGGGTTCAACGGTTCCGGGCAGCTGGGCGACGGCACATCGGGAACCAATCGGCTGACGCCGGTGGCGGTGTCCGGCGCAGCGGGCACGGTTCGTCAGCTCGCCGCCGGCAGTGACCACACGTGCTGGATGAACTTCGCGGCTGGGCCATTCGGTCAGTGTTGGGGCTTCAACTTCTTCGGCCAGATCGGCGACGGTGCATCTGGCGTCGGGACCAACGTCGACGAACCGACGCTGGCATCGTTCCTGGTCGCCCGGGTCGCCGCCGGCGGCAACCACTCGTGCCTGATCACAATCGATGGCTCCCTGGCCAAGTGCTGGGGAGCGAACGACTCCGGTCAGGTGGGCGACAACTCGTCGGGCACGAATCGCCCGGAGCCGACGGCGGTGTCCTCGCTGGGTCGAACGGCGTCGATCGCAGCCGGCGGCTCCCACACCTGCGCGACCAGGCCCGTCGGCCCCATGCAGTGTTGGGGGAGGAACGCCTCGGGTCAGATCGGGGACAACTCGACGGCGCAGAGGAACGTGCCGACGGACGTGTCCGGACTCGACTCCGGTGAGGTCGTGGAGCTGGCCCCCGGCCGGAACCACACGTGTGCGCTCGTCGCGGGTGCGGGCCGCACCAGCCAGGGCGTCGTGTGCTGGGGCGAGAACGCCGACGGTCAGGTCGGTGACGGCTCCTCCGGCACCAATCTGCTCGTTCCGGTCACGGTGCTCCGGTCGGCGGCGATCGGGCCGCTGCCAGCGATCCAGTTGACGGCGGCAATCCAGGTCGACGCTGGCGGCGCCCACACCTGCGCCGCGCTGGCCGACGGCACGGCCCGGTGCTGGGGGTCGAACGCCGCTGGCCGGCTCGGGACCGGCACGGTCGGCGGCATCCGCAACACCGCATCGGCGACGGTCTCTGGCCTTGTCGATTCGTGAGGCGGGCCGCTGCTGTCCATCGCCACCGCCCTCCGCCGCCCCCGGGTCCCGCCCGAGGCCCCCGATCCCTGCTCTGTGGTGCGAGCTCCATGCCATGGCAT
>CAIYGQ010000133.1 GCA_903925745.1 uncultured Actinomycetes bacterium | reverse complement strand
GTCCGGGCTGGCCGGACCGTTACCGGTGGGTGTCGGGCTGGTGCTGTTGGAGACCACCGGGCGGCGGACCGGCCTCCGACGGGAGGTGCCGCTGCTGTCGGCTCGGGTCGGGAACCGGCTGGTGGTGAGTACGGTGCGGTCGGACTCGCAGTGGGTGCGCAACCTGGCCGTCGACCCCGATCCGGCGGTGTGGCTGGGCGGGCGCCCTCGTCTCGCGGAGGCGACCGTGCGCCGGGGTCCACTCAACGTGGCGGTGCTCGACCTCGACACCGCAGCCTGAGCCTGTCGCTTCGCTCCCGCTGCTGACCTGGTGGAGGAGCCCACTGCCGCTCCTCCGAATCGGAGGTGACCGGTTCCGGCGCGGGCGGTACCGTTCCGCAAGGGTCAGGTGGTCGGGGAGAGGGGAAGCAGTGAGCGACGTTCCGCAGGGAGAGGGCTGGTGGCTGGCCACTGACGGTCGGTACTACCCGCCGGATCAGCACCCGAACGCGCAACCGGCCCCGCCTGCGCCGCCTCCCCAGACAGCACAACTGCCGATGACGCAACCGACCACCCCGGTCGTGCTCCCGCCCGCTCCGCTCGTTCCTCCCGGTGAGGTCGGGTGGACGGCTCCCGGTCCGCCGGCCGCCCAGCCGCCGATGGCGCCCACGTGGAATCCAGGGGTGCAGCCCCCCGGCGTCGGGCCGCCATCGACCCCAACGGCGCCGGTCCCACCGGCGGTTGGGCCACCACTCGGCGGGAGTCACCCGACCGGGGCGCCGCCGGTCTGGGGTGCCGCAACGCCCCCGCCCGGCACGTCAGGTCCCGAGCCGCAGTTCACCGCAGTGACCGCTGAACCCTGGTACCACGCGTGGTGGGCGATCGTGCTCGGGCTGCTCCTCTGTTTCCCGATCGGTCTCGTGCTCCTCTGGACGAGTCGCAAGCCGGTTGGGGCCAAGGTCGGCTTCTCGGTCGCCACGGGCTTGCTGGTGCTCGCGATGACGGTCTCCTCGGCGATGTCGTCCTCGGACCGTGAGGACGTCGCTGCGACGGGGAGCCAGCAGCAGGGCGTCGCAGCGACCCCGACCACGGAGCGTCAGCCCACCACGACGGCTGCCCCGACGACGACCGTTCCGCCGACGACGGCACCACCGCCGCCCACGACCGCCCCGCCTCCGCCGCCGACAACCCCTCCGCCACCACCGCCGCCACCGACGACCGCCGATCCATTCGGCGGCGAGAGCGTCAGCCAGAGAAACGCCCGCCGGAAGGCGGCTGAGTATCTCGACGTTCTATCGTTCTCCCGCACTGGACTGATTCAGCAACTCGAGTTCGAAGGGTTCTCCAACGGGGACGCCACCTACGGAGTGGATGCGCAGACGGTGGACTGGAATCAACAGGCTGCTGCCAAGGCCGCCCAGTACATGGACGTGATGGCCTTCTCGCGCAGCGGTCTGTACGACCAGTTGATCTTCGAGGGGTTCACGCCCTCCGAGGCCGAGTACGGAGTCAGCACGACCGGCCTGTAGCTGGGTCGACATGTGAGCCCGGTGACGTCGAATACGACCCTGTGGGTTCGAGCGAACAAGTCAGGAACTTCGCACATGGCAATGAACCTCACGCCAGGTGAGATCTACTTCATCTCGGAGCGGGACCACCTCAGCGGCACGTTGTCCGGCTACTACAAGATCGGACTGGTGAAGTCCTCGCGTCGGGGAGACTCGCGCGCACGTCTAGCAGAGCACCAGACCGGCAACCCACGGCACCTCGAGGTCGAGCACATCGTCGAGGCGCCAGCGGTCAGCACCCTCGAGGTTGCACTACACCAGCGGCTTGCGCTCAAGCGTGTGTCGGGCGAGTGGTTCCAACTGACACCGAGAGCACTCGCCCAAGCGATTGCAATGGCATCAAACCTGGCTGCTGACCAGCGGAGTCACCTTCGTTCGTTCGCTCGAGCAGAGGCACTCGGAGGAGAACTGTCGACCGAACGGCTCGGTAGAGCAACGGCGAGGGACCTCAACTGGTTTGAACGGGCGCAAGTGGCGAAGCTGACCCTCCGACGACTGAAGCAAGTACAGGGGTCGATCAAGGAGTTTCTCAGTGAGGCGCTCGATGCTGGCCAGCCCGTGGTTGACTTCATCGGGAGCACCGAGACTGAGTCGGCGACGTTCGACAAGCAGGCACTCCGTCGGGACCACCCAGATCTGTTCGACGAGTACGCCGGTACGAAACCCTCAGCCTCCAAGCTATTCCGCTTGGCTGGTGGTGTCGAAGGTCCGGATGTGGTTGTGCCCCGGTCGGTTGAGTCACTCGCTCGTCAGGTCGAGGAGCTCCTGAGTCGGCCCTCGACGAAACGGTCGTATCTCGAGGAGTTGCACGCTTGCCACCTGAGCTCGCTCGCCCACTCCTCGAAAGCGGAGTGGGACCAGATGATCGCAACCGCCGAACTGCAGGTCCGGTGCGGCACCAAGGCGGGAATCTCCGGAATCTGCTCCTGGAAGCGGGTGGAGTCCTCGGCGCCGTCGTTCGACCTCGTCGGGTTCCGTCGCGCTCATCCGCGCCTGGCAGAGAAGTACATGGTGCTGCGGGTCCGCAGGAGCTTCGGTGTCATCCCGATGCGCAGCTACGTTCCGAAGCGTTGAGTGCACCCGTTCAGCGCCCCTCGGACAGCCCAGGTGTGGCGCGCAGCCCGGCGATCAGCTCGTCGATCTGGCCCTGGGTGAGGTTCGCCTCGGGGTGCAGGCCGAACCTTGTGAAGTAGCCGGGTGGCATCTCGCCGTTCTCGACCACCTC
>CAIYGQ010000132.1 GCA_903925745.1 uncultured Actinomycetes bacterium | reverse complement strand
GGGCCGGTCCTGTTGCCGGCCCCGTGACCGGTGCCGGTCCTGGTGCCGGCCCCGTGACCGGTGCCGGTCCTGTTGCCGGCCCCGTGACCGGTGCCGGTCCTGTTGCCGGTCCCGTGACCGGTGCAGTGATCGCGGCGGGCGCAACCACCGCAGGCAGGAGTGCCACGAGGATCCCGACGATCGCCGTCCACGGCACCGCCGGCCAGACGAGCAGGTCGAGCGCGGGCACGACCGAGTCCGGGTCCGCACGACGGGCGAGCACGACGGCGATCGCCGCGACCACGCCGCTCCCGGAGACGATCGTCGCCCGGGCGGTCCAGGTGTCCGGACGGTACGACGTCGGCCGTACCCGCCCCCGGGCGCCCAGCAGGCCTGCGATCGACAGCGCGACACCGGCGAGCAGGGTCGGGAGCCCGAGCGCCGCGGGCGTCGTCCCGTCGAGCATCCCGTAGGTGCCGACGCACGCACCGAGCAGTCCCACCAGGACCAGCGTGGCGGTCAGTCGTCGCTGGGCCGGAGGGACCGGGCCGGAGCGCCCGTAGCCGCGGGCGTCCATCGATGCGGCCAGGGCGAGCGACCGGTCGAGGGCGTCGGCGAGCACCGGCACGGCCACCCGGCGCACGGCCCGACGACCGAGCTCCCGGCCGGCTCGGAGCCGTTGGGCGCGGCGCACCCGGCCGACGCTCATGACCAGTTGCGGCGCGATGCTGAGCGTGACGACCACGGCGGTGCCGATCTCGTACAGCGAGGTCGGCACGCACCGGAGCATCCGCTTCGGGTCGGCCAACGAGCCCGCCGCACCGAAGCAGACCAGGATCGTGGCCAGCCGCAGGCCGTCGGTGGCGGCGACGAGCAGCCCCTCGGCGGTCACGGCGCCACCCAGTCGGATCCCCGCCGCCCAGTCGCCGAGTCGCAGCTCGGGGAGCCGGACCAGGACCCGCTCGCCGACCCGGCTCCCGACCAGGACGTAGGCGACGACCCGGACGACCACGACGACCGCCCCGAGCACCAGGTAGCCACGGAAGGCGCGGGCCCACGGTGCCGGGGTCCGACAGGAGGCCACGACCGTGCACGACACCGCCAGGATCAGCGCCCGGACGAGGGGGTGGGTGGTGCGGGCGGCGGCGACCGCCAACCCCAGGGCCCACACCCACCAGGCGGCCGGATGGACGCGGTTCACTGCTGCGGTTCCGACCCGGTCCGGCGTCTGCGCACCGCCACCACCCCGGCGGCGGCGACGGCCGCGACGACACCGAGTCCGGCCAGGAGCGGGAACGGTCCGCCGGTGCCCTCGTCGACGCCGGCGCCGACCGCGAACTCCATCCCGGCCGCGCTCCCGGCGTCCCTCCCGGCACCGGGCGTCACCGTGTCGGATCGGGGTGTCGCGTCGGGATCACCGGCGCCGTCCTGCGGCCCACCCGTGGCCCCACCCGCCGTCGTGTCCGTCGGTGTCGTGGTCGGCACCACCGGAGTCCCCATCGGCGGTGCTGACGGCCCGGCTCCGGCGGGTGCGACCGGTTCCGACGGTGGAGGGCCGACCGAACCGTCCGCAGGTCGCGGCGCCGGGGTCGCCGGGACGGCGGTGATGCCAGCCACGGCCGCTCCCGGTGCTGGAGGTGCAACCGCGGGTCCCGTGGGACCGGCGGGCGCCGGCGTGACCGGCGTGGGTGGCGCCGGTCGTGCGGGCGGAGCGATCGACGGTGGCGCGCCCGACCCGTCGGAGAACACCCAGCCCTCGACCGAGCCGGTCGCCGGCTGGCGTTCGGTGGCGCCGGCGTCGCTGTAGGACCAGTCGCCCCCGCGGGGCGCGTACCAGTACGCCCAGTACGCGTCGGCGGGCGGGGTGTCCTGGCACGGATCCGAGGCCGGAGCGCCATCGATCCGACACACGAACCCCGGGAACCGGGCGGTGCCCCGCACCTCGAACCCTGCGGCGCGCAGCGCCTGCAGCCCGTCCTGGGGCGAGCCCGAGGCGCAGCCGACACGGACGCCGCCGCCGAGTCGCGTCGCGTCGACGACGACGGTCACCCCACGGCCGTCCGGGCACGCTCCGCCGGTCACGGCACCGCCGGCGGCGTCGGCCGGGCTCGAGGTCGCCACGAGCACCGACAGGGCGGCGACCATCAGGGCGGTCGCGGACAGGGCGGTCACGGACAGGGCGGTCCTGATGACCGGGCCGGCCGCGATCGCCGGACGGCCGCCGCGGGACGGAGACTCACCGTTCACCGTCCGCTCCTCCGACCGCTCCTCCGAAGTCGGGATGCCGCCAGACTGCACGCGGCCCCGACCGCGAGTGCGGCCAGCGCGAATGGGATGGCTCGTCGGCTGCTGGCCCCCGTGAGCGCCAGAGTCACACCGGTGTCGCCCCGATCAGTGCCGTTGCGATCATTGCGGTCGGCGGCGGCTCCGGCGCTTCGCTCCGGCTCGGGCGCGGCCGACTCGACCTCACCGAGCACGTTGACCGGAATCGGGGCCACCGCCGGTGCAGTCGTCGTCGTGGAGCCGTTGCCGCCCGTGGAGCCCGGGTCCGGCGAACCGGGGCTCGTCGTGGTCGGGCCCGTGGTGCTCGGGGCAGTCGTCGGCCCGGTCGTGCTCGGTCCCGGGAGGGTGGTCGACGTCGACGACGGGCCACAGGGCGCCACTGCGTCGGCGGGGGCACCGGCGGCGCCGAGTGGAACCTCCACGAATGCGAGCAGGGCCTGCGAGGTGGCGCGGCGGAACTGGTCGCGCGTTCGCGCCGGGATCCCCTGGTCGGCGGCGGCGAGTGCCGCAGGGGTGAACGCCACCGCCCCGGCGTCACCGGCGACGGGCGCGCACCCGAGCTGCAGTGCGGTCAACCACCCGGCGGACCGGTCGGCAGCCGCGTCGCGTCCGCTCACGCGCAACGCGTGGCCGGCCAACCCGGTCGAGTTCGCGTTCGCGGTCGCACCGGGCCCGGAGCTGGTGAACGCGCCATCCCGCAGTTGCAGCGCCTCGAGTCGATCGAGCGCGCGCCCGAGTGCATCGTCGCCGGCGGATCCGGCTGCAGGTGCGGTCGCAGCGATCGCCACGACCGCGAGCGCAGTGGCGTCGACGTCGGTCGCGACATCCGTCGTGCAGTTTCGACCACCGGTGGGGAACAACCGGAATCCACCGCCGGGGCACTGCTGGTCGAGCAGGAAGTCGACGGCTGCGGGCGGCACCGTCCCGGTTCGGGCGAGGGCCAGGACACCGACGGCCTGCGAGAACGTGTTGGAGCGGTCCGCGGTCGAGGGTGCCGAGGTCGGGGGACGGTCGCGGAACCGGCCGTCGGACGTTCCACCCGGCTCCACGACGAGCGTCCCGATCAGTCGGGCCCGCAGCTCGTCGGTCGCCATGCCGCGCGCGGCGGCGAGCAGCAGGAGCTTCGCGGCGGCGCCGGCGACGACCTGGCCGGCGCCCGAGGGCGACAGGTACTCCGCTGACCGGTCCAGGAGCCGTGTCGTGAGCGTCGCTGCAGCCGGACCGGAGTGGCCCGCCGCCGTCAGGGCGAGCGCCACGTCGGCCGCCAGGCCCGGGTCCGGGACGCCACCGGTCGTCACCGTGCTGTCGACCACCTGGGTGGCCAGCCACCGGGCGGCTCCGTCGGCCGGGGTTCCGGCCGGCACCGCGGTCGCCGCGGCCGGCACCGGCTGCGCCCACGGGCCGACACCGGTGACGCCCGTCGCCATGACCACCAGGGCCAGGGCCATCAGCAGGGCCGTCCGGGCCCGGGGCGCGCGCGAGCGGCTCGTGGATTCCACCACCAGCATCTGAACGCCGGGGCCGACCCCCGGTCAACGGGGGTCATTGGGTGCGTGACCCGGCCGGTTCGATCCGGGACCCCGGGGCGGGCTCCGGTAGTCTCCCGGCGTGGCGAACGAGGGACCGTCCACCGGGCCGATGAACCTGAAGCAGGTGGCGCTCCGGTTGGGAGTCCACTACACGACCGTCTACCGCTGGGTCCGGACCCACCAGCTCGAGGCCGACCGCACCCCGACGGGGTGGGAGGTCACCCCGGCCCAACTCGACCGCTTCCAGCGGGGCCGCAGCGGCACCGGACCCGGGCGGACCCGCCGGGTGGACTGGGCCGGCCGGCTGCGACCGGCGCTCGAGTGCGGCGACGAGGTGGCGGCGTGGCGGGTGGTGGAGGACGCCCTGCGCTCCGGGGTCGACCCCGAGGCCTGCTACCTGGACGTCCTGGCTGGAGCCCTCGCCGGCCTGGACGGGGGCGGCGACCACGTCGACAGCTACCTGGCGTCAGCCGTTGCGCTGCGGCTCGCGGCCCGGCTCGGGGCGCGGTTCCGACGCCCGGGCCGCACCCGGGGCAGCGTCCTGGTGGCGGCGCCCGAGGGGGAGCAGCACGCGCTGTCGGTCGCGATCCTCGCCGACCTGGTCCGGCTGCGCGGCGTCCGCTGCGTCGAACTCGGCGTCGACGTCCCGGCGTCGGTCGTGGCCGCGGCGGCCGCCTCGGCGGGTCGGCTCCGCCTGGTGGCGTTGGGCGTCAACCGGGTCGAGAGCGCGACCCGGGTCACGACGACGGCCGAGGCGCTGCGTGCCGTCGTCCCGGACGTCCCGTTGCTGGTCGGCGGACAGGGTGTCCGCAACGCCCAGGTCGCGGCTGCGTTGGGTGCCGACCACTGGGCGCCCGACCTGCGTGGCGCGCTCGCGGTCATCGACGAGGTCGTGGCCGCACCAGCACCACGACGCGCGGATCCCGCGGTCCCGGTCGATGGCTGACCGCGACGACGTCGACCCGCAGTTCCACCTGCTGCTCGACCTGGTCGGCGACCTGCCGCTCGACGACTCCACGCTGGCGACGACCCGGGAGGCGTTCCAGACCCTGAGCACGGCCGTCACTCCGCCCGATGTCCCCGGGCTGGTGGTCGAGGAGGGGATGGTGCCGGGGCTCGGCGGGTCGCCCGACGTCGGCGTCCGCACCTACCGGATGGAGGGTGCACCCGCACCCGGGCCCGGACTGGTGTGGATCCACGGTGGCGGCACCGTCATGGGCGGCCCCGATGCATCCGACCTCACGGTCCGGTACTTCGTGGCCGAGCTCGGTTGGCCGGTGGTCTCGGTCGACTACCGGCTCGCCCCCGAGACGCCCTACCCGGGCGCGCTCGACGACTGCACCGCGGCGTTCGACTGGATGGTCGCCTCGGCGGGTGGGCTCGGCGTCGATCCGGCGCGGATCGGGGTGGCCGGCGAGAGCGCCGGTGGCGGACTGGCGGCTGCGCTCGCACTGCGCTGTCGGGACCGCGGTGCTGCGGCGCCGGCGCACCAGCTCCTCATCTACCCCATGCTCGACGACCGGACCGTGGTCGACCCGGATCCGAGCCCGCACCTGGGGCGGTACGTCTGGACCCCGGCCCAGAACAGCTACGCGTGGCGGGCCCACCTGGGGGTCGAGCCCGGCTCCGACGGCGTGCCCGCAGAGGCGGCGCCCGCCCGGGCCGACGACCTGTCGGGCCTGCCGCCCACGTTCATCTCGGTCGGCTCCCTGGACCTGTTCCTGGACGAGGACGTCGAGTTGGCCCGGCGCCTGGCCCGGGCCGGTGTCCCCGTCGAGTTGCACGTCCTCCCCCGCACCCCACACGGCTTCGCCGGCATGTTCGGCGCCGCCCCGCTCGCCGACGAGCACGCCCTGGTGGCGATCGAGGCGCTCCGCCGGGAACTGGGCGGCGGGGGATCCCACTGACGCCGATAGCGTGAACGCGGACCGGCCGATCGACGACCGGCCGGTCGGAGGTGAGGACGTGGACGGCGACGCAGGTGGGGAACGGTGGATCGGGGCCGGCGGGTCGACCGAGACCGACGTGGACGCCGCGGTCGACTCGGCCCTGAACGCCGCCCTGGGCGGCCGCAGTCCCTCGCTCGTCGTCGTGTTCTGTTCGACCGGCTACGAGCTCGCCGCAGTGGCGCGTCGGGTCGTCGACCGGGTCGGGGACGTGCCGGTCATCGGCTGTTCGACCTCGGGTGAGGTGGCCACCGACGGTCCGACCGAGTCCGGTCTGGCGATCTGGGCGCTGGGCGGCGACGGCTTCGAGGTGACCGCCCGGTTGGGTCAGGGTTCGCCAGAGGGCCTGCGGAGCGCAGCAGCCGAGGCGGCGACGTGTGTGGAGGACCTGGACGACGGGCTGGCCTCGGTGCTGGTGCTGCTCGCCGACGGCCTGTGTGGCGACCAGGTCGAGGTGGTGCGCGGCGCCTACGGGGTCGCCGGCGCCGCCGTGCCGCTCGTCGGGGGCTGCGCGGGGGACGACCTGGCGATGCAGCAGACCGAGCAGCTCTTCGGCGACCAGGTGACCACCAACGCCGTGGTCGCAGCCGCGATCCGCTCCGACGCGCCCGTCGGCATCGGAGTCGCCCACGGTTGGCGTGAGGTCGGCGAACCGATGCTGGTGACCGGGAGCAGCGGAGTGGTGGTCGAGACGCTCGACGACCGTCCGGCGCTCGACGTGTACCTGGACGCGTTCGACGCGCCGGCATCGGTCCGTGAGGACGAGTCGGCGTTCGTCGAGTTCGCCGTCGTCCGTCCACTCGGCATCGTGCGGCGGGACCGCTCCGAGATCCGGTACGTGTCCGGTGCCGACTACGCAGCGCGGACGCTCACCCGCATCGCCGAGGTGCCCTCGGGCGCCGCGGCGCACCTGATGGAGGGTGACGACCACACCGTGCTCGAGGCGACCGACGCCGCCTGCCGACAGGCGTTCGAGGGCCTGGAGGGACGGGATCCGATCGGACTGCTGCTGTTCGACTGCGTCGCCCGCCGGGCGGTGCTGGAGGACACCGGGATCCGACAGGAGGTCGACCGGGTCGCCGAGGTCTCGGGCGGTGTCCCGGTCGCCGGCTTCTACACCTACGGTGAGATCGCCCGCACCCGCGGCGCCGGCGGGTTCCACAACCAGACCCTCGTGGTGGTGGCGTTCGCGTGAGTGCCGACTCCGGCGACCGGCGGAGCTCGTGGTCGCTGCACGTCCTCGGTGAGGTGCTGTCGTCGTTCTCGGTCGAGGACCCCGGAGCGGTCGCCCGGGTCGTCGACCGCCTCGCCGAGTCGGTGGACGCCGAGGTGGTCGTGGTCATCCGCCGCGGACGGGTGGTGGCGGCGGTCGGTGTCGACGAGTCGAGCACGGCGGACCTGGTGGAGGTGGCGACGGCCCGACCGGCCGAGGTCCGTCTGGGCCACATCGGTTCCCACCACTCCTCGCTCGCCCTGTACTGGTCGCCGCTCGACGGCGAGGACGTCGTCGTGGTCGGACGATTCGACGAGCCGTTCGACCTGGAGGAGCGGTCGTTGCTCCGGGCCATCGGACGGTCGCTCGCCCTGAGCTTCCGTGCGCTCGACGCGCTCGAGGCCGAGCGTCGCGCCCGGGACGAACTGGACCAGGCCCTGACGGTCGCCACGCACCGGGCCACTCACGACCAGCTGACCGGGCTGCCGTCCCGCGACCTGGTGATCGAGACGCTGGACCGCCGCCTGCGGGACGCCTCGCCGGTGGAGCTCGAGCACACCTACGTCTTCTTCCTGGACGTGGACCGCTTCAAGCAGGTCAACGACGTCCACGGGCACGCCGTCGGTGACCAGTTCCTGGTGGCGCTCGCCCAGCGGTTGCGCCACGCCATCGGCCCCGGTGACCAGTGCGGGCGCCTGGCCGGCGACGAGTTCGTCGTGGTGTCGCGCCAGAAGTCACCAGAGGCTGCCGAGGCGACCGCCGCCGGGCTGTTCCGGGCACTCGTCGACCCCCTGGACCTGGACGGACGACTCATCGTCCCGTCGGTCTCGATCGGAATCACGAGCGCTGCGCCCGGCGATGTGGCCGAATCGCTCGTCGACGACGCCGACCTGGCGATGTACCGGGCCAAGCAGACCGGCCGCGGTCGGGTCGTGGTCTTCGATCCCCAGCTGCGCACCGCGACCGAGCAGCGGGCGGGCATCGAGGCGGACCTCCGCCAGGCACTGCGGGGTCCCGGCGAGTTCGTGCCGTACTTCCAGCCGGTGATCTCGCTGGTCACCGGCCGGGTCGTCGGCTTCGAGGCCCTCGTCCGCTGGTTGCACCCGACCCGTGGGGTGGTGCCGCCCGACGAGTTCGTGCCGGTGGCCGAGGAGACCGGACAGATCGTGCACATCGACGCCCGGATGCTGCGTTCGGCATGCGCACGGCTCGCCGAGTGGCGCCGCCTCCCCGGCATGGACGACCTGACCATCTCGGTCAACACCTCGGCCCGGTCCTTCGCCGACCCGCTGCTGCCCAGCCGGGTCGCCGAGGCACTCGACCTGTCGGGGCTGCCCGCCTCTGCGCTGCTCCTGGAGCTCACCGAGTCGGTGATGATGGACGAGGGCAGCGGTGACAGCGAGACGGTCCAGCGGCTCGTGGAGATCGGCGTCCGGCTGGCGGTCGACGACTTCGGGACCGGCTACTCGTCGCTGCGCTACCTGCGGGAGTTCCCGGTCGCCGTCCTGAAGGTCGACCGGTCCTTCACCAGCCAGCTCGGCCACGACCGGGAGGACGAGGTGATCGTCGAGTCGATCGTCGGGATGGCCCGCTCACTGGGCCTGGCCGTCACCGCCGAGGGCGTCGAGACCCGGGCCCAGGCGGACCGGCTCGTCGAGCTCGGGTGCGGCTACGCGCAGGGCTACCTGTACGGACGTCCGGTCGACACGGCGGCGGCCACGGCGCTGCTGCTCGACGGCGCCCAGGTCAGCGCGTAGCGCTCCGGGCCCGCAGGTCTCAGGGCAGCACCACGCGAGAGGGATGGTTCGGATCGATCCGGACCTCGAAGGTGAGGCCCGGCACGAGTCGCCCCGAGAGCCCCGTCGCAATGGCGAGTTCCTTCTGCACCCGGTAGGGCGGTGTCGGGTCGGGTGGCGTGATCGTCAGGTCCAGCTCGTACACGGGTCGGTCGTCGGCGGTGGTGCCGGCGGATCCGTGGGAGGAGTTCGTGTACCGGACCCCGTTCAGGGTCGCGACCGCCGGAATGCCGGTCCGGGCGATGTGACGCGCCTCGGTGGTCGAGTCGGTCAGGACGCGCTCGCTGCGCACCCAGGCGTACGTGACCGGGGCGAACACGAGCAGCCCGAGCCCGACGAAGAACAGGACGGTCCCCAGGGTGGACGAGAGGAACACCCGGCTCGCCATGAGCACCACGCCCAGGACGGTGCCGCCGATCGCGAGTCCCTTCGGCGGTGGGGACTGGAGGGGTGACAGACGATCCTGTCCCGTGGCAACGGGCCCGCTACCGGCGAACGCCGACTCGACCGCCGTCTCGACCATGATGTCGGGAGCGGCCACGGAGCCGCCGATGATGAACAGGCGCTTGAGGAGCTTCCTCACCCCGACCTCCGGTTCCCAGCGCTTCGGATCGGGCACCGATCCACCGCCGGACCCTAGCTGTAGCTCCGCGTGGACACACTCGGTGGAACCACCCGTCGTGACCGAGCGGAGCCGCCCCCGGGAGCGTCTAGGGTCGGCCCGGAGGCGAGCACAGGAGACGGCGTGGGTTCCGGATCGACGAGCCAACCGGTGCAGCTGCTGGTCAGCGACGTCGACGGCACCCTGCTCGGCCCCGACCGCCGCCTGACGGAGCCCACGGTGCGGGCGGCAGCCGACCTGGCCCGGTCCGGGGTGGCGCTCGCACTGGCGAGCAGTCGACCGCCGCAGGGCATGTCGCAGTTCGTCGTCCCGCTCGGGCTCACGGCGCCGATGGCCGGGTTCAACGGGGCGATGATCGTCACCCCCGGGCTGGTCGAGATCCGGGAACGACCGCTGGACCCGACCGTCATCGAGCCGCTCGTCGAGGCGCTGCGCTCCGCCGGGGTCGACGTGTGGGCATTCCAGGGGTCCCGCTGGCTGGTCGAGGCCGCCGACGGTGCCAGGGTCGACCACCACGCGGCCGACGTCGGCTACCGACCGGAGGTGGTCGGCGACCTGTTGGCCACCCTGCTCGGCGACGGTGAACCGGCGACGAAGGTGGTCGGGGTCAGCGAGGACACCGACGCCGTCGCCGCAGCGCTCGGGGCGGTGCGCGGGCGCCTGGGCGACCGGGTGGCGGCGAGCAGTTCGCAGCCCGTGTACGTCGACGTGACCGATCCGTCCGCGACGAAGGGGTCGGCGCTGCTCGCGCTGTGCGAGCTGCTCGGTGTCGCCCCGGCAGCGACCGTGGCCATCGGGGACGGTGGCAACGACGTCGCCATGTTCGGCGCGGCCGGACTGGGGATCGCCATGGGCAACGCGTCCGACGGGGTCCGACGCTCGGCGGACGCGGTGACGGCGCCGAACGACCGGGACGGCTGGGCGGCCGCGGTCTCCGACCTGGTGCTCCCCGTCTCGATCGGGAGCGCGTCGTGAGGAACATCGAACCTGGCCGGCACACCGGCCCTGACCCCGGCCGGCACACCGGCTGTGAGATGCGACGACCGCCGGTCGTCCGGAGGAGGAACCACCTGTGAGCGCACCGTCGCCGACCCGGCAGCTGCACGACCTGGGCCAGAGCATCTGGCTCGACAACATCACCCGGACGATGCTCGACGACGGGACGATCGCCCGGTTCATCGACGAGCTGTCGGTGACCGGGCTCACGTCCAACCCGTCGATCTTCGACAAGGCCATCGGGTCCGGTGCCTACGACGACGTGGTCCGGGCCGCCCCCGACACCGACAGCGACGAGGACGTGTTCTTCTCGCTGGCCATCGAGGACCTGCAGCGGGCCGCCGACCTGTTCGCCCCCGTCAACGACCGGACCGACGGCGTCGACGGGTGGGTGTCGCTCGAGGTGTCGCCCGAGCTGGCCTACGACACCGACTCGACGGTCGACGCCGCCATCGAGCTCCACCGGCGTGCCGATCGGTCGAACCTGTTCATCAAGATCCCCGGCACCCCCGAGGGCCTGCCGGCGATCACGCGGGCGATCGCCGCCGGCGTGCCCGTCAACGTCACGCTGCTCTTCGATGCGCAGCAGTACCTGGCGGCGGCGGACGCCTTCATGGACGGCGTCGAGCAGCGCATCGAACAGGGTCTGGACCCGGCGGTCGCGTCGGTCGCCTCGGTGTTCATGTCCCGCTGGGACGTGGCCGTCGCCGACCAGGTCGGTGACGATCTGCGGAACACCCTCGGCCTGGCCGTCGGTGGTGACACCTACCGCGCCTACCGGGAGCTCCAGGACTCGGAGCGCTGGCAGCGCCTCTCCGGGCAGGGTGCCCGCCTCCAGCGACTGCTGTGGGCCAGCACCGGCACCAAGGACCCGGCGGCCCCCGACACCCTCTACGTCACCGGCCTGGCTGCGCCGCTCACCGTCAACACGATGCCCGACTCGACGATCCTGGCCTTCGACGACCACGGTCAACTCGGCGACGCACTCCCCGCCGACGGTGGTGACTCGGCCGAGCGACTGGCTGGGTTCCGAGATGCCGGCGTCGACCTGGTGGCGCTCGCGGCCCGCCTGCAGACCGAGGGCGCGGCGGCGTTCGTCTCCTCGTGGACGGACCTGATCGAGCGGATCCGCACCCAGCGGTCCTCGGACTGAGTCCGACCGTCCGCCACTCGAGAGGAGCGCAGCCGTGGACACCCCCGAGCGCAACGGAGCCCCTGCGGATCCGGCGGACCCCGCCGCGGTCCCTCCGGCGAGCCTGTCCGCGTGGCGCGCGCTCGTCGAGCACCACCGGGAGATCACCCCCTTCGACCTCCGGGACGCGTTCGCCTCGGACCCCGATCGGGTCACGCGCCTGTCGGCGGACGCCTGCGGCCTGCACGCCGACCTGTCGAAGCACCTGGTCACCCCGACGACCGTCGACCTGCTGGTCCAGCTCGCCGAGGCGTGCGACCTGCACGGCCGGATCGAAGCCATGTTCACCGGCCGGCACATCAACGTGACCGAGGACCGGGCCGTGCTGCACGCCGCGCTGCGGATGCCGCGTGACGCGAGCCTGGCCGTCGACGGCGTCGACGTCGTGGCCCAGGTGCACGAGGTGCTCGACCGCATGGGCGCCTTCGCCGAGGACATCCGCTCCGGACGGTGGCTCGGCCACACCGGTGCCCGGATCCGCAACGTGGTGAACATCGGCATCGGCGGTTCGGACCTGGGTCCCGTCATGGCCTACCGGGCGCTGCGACACGTCAGCGACCGGGACCTGACGTTCCGGTTCGTCTCGAACATCGACGGCACCGACTTCGTCGAGAACACCCGCGACCTGGATCCCGCCGAGACGCTGTTCATCATCTGCTCCAAGACCTTCACGACGCTCGAGACGATGACGAACGCCCGCACCGCGCGCGACTGGATCGTCGATGCGCTCGGCTCCCCCGACGCCGTGGCCCGTCACTTCGTGGCCGTGTCGACCAACGCAACGGGTGTCGCCGGGTTCGGGATCGACACCGCCAACATGTTCGGCTTCTGGGACTGGGTGGGCGGCCGGTACTCGATGGACTCCGCTGTGGGCCTGTCGACGATGGTCGCCATCGGCCCCGACCGCTTCGCCGAGCTGCTCTCCGGGTTCCACGACCTGGACCAGCATCTGCGCACTGCGCCGTTCCACCGGAACCTGCCGGTCCTGATGGGTCTGCTGGCCGTGTGGTACCGGAACTTCTGGGGCGCCCAGACCGTCGCGGTGCTGCCCTACGAGCAGTACCTGGAGCGGTTCCCGGCGTACCTGCAGCAACTCACCATGGAGTCGAACGGCAAGCACGTGCGACTGGACGGGACCCACGTCGGCGTGGACAGCGGCGCGATCTACTGGGGTGAGCCCGGGACGAACGGACAGCACAGCTTCTACCAGCTGCTCCACCAGGGGACGACGCTGGTGCCCGCCGACTTCATCTGCTTCGCCCGCACACCGAACCCCCTCGGTGAGCACCACGACCTGCTGAGCGCCAACGTGTTCGCGCAGTCCGCCGCGCTCGCCTTCGGGCGGACCGCCGAGGAGGTCATCGCGGACGGGACCCCGCCCGAGGTCGTCTCCGCCAAGGTCATGGAGGGCAACCGGCCGTCGACGACGATCCTCACCGACGAGATCACCCCGTACCGGCTCGGCACCCTGGTCGCGCTCTACGAGCACTCGGTGTTCACCCAGGGTGTGATCTGGGGGATCGACTCCTTCGACCAGTGGGGAGTCGAGCTGGGCAAGGTGCTCGCCGCGCGGATCGCCCCGCAGCTGACCGCGGATCAGGAACCGACGCCCGGCAACGACGCGTCGACCGACGACCTGATCCGCCGCTACCGTCGACTCGCCCGGACGGGCGACTGAACACGCCCGCTCCTGACGGGCGGGCGGACCGAGGAGGACACGTGGCCACCGACACCCCGATGCAGCTGGGCATGATCGGCCTGGGCCGGATGGGCGCCAACCTGGTCCGCCGGCTCCAACGGGACGGACACACCTGTGTCGTGCACGACGTCAACCCCGATGCCGTGGCGGCGCTCGTCGCCGAGGGCGCGACGGGTGCCGACACGCTGGAGGAGTTCGTCGCCGCCCTGACACCACCGCGGGCGGTGTGGATCATGGTCCCCGCCGGGATCGTGCAGTCCACCGTCGACCAGCTCGCCGGGCTGCTCCAGGCCGACGACGTGATCATCGACGGCGGCAACTCCTACTACCGCGACGACGTCGACCGGGCCGCAGCGCTCCGCCCGACCGGCATCCACTACGTGGACTGCGGCACCAGCGGTGGCGTGTGGGGCCTGGACCGCGGGTACTGCCTCATGATCGGCGGCGAGGACGCGCCGGTCGACCGGCTCCGGCCGATCTGGCGGACGATCGCACCCGGCGAGGGGAGCGCAGCGCCGACGCCCGGCCGTGACCGGCCTGACGGCACCGCCCAGGAGGGCTACCTGCACTGCGGCCCGAGCGGCGCCGGGCACTTCGTGAAGATGGTCCACAACGGGATCGAGTACGGGATGATGGCAGCGATCGCCGAGGGGCTGGACATCATCGCCAACGCCGACATCGGCACCCGAGACCACCAGGTCGACGCCGAGAACACCCCCCTGCGTGACCTGCAGTACTACCAGTTCGACATCGACGTGGCCGAGGTCGCCGAGGTGTGGCGCCGAGGTTCGGTCGTCGGTTCGTGGCTCGTCGACCTGACCGCGTCGGCGCTCGCGAAGTCACCCGACCTGTCGAACTTCCAGGGTCGCGTCTCGGACTCCGGCGAGGGTCGCTGGACCGTGCTGGCGGCGATCGACGAGGGCGTCCCGGCGTCGGTCATCGCCACCGCGCTGAATGAACGCTTCGAGTCCCGCGACCTGGGCCTGTTCCGCAATCGGGTGCTCTCGGCGATGCGCAGCGAGTTTGGCGGCCACGCCGAGCAGCAGGCCTGAACGGGTGCAGCACCAGCTCGAGGTCCTGGCCGACGGGGACGCCGTCGCCCGCGCCGCTGCCCGGTTCGTGGCCGACCGCGCCACGGCGGCGGTGGCTGCGGGCGGGGGGTTCACCCTGGCCGTGAGCGGCGGTCGGACCCCGTGGGTCACCTTCGCCCACCTGCGCCAACTCGACGTGCCGTGGGAGCGGACGGTCATCTACCAGGTCGACGAGCGGTGCGCGCCGGCCGACGACCCCGACCGCAACCTGGCGCACCTGAGGGCCGCGCTCGGTGATGTGCCGGCGGACGTGCGGCCCATGCCGGTCGAAGCGGCCGACCCCGAGGCCGCCTGCGAGGAGTACGCGGCCTCGCTGCCCGAGTTCCTGGACCTGGTCCACCTGGGCCTCGGACCCGACGGCCACACCGCCTCGCTGGTGCCAGGCGATCCGGTGCTGGATGTGGCCGACCGTCTGGTCTCGCTCACCGGCGACGAGTACCAGGGTCGGCGCCGGATGACGCTGACCTACCCCGCGCTGGCGCGGGCCCGTCAACTGCTGTGGCTCGTCGAGGGTGCGGAGAAGCGTGATGCGCTCACGGCGCTGCTCGACGGTGACCGATCCATCCCGGCCGGTCGGGTCCACGGGGACGCGTCGACGGTGCTCGCCGACCGGGCCGCCGCCGGTGATCTGGCAGGCTGAGACCGAACGACGACCAGACCGAGGAGGCACCCGGTGACCACCCAGGACGACGAGAAGCGACTCGCCGCGTACGCCGCGGCCGAGGTGGTGGAGGACGGCATGACCGTGGGCCTGGGTACGGGCTCGACCGTGGCCCACCTGCTGGACGCCCTGGCCGAGCGGTCGCTCGACGTTCGGTGCGTGTCCACCTCGGTCGCCACCGAGGAGACCGCCCAGCGACTCGGGATCCGGACCGAGCGCTTCGACCGGGTCGAGCGCTTCGACGTGGCGATCGACGGCGCCGACCAGGTCGACGGCGGCTTCTGGCTCGTCAAGGGTGGGGGAGCGGCCCACACCCGGGAGAAGATCGTCGCTGCGAGCGCGGATCGGTTCGTGGTCATCGTCGACGGCTCCAAGATGGTCGAGTCCATCGCCGCGCCGATCCCCGTCGAGCTCCTGGAGTACGGGATCGCGTCCACGATCCGGCGGCTCGTCGATGCTCTGGGCGGACCCGTGGAACCCCGCGACGTCCCGCGCAGCCCCGACGGTGGCGTGATCGTCGACTACACGGGTCCCGTCGACGACCCGGCCCGGGTGGCAGCCGTCCTGTCGTCGACGCCCGGCGTGGTGGAACACGGGCTGTTCGCACCCGAGCTCGTCACCTCGGTGGTCGTCGCCAGCGGCACGACGGTCGACTGGCTGCTCCGGGGCTGAGCCCACAACGGGGCGACGACGCGCCGGTCGGCCCGACGACTACCCTCCGCCTCGCCGAGCCGGGAGGGCCAGCGGTGGACCGTCGCAGACCAGCATCCACAGCACCGGCTCCGATGCGTCGGGTTGTGGCCGCCCTCGTGCTGCTCGCCACGACCGCCCTGGGAACGGGTTGTCTGCGGGCCGACTACGGCTACGAGCTGCGGGCCGACGGCTCGGGTGTGGTCGAACTCGAGCTCCGCTTCCGGGAGGAGCTGGTCCGGACCCTGCAACAGCTCGGGCTCGAGGACCTGACCACCGGTGACCTGGGCGTCGTCGAACAGCAACTCGACCGGTTGCCCGAGGACTGGCAGGAGCGCGTCGATGTGACCTCGCTCGACGACGGCTCCGGGGTCAGGATCAGGATCCAGGTCGACGACCTGTCCCAGCTCGAGGAGCTCCGGAGCCTCGGGGAGATCGGGATCCCACAGGTGACGCGTCGGGACGACACGTGGCGGGTCGAGGTGGACTTCAGCGACCTGGTGGGTGCGGCCCGAGCGCTCGCGCCGACCGCGGACGCACTCACCGAGGGCGATCTGGGGTCCCTGCTCACCGACGCGCTCGCTGCGCTCGGTGGTGAGCCCGAGGTGGTGGTGCGCATCACGATGCCGGGCGACATCACCGCCTCGGACCCCTCGGCGCAGATCGATGGGGCTCAGGCCACCTGGACCGTCACGTCGGGTTCGACCGGCGTCGGCTTCGTCGAGTCCGGGACCAGTCCCTTCGGGTTCCTGTCCACCACCGTCGGCGGCGCACCGGTGTGGGGGCTCGGCCTGCTCGCGCTGGTGGTCATCGCCGCCGCCGTCGCCGTCGTGGTCGCACGCCGCCGCCGGCGACCCGGAACGGCGACGGTCGGCGCCCCGGCCCCGTGGGAACAGCCGGCGGCACCGGTCGCCACCTGGGCGCCGGTTCCCCCGGTCGGCGGCGCGCCGGTTCCCCCGGTCGGCGGCGCGCCGCTGGGTGGCTGGGCGCCGCCGGGTGGATCCTCACCGCACGCGGCCGACATCACCGCCACCCTCTCGGTGCCCGAGGCGGTCACCGCCCCCGTGCCGGTTCCCGCAACGGGTGCCGATCCCGTCACCGAGGTCGTCCCCCTCGTCACCACCGCAGGGTGGCATCCGGACCCCTGGGGGCAGGCCGCCTGGCGTTGGTGGGACGGCACAGCCTGGACCCACCACACGACCTGACCGCGGCGGGCGCGCCCGGATCAGTCGGTGTCGAGCAGGTGTGGCGCCCGGCGCGCCACCAGGTCCAGCACGGCGTTCAGGCTCGGGTTGACCAGGTGTTCGTCGCCGACGCCCACGGTCGGCACGGTCTCGTGTCCCCGGGCCACCGAGCGCACGACCGCCGCCGCATCGGGATCCGCCCAGATGTCGTGCATCCGCACCGGTAGGTCCAACCCCTCCAGCTTGGCGATGAGCCGGGTGCAGAACCCACAGCCCCGTCGCCAGTACAGGTCGACGACCTCGATCCGGTCACCGTCCACGTCGATCACGCGGTCGTCGAGATCCCGCCGTCCACGGGGACGACGGCGCCGGTCACGTACGACCCGGCGCGGCTGCACAGGAACAGCGTCGCGCCGGCCACGTCGCCGGGGGCCCCGATCCGGCCGCGCGGGACGCTGTGCTCGACGGCAGCCCTCGTGCCGGGGTCGTCGAGCACGAAGGCCATCATCTTCGACTCGAACGGACCCGGTGCGATCGCGTTGACCGTCACGTGGTCGCCGACGAGCGCCCGGGCCAGGTGCCGGGTGAGCATGTGGAGTCCGGCCTTCGACGCGCTGTAGGGGAAGCTGTCCATCACGGGCACCCGGATCCCGTCGATCGAACCGATCATCACCACCCGAGCCGGGTCCTCGGCGGTCGCCCCCGACCGGAGCGGCCCGAGGAGCGCCTGGGTCAGGAAGAACGGCGCAACCAAATTGACCGAGAGGACCTTCTCGAACCCGTCCCGGGGGAACTCGTCGATCGGGGCACCCCAGGTGGCGCCCGCGTTGTTGACCAGGATGTCGAGCGACGGCGCCTCGTCGGCGATCCGGGCGGCGAAGGCCTCGAGCTCGTCGCCGTCGGAGAGGTCGGCGGGGATCGAGCGGCACCGGCCGGGACCGGCGGCGTCGAGCTCGGCCGCGGTGCGGTCGCAGGCCTCGGCCTTGCGCGCCGTGATCCACACGTCGACGCCGTTGGCGACCAGGCCCGCGGCGATCATCGCCCCGACGCCACGGGAGCCGCCCGTGACGACCGCAGTGCGTCCGGTCAGGTCGAACAGCTCGCCGACGCGCAGCGACGCCGGGTCCGGAACCGTCACCGCTCAGATCCTCGGACGGACCGTCGCGGTCGAGAAGCACATCTCGTCGTCGGTGCCCTCGGCGAAGACCAGGTAGCGCATCGGCTGGGTGGGCCGGATGGAGCGGTCCCAGGTGCACTCGATGCGGATGACGTCGCCCTTGGCCACCGGCACCGGATCCACGGGCTGGTAGTTGAGCTGCCAGTCGAAGTCCCAGACCGGGATGTCCAACAGGACCGTCTCCCGTTCGGTGTCGGGGTGCAGCGTCATCCGGAACGACTCGCCGTACTCGTGCATGTGGCCGAGCACGTCGACGATGTCGCCCTCGTTGACCGCCCGGAAGTCACAGACCGTCCGCGCCCTGGTGCCATCGGACAACGCAGCCAGCTGGGCCGGGGTCGTCCGACAGAAGCGGTGGAGTCCGTCGGCGAGCATGGCGCCGCCGAATCCGAACCTGGCGTTCACGTCGGCGATCGCCGCGGCCCGGTCGCAGAGCGGTTCGGTCCGACCGGGCGGGCACGGCAACTCGACCGGTCCGATCATCTCCCGGGTGTCGAGCTCGGCGAGCGGGGCGCCCGGAGGTGCCAGCTCGAAGGTCATCAGGGAACGATCGGCCGGTCGGGCGTCCTCGTAGTGGTAGTGGATCTGGGCGACCAGGAAGTCGCCGGGTTCGAACGCGAAGCCGGCGTCCTCGCCGAAGTCGGCGGGCCGCTGACCCGGCACCCACCCGGCCACCAGGTCGCCACCGCCTCCGGGTCCCATGCCGACCGAACAGTTCCACCCCGAACCGGCGTCGCGGGCCTCAGCCGCATCGATCCGCGGTCGGGCCGACGCGGGCGCCCGGTACACCAGGGCGTGGTGGACGACGTCGAGGCGTTCGGGTACGAAGGTGTAGCCGGTGATGAAGCGTCGCTCCGTGAGCTTCGGATCCAGGATGAAGCACCGGTAGTCGTCCCGCAGGCCGGACTCGCCGGCGTACGGCTCGGCGAGCGCGATCGTCAGGTCGGCCCGGGGTACCCGCACGTCCGACGGAGCTGGCGTCGGATCCACGGGCGTGTCCGCCGGCACGTCCAGCGGGGCGCCGGCCCGGGCCCAGTCGCCGATCGTGCGGACCTGGTCGTCGGTCAGCTTCCGGACGTGCTGCAGGGGAACCCCGACGTCCGAGGCGTGCCACGGGGGCATGTAGCGGCTCTCGGTCACGACGGCCAGGCCGTCGGCCACCCCGCGGGCGTCGCCGGCGGTCTCGAGCGTCCAGTGCGATGCGCCGATCTGGCCCGTCTGGTGGCACGCCGCACACTGCTGGCTCAGGATGGGGGCGACCTGCGTCGCGAAGCTCGGGCCCACCGACGGGTCGGCCTCGCCCTCGGTGCGGACCTCGAGCGCGGCCGGTGGGCTGTAGCGGTCCGCGTCGATCGCCGTGAGGCGCAGGGTCAACCGGGCGTCGTCGCCGGTTCGGACCAGACCCGCCTTGGAGATCGGGCCGACCGCGAACTCGGAGAGCAGCACCGTGCCGGTCGCGTCGGCGGTGAGGGTGTCGCCGTCGAGTGCGGCCGAGCCGGTGAACTCCACGGGCCGACTCACGTCCTTGACGGTGAGCTGGCCGCGCACCGTGACCGGGACCGGTCGGCCGTCCCGGGGCACGGCGCCTGCGGGGTCGTCGCCCGTGGTCTGGACCGTGGCGTCACGCAGCCGCACCTCTGGGAAGTCGTGTGAGTCCAGGTACTCGTGGTGCAGAGCCTTGTCGCGCAGCGAGTTGTCGCTCGTGAGCTGCTCGACGTTGACCGCGATCTCGCCGACGCGCAACGACGACAGATCCTGTCCGACCCCGAAGCTCCCGGTGATGCCGCTGGTCGACAGCACGGCGGTGCGGTCCACCCCGGCGAGCGTCTCGTCGACCTCGACGGTCACCGTCGAGTCCGACGCGTCGATGCGGTACACGGTCTCGCCGGGGCCGGCCCGGAGCGGCGCGGCGAGCGGCAGCGACAGGTCGACCGTCGGGGCCGGCGACAGCGCCAGGCGGATCAGGTCACGGTTGGCGACACCCAGCGCGACGACGACCAGCGCCACCGCGCCCAGCGCAGAGCGCCAGGGGTGGCGCCGGAGGGCCCCCGGCACGCCACCGGGGCGGGGCCCGGTGGCGGCGTCCGGGTCGTCGTGGTCCCGATCGTCGGGACTCGGATGGTCGGACACGTGCTCCCCCCGGGTGCGGTGTGCGCCTGCGGACCGCCGGAGACTACCCGGCCTCGGCCCCGTGGCCGACTCACGGCCCGACCCGCGGCCCGACCCGCGGCAGGACCGGGACGGGCAGACTGTCGGCGTGAGCATCGACTACGCCGAGCAGTTCCCCAGCCTGACCTTCGACCGCCCCGAGCCGCACGTCCTGCGCATCACCCTGGACGGGCCCGGACTGAACGCGGTCGACGCCGCCGTCCACCGCGAGCTCGCGGACGTCTGGACCGTCGTGGACCGGGACCCGGAGGTCCGCGTCGCGCTGCTGCAGGGCGCCGGCCGGGCGTTCTCGGCCGGGGGCAGCTTCGAGCTGCTCGACGAGATGCTCGACGACTACGCCGGTCGCACCCGGGTGCTGCGAGAGGCCCGCGACCTGGTGTTCAACGTCCTCAACTGCTCCAAGCCCGTCGTCTCGGCCATCCACGGCCCGGCGGTCGGCGCCGGGCTGGTCGCCGCGCTCCTGGCCGACGTCTCGGTGGCGGCCCGTTCGGCCCGGATCATCGACGGACACACACGGCTCGGCGTCGCCGCCGGTGACCACGCCGCGGTCTGCTGGCCGCTGCTCTGTGGGATGGCGAAAGCGAAGTACTACCTGTTGACCTGCGAGCCGCTCACCGGGGAGGAAGCGGAACGCATCGGACTGGTCTCGCTGTGCGTGGAGGACGACCAGGTCCACGACCGGGCGCTCGCCGTCGCCGTCCAACTGGCCCAGGGTGCGCAGTCGGCGATCCGATGGACGAAGCACTCGCTCAACAACTGGTACCGGGACCACTCGTCGATCTTCGATGCGTCCTGGGGGCTCGAGTTCTACGGCTTCGGGGGCCCGGATGCTGCCGAGGGCCTGGCCTCGCACCGCGAGAAGCGGCCGCCCCGCTTCGAGGGGCCGACCTCGGAGTAGCCGATGGTCACCCGGCGGGGGCGAAGAGTGCTGCGCCGGCGATCCCGGCGTCGTTGTGCATCTCGGCCGGGACGACCCGGGCGCGCGTCTCGACGTGTGGCAGGAACCGGTCCGCGTGCTTCGACACGCCACCGCCCACGATGATCAGGTCGGGCCAGAGCAACCGCTCGACGAGCTGCAGGTAGCGCTCCACCCGGTGCGCCCACTTCTTCCAGCTCAGCTCCTCCTCCTCCCGGATCGACGCGGCGGCCCAGTCCTCGGCGTCGCCACCGTGCAGCGGCAGGTGGCCGAGCTCGGTGTTGGGGACGAGTCGGCCGTCGGCGAACACCGCGCTGCCGATCCCGGTGCCGAAGGTGACCATCACCACCACACCGTCCTGGCCGACCCCGGCGCCGAAGCGCATCTCGGCGACGCCTGCGGCGTCCGCATCGTTCACCACCGCCACCGGACGTCCCGTGGCGTCCGACAACAGGGCGGCCGCATCGCTGTCGACCCAGGCGTCGTCGATGTTGGCGGCGGTCCGCGCGACGCCGTGCTGGACGACGGCCGGCAACGTCACGCCGAGGGGGCCCGGGCAGTCGAGCTGACCGACCAGCTCGGCGACGACGCCGGCCACGGCGGCCGGGGTGGCGGGGTGCGGGGTGAGCAGTCGGATGCGCTCCCGGACCAGTGACCCGGTCGAGGTGTCGACCGGTGCGCCCTTGATGCCCGTGCCGCCGATGTCCACCCCGATCACCGTGCGTCCGCCGTCGGTGCCCGCTCCGTCGCTCACGTCGCCTCCTGCGTGTCGGTGGTCCTGCGCCCCCGGTTCGGTGCACCGTCCGCTCCGTCGTCCGGTCCGCCGTCCCGGGCGGACTCTAGGTGACAATGGGGCAGCGACCGGGGGGTGAGCCGTGGCAGGAACGGGTGTGTCCGATGTGTCCGAATCGAGCGGGGTCGACCGGGGGTCGGTCCACTCCCCGCCGCTGGGTCGATGGTTGTGGCTCGTCGGCGCCACGATCCTGGTCGCCGGCGTCCTGTTCGGCTACGACCAGGGCGTCATCGCCGGTGCGCTGATCGGCATCGAGAAGGAGTGGGACGTCTCGACCCGCCTGGTCGAGGTCATCACCAGCTGGGTGACCCTCGGCGCGTTGGTCGGGGCGCTCGTGGCCGGCACCGTCGCCGACCGCATCGGCCGCCGGGCGGCGGTGCTCGCCGCCGCCGTGCTCTTCGTGGCCGGGGCGATCGTCGAGGCCGCCGCACCCAGCCCGACGGTCCTGGTCGTCGGCCGGCTCATCGTCGGCTTCGGCGTCGGCGTGGCCTCGGTCGCCGCACCGCTGTACGCCGCCGAGATGGCACCGTCGCGTGTCCGCGGTCGGTTCGTCTCGATCTACCAGTTCGGCATCACCTTCGGCATCTTCCTCGCCTACCTCATCGACCAGCTCCTCTCGAGTGGCGACAGTTGGCGGGCGATGCTCGGTGTCTCGGCCGTCCCGGCGATCCTGTTGGTGCTGTTGATCCTGCCGTCGACCGACACACCCCGCTGGTACCTGACGAAGGGACGCACGGCCGACGCCCGGCGGGCGGTCGAGCGGATCCGCCCCGATGACCCCGACGCCGGGATGGCCGAGATCGAGGAGGCGATCGCCGAGGACGTCCCCCAGGCGTCATGGGGAGAGGTGTTCAGCCGTCGTTGGCGGACGCCGCTGTTGCTCGGCATCGGCCTGGCCGTGTTCCAGCAGGTCACCGGGATCAACGCGATCATCTACTACGCCAACAAGATCTTCGCCGCCGCCGGATTCGAGTCGGTCGCCGACCAGACGGCCGCCACGACCTGGGCGATCGGCGCAGTGAACGTCCTGGCGACGCTCATCGCCGTGGCCTTCGTCGACCGCCTGGGTCGCCGTCCGCTGCTGCTCGCCGGCCTGGTCGGCATGGCGGTCAGCCTGACCGCCGTCGGGTTCGCATTCCGGTCGCTGGCCGACATCCCCGAGGACCCGGTCACCCAGACCGCCCGCGTCACGAACTCCGGTGTGATCGCGCTGGTCGGACTGGTCGTCTACATCGCGTCCTTCGCGTTCTCGTTGGGCCCGGTCGTCTGGACGCTGATCAACGAGATCTTCCCCCGGTCGATCCGCGGTCGCGGCGTGTCCGTGGCGACGGCGTTCAACTGGGGGAGCGCCTGGCTCGTCAGCCAGTTCTTCCTGTCGCTGACCGACTCGATCGGTCAGGCCGCCACGTTCTGGTTGTTCGCGGCGCTCTGCGTCGTGGCCTTCGGGTGGATCTGGAGGTTCGTGCCCGAGACGCGTGGCCGCTCACTCGAGGAGATCGAGGAGATGTGGGTGGAACGGGACCGCGCGGTGGCGTGATCCGATCGGAGCGGACCGGGCCGCGTCAGGCCGGGGTGGTGTCGAAGAAGTCGAGCACCACGTCGGTGGCCGAGATGTCGGTGTTCGTCGGCCCGGCGAACAGGTCCAACAGGCCCGGCGTCCCCGCCCACGTGTGGCCGCTGCCCTGGAGCGACCAGTACTCGACCCGGTGGTCGCCACAGCCCTGGTAGGTCGACACCTGCACCGTCGGGGCCCGCTGGTCGACGACCGGCGTGGGGCCACACCCGGCCCGGGCGGCATTGTTCGCCACCACCGAGGCGAGCGGCAACCCGAGCGGTGGGGCGAAGATCACCTCGGAGCCCGTCAGCGGGGCGATCGGATCCGCCGAGCCGTGCAGCACCATGACGTCGGTCGGGGGAGAGGCCGGGCACAACTCGGTCAGGTTCGTGCCACCCGATCCGGCGACGGCCCGGAACCGCCACGGGACGGTGCAGCTGAGCGCCTGGGCCATGGCGGCGCCCGCCGAGAACCCGGCGGCGAACTGGCGGTTGCGGTCGATGCAGCCGCGGTCCTCCAGGTCGTCCAGCAGGCGGTTGACGAACCCGATGTCGTCCACACCGGTGGCCAGGCCACCCGGCACCGCCCAGCGGGGACCCGGGTCGCTGCCCGTCGGGGTGAGCACGACGTAGCCCCGCGCAGTGGCCTGCGCAGCCAGGGCGGAGTAGGACTCCCACCCCTCGGCGCCGACCGAGAACGGGTGCAGCGAGACCAGCACCGGCGCGACGGCCGGCACCGGGTTCGGGACGTCGAGCACTGCCCGGCGCGCCAGACCCTGCCAGGCCAGGCTGATCGTGCTCCGACCGGGTGAGAGGCCCGGCCCCGTCTCGCATCCGGCCGACGGCGCGACGACCGACGTCGGATCGATCCCCCGACCGGCCGGCTGGGGGAGGACCGACGACGGGGGTGTGGTCGGGATGGTGCAGGCCGACGCAACGGCGGCCGCGGCGGCGAGCACTGCGGCGGCCAGGGTGCGTCGGCTGGCGCGGGTTCCCCCGGAACCGGCCGTGCCGGCCGTGCCGGTCGTGCTGTGTCCTGTCATCCGCCCGGTCCCGAATCGCATCGCTGGATCGCCCGCCTCGTGCTTGGTGCTTGCTGTCGTCGTCGGGTGCCACCCGACGGCCGACGTGAACGCTGTTCGCCGAATGGTACGACAGTCCGCCGACGATGTCTCCTCCGCCCGACGGGCGGAACCACCCAGGCGATCCGCGCCACGGGGCCGGAGCGTCGGTAGCGTCGGGACGGGCCACATGCACGCCGCCCCACAGGAGGTGCCCGCCATGTCCACCGACCTCGGATCGACCGACACCGGAGACGCAGAACCGACCGACGCCGAGATCGCCAGGGGGATCGCATCCATCGCCAGGTTCTGGTGGGTGTTCCTGGTCACGGGCATCGCCTGGCTGCTGATCGCCATGCTCGTCCTGCGGTTCAACGAGACCTCGGTCGACACCGTCGGACTGATCCTGGGCCTGGTGTTCCTGGGGGCGGCCCTCAACGAGTTCGTGATCTTCGGGCTCATGCGCAGCGGCTGGCGGTGGCTCAACCTGGTGCTCGGCGCCGTGTTCATCGTCGGAGCCGTCTACTGCTTCGCGTCCCCGCAGGACGCCTTCTGGGAACTCGCGAGCATCCTCGGGCTGCTCCTGGTGCTGATGGGGGCGTTCCAGATCATCGGAGCCGTGCTCTCGCGTGAGGACAACGAGGTCTGGTGGCTCGGCCTGGTCGTCGGCATCATCGAGGTGCTGCTCGGCTTCTGGGCCTCGCAGCAGTACTACCCGGCCCGGGCGGCCCTCATCCTGTTGTGGGTCGGTCTCTTCGCCCTCTTCCGGGGGATCACCGAGATCGTCACGGCCTTCCAGGTCCGCTCCGCCGGCAAGGACCTCGAAGCGCTCGGGGCCGGCTGAGGCCCGTCACGGACAGCTGATCCGCCCGCCCAGCGCGCGGTGCCAACCACCCCCGGTGTACGTGGGCCCGGATTTCTGGCACCCTGCGGGGGTGGAAGCGAACCTGCCGGAGGGTGTGGCCGACGTCGTCGTCGAGCACATGGCCGACATGGTGCTCATCGTCGACTCGATGGGCAGGCTCGCGTACGCCAACGCGACCGGTGAGATCGTGCTCGGCTGGTCACGGGAGGACTGGATCGGTCGCAGCGCCTTCGACCTGGTCCACCCCGACGACGTCGGCTCCGCCGCCGAGTCGCTGGCCACCGCATCGGCCTCGGGTCCGGGCATCAAGCAACCCATCGAGCTCCGCATCCGAACCGCTGACGGCGACTGGCGCCCGGTCGAGATCATCAGCTCCAACCTGCTCGACGAGCCGACGGTGCGCGGCCTGGTGATCGTCGCACGTGACCTGGGGGCCCGGGACGTCGGCCTGGCCGTGGCCGAGGCGGAGCGACGCCGCTTCGAGCAGGTGTTCGACCGCTCGCCCTTCGGCATGGCCCTCATCGGCGACCGGGCCGAGATCGTCCGGCTCAACGCAGCGCTCGCCCACCTGTCCGGCCGGTCCCAGGCGGACCTGGCGGGCACACCCATGGTCGACCTGGTGGTCGCCGACGACCGGGACCGGTTCGAGGAGTTCGCAGCGCTCGGACTGGAGGGGGTCGACCAGGAACCGGTCGAGGTGCGCCTGGTCGACGGTTCCGACGTTCTCCGGTGGGTGCGCGCATCACTGTCCATGATCCAGGGCGAGGACGGCGCCTTCCTCCACGCGGTGCTGCAGTGCGAGGACGTGACCGAGGAGCACGTCCTGCGGGAACAGCTGCTGTACGCCGCGACCCACGACGACCTGACCGGACTGTTGAACCGTCCGGGCTTCCAGAGCGTGTACCAGCACGTCGCCTCGCGGGAGCGCTCGCACGGGGGCCCCGTCGCCGCGCTGTTGTTCATCGACCTGGACGGCTTCAAGCAGGTGAACGACTCACACGGCCACGAGGCGGGTGACCTGCTGCTCGAGCTGGTCGCGGGTCGGATCCGCCGAACCGTGCGCACCAGCGACGCGGTGGCGCGCATCGGCGGCGACGAGTTCCTGGTCCTCCTGGATCCTGTGGTCAGCACGACCGTCGCCTCGGACCTGGCCGAGCGGATCCGATCGGCCATCCACCAGCCGGTCGAACTGCCGACCGCGATCGTGAACATCAGCGCGAGCATCGGGGTGTCGGTGTCCCGTGGGACCGACGACATGTCGGACGGGCTGAACCGGGCCGACGCCGCGGCCTACCAGGTCAAGCGAGACGGGGGCAACGGGGTCGCCGTCGTCGACGCCACGTGAGCCCGGGGTCGGACCCGGACGGGGCGCGCGTCCCGCAGCCGGGTGACTCGTCGTTGGCGGAGCGGACCGTCGTGGTGACGGGCGCGGCCAACGGGATCGGACGGGCGACGGCGCGGACCGTGGCGGCCTTCGGAGGCGACCTGGCGATCATCGACCGGGACCCGGCGGTCGAGGACGTGGCCGACGAGCTGCGCGCCGGTGGCCGCCGGGTGGTCGCCGGTGTGTTCGACGTGCGTGACCGGGACGCGGTCGTGGAGTTCGCCGACCGGGTGGGCCGGGAGTCCACGACGGTCCACGGCCTGGTGAACAACGCCGGCGGCACCTTCCGGGCCGAGTTCACGGACACGACACCCGGTGGGGATGCAGCGCTGATCGCCGAGAACTTCACGAGCGTCGTCGACGTCACCCGGTCCTTCGTGCCGCTCATGTCGTCCGGCGGGTCGGTGGTCAACGTCACCTCGAGCGAGGCGTTCCAGGCCGCCCCGGGCTTCGCCGTGTACAGCTCCATGAAGGCCGCCCAGGAGCAGCTGGCCCGGACGCTCGCGCTGGAGTTGGCCGACCGGGGCATCCGGGTGAACTGCGTGGCGCCCGACGGGATCCCGACCGAGGGCGACGCCGGACTGGCCGCCGAGGTGGCGGCATCGTCGTCCTTCCGGCCGCCCCCGGTGCCCCCCTGGGGGCGAGTCGCCGCCCCCGAGGCCTGCGCGTCGGTGATCGTGTTCCTGCTCGGGGACCTGGCCGGGTTCGTGACGGGGGCGTCGATCGCCGTGGACGGGGGCCTGCAGGCGGCGGGCGGCTGGCACCTCCACCCCACCCCGCCAACACCGCCGACATAGGGGTCGCGCGCGGGGTGCGTCTCGCGCCTGCCGGCCACAGAACCGTGCGACCCGAGGACCCGGCGGCCGTGGAGTGGGGGAGACTGCGGACGTGTGGCGCCTGACCCTCCGTACCGCCCGAGTGCACTGGCGCCGGTTCGTGCTCACCTCGAGCGCCGTCGTCATCGGCGTCGCGTTCGTGGTCGGCTCGTTCGTGCTCACCGACAGCCTCTCAACGTCCATCACGTCGTTGCTGGAGGAGTCCTCGACCCGAAGCGACCTGGTGGTCCGACCCGAGGGCTCCGGCGGGGGCCGCGGACCACGGGGAGTGTTCGGCGGACCCCGGGCCGGGATCCCCGTCGACCTGGCCGACCGGGTCGCCGCGGTTCCGGGGGTCGAGGCCGCGGAGCCGGTCGTCTCGGGCCCCTCCCAGTTGCTCGAGGCGGACGGATCCGCCGGCGCCTTCGACTTCGCGCTCCTCAGCAACTGGCCCGAGCGGCCGGAGTCGTTCGGTGTCGTGCTGTCGGCCGGTCGCGCCCCGACGGCCCCGGCGGAGGTCGTGCTCGACGATGCCACCGCATCCGACCGTCGGGTCGGGGTCGGCTCGACGGTCCGGATCGCGACCTCGCGAGGTGTCCTCGAGGCGACGGTCGTCGGCCTCGCCTCGCAGCAGGCGGGGTCGCTCCTGGCCGCCGCGCCCGTGCTGGCGGTCACGCTCGACCAGGCGACCGAGTTGATCGGCGTGCCGGGCTACGTGGGGTTCGTCAACGTCGGCCTGGAGCCGGGCGCCGACCTGGCCGCGGTCTCGGCGGACGTCGCAGCCGCAGCTGGACCGGGGACCGCCGTGTTCTCCTCCGCCGACCTGCTCGCCGAGGCGCGCGAGCAGGTCGACGAACTCCTCACCACCTTCGTCGGCCTGCTGCTCGGATTCGCCGCGGTGACGCTGTTCGTGTCGAGCTTCCTCGTGTGGAACACCTTCTCGGTGGTCCTAGCGCAGCGGACCCGGGAGCTGGCGCTGCTGCGGGCGGTCGGCGCCGGACGGGCCCAGGTGTTGGGGTCGGTCCTGGGCGAGGGCGCGGTGGTCGGGGTCGTGTCGTCGGTGGTCGGGATCGGCGCCGGGCTGCTGCTCGCAGCGGGACTCCGGCGACTCCTGGGCGTGCTGGGAGTCGAGCTGCCCGAAGCCGGGCTGGTGCTCGCGCCGCGCACGATCGCCGCGGCGCTCGCCGTCGGACTGGTCGTGACGCTGGTCTCCGCGGTCGGTCCGGCCCGACGGGCGACGACCGTGCCACCGGTTGCGGCCGTGGCCGCAGTCGACGCCACCCCCGGCCGCCTCCGGCTCGGCCGACCGGTCGTCGGGAGCCTCCTGGTCGTCGCCGGTCTGGTCGTGGCCTCCCGGGCGGGTGCGGTGCCGGCCGAGGAGGTCGAGTCCCGGGTCCGACTCGTCGCGGTCGGCGGACTGCTCGTGTTCCTGGGTGTCGCAGGCGTGGCGCGGTTCCTGGCCGGTCCCGTGGCGGGGGCCATCGGCTGGCCGTGGCGGCGGCTGGGTGGGGTCGCATCGCGGGTCGCAGCGGCGAACGCCGTGCGCAATCCGCGTCGCACGGCGTCGACGGCCTCGGCGCTCATGATCGGACTGGCACTCGTTGCGACCACCCTGGTGGTCGGCGAGTCGGTCCGCACGGCGATCCGTGCCGGCCTGGCACGATCGGTGTCGGCGGAGGTCGTGGTCGACTCCGGGTCGATCGCCCCCTTCGACGATCAGGCGCTCGGGGCGATCAAGGCGGTTCCCGGGGTGGAGGAGGCCGTCCCGCTCGGCATCGCCCGGACCGACACGTCGGGTGGTCCGGGTCGCATCACGATGACGACGGGCGACCTGGACCGTCTGGTCGGCCTGGCCGATCCCGAGATCGTCGACGGTCGGCTGCCCACGGCGCCGGGCGAACTGGCGGTGGCCACCCGCTGGGCCCAGGACAAGGGGGTGGCGATCGGCGACACCTTCGAGCTGACATCCGGGCCCGGCCGGGTGCCCGTCCGCGTCGTCGGCGAGTACCAGCGGCGGGAGCTGTGGGACGACTCGATCGTCGCGCCGGGCACGCTCGCGGGGCTGCCCGCCGTGGACGCCGTCGACCGGTTGGTGTTCGTGCGCTCCGAGCCGGGAGCCGACCCGGTGGCACTGGCCGAGGAACTGTCGGCCGCGGTGGCGACGGTGCCGAACTCGTCCGCCCGGACTGCGGATGAGTTCGTCGAGCGTCGGACGTCCTCGGTCGACATCGTGCTCGGCATCGTGAGCGTGCTGCTGTTGTTCGCAGTGGCGGTCGCATCGCTGGGGATCGCGAACACGCTGGCGTTGTCGGTCGTCGAACGGACCCGCGAGCTGGGGCTGTTCCGCGTCTCGGGGATGACACGTCGCCGGACGCGGAGGATGGTTCGGATCGAGGGCGTCGTGATCGCGCTGTTCGGTGCGACGCTCGGCGTGGCGCTGGGTGCGGCGTTCGGCACCGCGCTGGTGTCGGTGCTGCCACCGGAGACCGTCGAGCTCGGGATTCCCTGGTTCCGGCTGGCGGTCCTCATCGCAGCCGGCGCCGTGATCGGGGTGGTGGCCGCAGCGCTCCCGGCGCGTCGCGCTGCCCGGCTCGATCCGCTCGCGGCGCTCGCAGCCACCTGAGGTCCGGTTCTGTGGCTCTGGAGCGCGGGACGTACCCCGCGCGCGACCCCTATGTCGCTGGGGGGTGGCGCCACCAGGTGGGGGACCAGCCGGGGCCGCGGCCCGGGTTCGCCTCCAGGTCGTCGAATCGACCCGCTGGTCGAATCGACCGGTACGCGCCGATCACCGGCTCCAGCTCCGCGGGCGTGGCCCCGTGCGCCACGACGCCGTCGGCGCCCAGGTCGAACTGCCCCAGGATCCGCGCCGCGCACGCCCCGGCGGACCCGGTGGCTGCAGCGGCCAGCCACTCCTCGGGCAGCAGCGTCGCCACGTGCTCCAACACCTCGGTCGTCCCGGTCGCATCCAGCGCGCCCGGGAACGACGCCACCACGTCGTCGGCCCGGAAGCGTTCGAGCACCGCCGGGTCCCAGTCGTTGACCCGCACCATCAGGTCCCCGTAGCCCTGCAGGTAGGTGGCGAGGCG
>CAIYGQ010000131.1 GCA_903925745.1 uncultured Actinomycetes bacterium | reverse complement strand
TCGTCGTCGGCACCCTGCTGCTCTGGCCGACCCACCGCCGCGGCCGCCAGCTCATCACGCCCGGGGAGGGACTGGTCTCCACCCTGACGCGGATCTCGTTGGCCCCGATCATCACGACGCTGCTCGTGTCGGTCGCCCTGTTCAGCGAACTGTCGAACGCACAGCGCTTCATCGACCTGGTGGCGATCGTCCAGATCGTCGCGATCACCTTCCCGCTCGTCATGGTCGGCCGCCTGGTCACCTACCGGCTCGCCGTCACCGCCCGCCACCGCGGCTACGACCTGGAGGACACCCTGATCGTCGGGTCGGGTCCGATCGGGCTCGAGGTCGCCGAGGTCCTCTGCGAGAACCCCCAGTTCGGCCTGGTGCCCTGCGGCTTCGTGGACGGATTCGACGACTCCGACCTGCCGCTCCCGCTCGTGGGCCGGCCCCGGGACCTGCCCGAGGTGCTGTCCCGGACGGGGGTGCGCCACGTCGTGCTGGCCTTCGGTTCGGCGGCCGAGTCCGAGCTGGTGGCGATCATCCGGCGGTGCATGCACCCCGACGTGCAGTTCTACGCCGTGCCCCGCCTGTTCGAGCTCGGCATCAGCCACGAGGACATCGGTCACGAGGTCGACGGTCTGCCGCTGATCCCGCTGCGCCAGCCGGGCTCCGCCGCCCGCTCCTGGCCGGCCAAGCGGGCCTTCGACCTGCTGACCTCGAGCCTGCTCATCGTCCTGACCTCGCCGATCATGCTGGCCTGCGCCCTGGCGGTGAAGGTCACGAGCCGGGGTCCGGTGTTCTTCCGCCAGGAGCGGATCGGCATCGGCGGTCACCCCTTCGAGATCCTGAAGTTTCGCACCCTGCGGGTCAACGACGACTCGAACACCACGTGGTCCGTTGACGACGACGAGCGCGTCACCTGGGCGGGCAAGGTGCTGCGGCCGTCGCACCTGGACGAGCTGCCCCAGTTGTTCAACGTCCTGCGGGGCGAGATGTCGCTGGTCGGCCCCCGACCCGAGCGCCCCCACTTCGTTGAGCAGTTCTCGGACGAGATCGACGAGTACCACTACCGCCACCGGGTGCCGGTCGGGATCACCGGCTGGGCGCAGGTGAACGGCTACTGGGGCGACACCAGCATCGAGCGGCGGGTCCGACTGGACAACCGCTACATCGAGAACTGGTCGCTCTGGCGGGACCTGCTCATCGGCCTGCGCACCATCCCGACCCTCTTCGGTCGTCGGCGCTGACCGGTGTCCCGGCGGCCGCATCGCGGTCGCTCCGGCCCACCTGCCCCCACCACCCTGCCTCGACCCCTCCGGCACCACCCACCTGCCCCCACCACTCCGACCGTGGTCCCGGACCCACTACCGTGACGGTCGCCGCCGTGGCGGGTAGTTCAACGGCAGAACGCCTGACTTTGGATCAGGAGAATGCAGGTTCGAATCCTGCCCCGCCAGCATGAACGACTCGACCGTGCCCCCGCTGTCCGCCATCGTGCTCGCCGCCGGCGAGGGCAGCCGCATGCGCTCGGAGCGACCCAAGCCGCTCCACCGGTTGTGCGGCCGACCGATGCTGACCTACGTGCTCGAGGCGCTCGGCACCAGCGGCGTGGGCCGCGCCGTGATCGTGGTCGGCCACAAGGGCGACTGGGTCACCAAGACGATGCAGGAACAGACCCACGACCTGACGGTCGACTTCGTCGAGCAGCGGGTCCAGCGGGGGACCGGTGACGCCACGCTCGTCGGACTCGTCGGACTGCCCGACGATGCCGACGACGACGGCGACGTGCTCGTCCTGCCGGGTGACACGCCGCTCCTGCGCCAGTCGACGATCCTGGGCCTGGTGGAACGGCACCGGACCTCCGGCGCTGCCGCCACGGTGCTCACCGCCGAGGTCGACGACCCGACCGGCTACGGCCGCGTCGTCCGCGACGCCGCCGGGGTGCGGCGGATCGTCGAGCACCGCGACGCGGATCCCGCAGAGCTCGCCATCGCCGAGGTCAACACCTCCATCTACTGCTTCCGACGAAGCCTGCTCGCACCGGCGCTGCGGCGGGTCGAGCCCGACAACGCCCAGGGCGAGTACTACCTGACCGACGTGGTGGGCGTGCTCGTCGCCGCCGGGCATCCGGTCACCGCCCAGGTCGCCGCCGATCCGGCCGAGACCCAGGGCGTGAACGACCGGTTGCAGCTGTCCAGGGCCGAGTCCGAACTCCGACACCGGACCAACACCGAGCTGTTGCGCAACGGCGTCACGATGGTCGACCCCGCCGCCGTGTACGTGGACACGACCGTGACCGTCGGCCGGGACGTCACGTTGTTCCCCGGGGTGATCCTGCAGGGCGCGACGGTGGTGGGCGACGGTACGGAGCTCGGTCCCGGCACCCGGCTCGTCGACACCGTGGTCGGCGCCGAGGCCGTCGTGGAGGCCACGACGGCCCGGTCGGCCCGGATCGGGGACCGGGCGGTCGTCGGTCCCTTCGCCTCGCTGGGTCCCGGCGCCGAGGTGGCGGACGACACCACCACCGGCGCGTTCTACACTGCCGACGCAGACACCTGACGATCGTCCCTGGGGAGGCACGAGCTCGTGGAACTGGTCACCAAGAAGCGGCTCACCCTGGTCACCGGTCGGGTGAACTCCGAGCTGGCCACCGAGGTGGCGGAGCGTCTCGGCGTCGGCCTGAGCGAGGTGCAGATCGCCGAGTTCGCCAACGGCGAGCTCCACTGCCGCTTCGGCGAGTCCATCCGCGGCGCCGACCTGTTCATCTTCCAGAGCCACGCCTCCACCGGGGCGCTCTCGCTGAACGACGCCATCATGGAGCAGCTGATCATGGTCGACGCCGCCAAGCGGGCCTCCGCGAAGCGGATCACGGTGGTGGCCCCGTTCTACGGCTACGGACGTCAGGACCGGAAGGCCGAGGGTCGCGAGCCGATCACCGCCAAGCTGCTCGCCAACATGTTCGAGGTGGCGGGCGCCAAGCGGATCGTCTCGGTCGACCTCCACAGCGGCCAGATCCAGGGGTTCTTCGACGGCCCGGTCGACCACCTGACGGCCATGCCGGTCCTGGTCGAGTGGATGGCCACCAACCTGGGTGACGACCTGGTCGTGGTCTCGCCCGATGCCGGACGCGTGAAGGTGGCCGAGCGCTACGCGAACGCCCTCCACGCCGACCTGGCGATCGTCCACAAGCGTCGGGTCAAGGGCGTGGCGAATCAGGTCGAGGCCAAGGACGTGGTCGGCGAGGTGGCGGGCCGGACC
>CAIYGQ010000130.1 GCA_903925745.1 uncultured Actinomycetes bacterium | reverse complement strand
GCGCGGGCCGCGTCCGACTCGTCGAAGTACTCGGACCGGTCGGCGTCGTACATGCCGAGGGGCGGGCCGACGAGGCCGCCGAAGAAGTGGTCCATCCACTCGACGTCGGCCATGCGCTCCACGGCGGCGGCGCACTCCTCGGGCGTGAACACGCCCGTGACGGTGATGCCGTCGAACTGGCGCTGGTGGATCTGCGCCATGAGGTCGGGGTACTGCGCGGTCTCGGCCGCGTCGACGACGGCCCACCGGAGCTCCAGCCGGTCCGTGGCCCCGTCGGCGGAGGGCACCTCGGCGGTCGCGGGCTGTGCCGCAGCCCGGTCCTTCTTGTGCCGGAGGCGTGTCAGCAAGCTCATCGCGGTCCTGTCGTTGCGGTCCTCGGCGAGGGTACCGAAGGACGTTCGGGCGGGCAACGGCCGGGGCGGGGGGAGGTTGGACTTCAGGTCCGCCTCGGGCATCATGGTCGTCCGTCGGCGGCACGCGCCGCCTGTCGGACCTGAGGGATGTGACGTGGCCGACGACAAGGTGGTGATCTCCCCGGCCCGGGGCGTCGAGCAGACCTTCGTCGAACGGGTCCGCACCACCGTGCCCCTCGTCCGCGTGTGGACGGTGCGGGACCTCCGGGCCCGGTACCGCCAGAGCGTCCTGCGGTCGGGCTGGAGCCTGGTCCAGCCTCTGGCGATCCTCCTCACCTACGGCTGGGTGCTGACTGCCGTGCTCGACGTGCGCCCGGAGGAGGCGCCGTACCTGACCTTTGCCTGGGCGGGCATCGTGCCGTTCACGTTCTTCGCGCAGTCCCTGGGCCAGGGCGTGGGGTCGATCCAGCAGGCGGGGCCGGTGATCTCGCGCGTCTACCTGCCCCGCGAGGTGCTGCCGCTGTCGGTCGTCGCCGGGACCGCCGTCGACCTGGCCATCATGACGGTCACGCTGGTGGTGGTGGCCTGGGTCCAGGTGGGGCCCCCGACCGTCTACCTGCTCGGTCTCGTGCCCGTGTTCGTCGTGCTGCTCCTCTGGACGACCGTGCTGACCGTGGCCGCGGCGGGGGCGACCGTCTTCCGCCGCGACCTCAACTTCGCGGTCCCGCTGTTCCTGCGCGTGCTGTTCATCGTGACCCCCGTGATGTACTCCGCCGAGCTGGTCGCCCGTCAGTCCGAGTGGCTGGTGGACCTCAACCCGCTGGCGGTGGTGGTCGAGGGCACGCGGGACGCGCTCTACCGCCAGCAGTGGCCGGACCCGGCGCTGCTCGGCGCCCACCTCGGCGCCGCGCTCGTGCTCCTGGTCGTGGTGTTCGGCGTGTTCCGCCGGCTCGAGCCCCGGATGAGCGACTTCGTATGAGCGGCACCCTCCGGTTCGAGGGGGTCGGCAAGGTGTTCCCCGGGGCCGGCCCGGACCGGACCGGCCAGGTCGCCGCCGACGGCGTGGACCTGGAGGTCCGTGCTAACGACGCCGTGGCCGTCGTCGGGCCCAACGGGGCGGGGAAGTCGACCCTGCTCAAGATGGCCGCCGGCGTCACGAGCCCGACCACCGGGCGCATCCGGCGCACGGGCCGGGTCGCCGCCGTGCTGGAGCTGGGCACCGGCGTCCACCCGGACCTGACCGGCCGGGAGAACGTCGACCTGCTGGCCGCGCTCATGACCGGCGGGCGTCGGCGGACCGCCGGGGACCTGGACCGGGTCGTGGAGTTCGCGGGGCTCGAGGACGTGGTGGACCGGCCGGTGCGCCACTACTCGACGGGCATGCTGGCCCGCCTCGCCTTCTCGGTCGCCGTGCACTCCGACCCCGAGCTGCTGCTGGTCGACGAGGTGCTGTCGGTGGGCGACCTGGACTTCCAGAGCCGCTGCCGCGAGCGGGTGCGGGAGCTGCGGGGCGAGGGGGCGACGCTGGTGCTGGTGTCCCACGACCTGGACCTGGTGACCACGCTGTGCGACCGGGCGGTGCTGCTGGTGGAGGGGCGCGTCGTGGCCGACGGCCCGGCCGTCGACGTGGTCGACACCTACGTGGGACGCCCGGCGCCACTGCGCGACCCGGGCCGCATCGGGCTCCGGGTGGACGACGACCCGGTCCGAGCCGGCGAGCCCGTCGTGGCCCGGTTCGACGTCCCGGCGGGATCGGCGGCGAGCGCGGTCCGGCTCGACTACGTGGTCGGCGCGCCGTCGCTGTTCACCGAGGTCGAGCGGTCCAGCTCGATCGTGTGCGCGACGGCGGTGGTGCCCGTCGACGCCGCCGGACCGGTCGCCGTGTCGCTCTCGACCGCCGG
>CAIYGQ010000129.1 GCA_903925745.1 uncultured Actinomycetes bacterium | reverse complement strand
CGTTGACCCGCACCATCAGGTCCCCGTAGCCCTGCAGGTAGGTGGCGAGGCGGCCGACGGTCTTCCGGAGCCGCAACTCCTCGGGCAGGTGGTCACCGACCGTCCCGAGCACCGACCAGACCCGCACCGACGCCGGATCCCGTCCGGCCCGCTCCGCGCCCCGCCGCACGGCGGCCACGGAGCGCTGCAGCGTCTCGTCGGTGAAGTAGGTGTGCAGCACGACGCCGTCGGCGACACCACCGGCCAGCTCCAGGGACCGCTCCCCCATGGCGCAGAGGATCACCGGGATGTCCTCGTCGAAGCCCCCCGACTGGTGCAGGAAGGGGAAGGTGCCGGCCGGCCCGTCGTGGCCGACGACCAGGTCGCCGTGCCACATCCGCCGGAGCAGCCCGATCACGTCGGCGAGCTGCGCGCCCGTCACCGACGGCAGCCCGTAGAGGCCGTTGAGCAGGCCGATGCCCCGACCGAGCCCCAGTGCGAACCGTCCCTGCGTCAGCCGGTGTGCGGTCGTCGCCACCGTGGCGGTGACCATCACGTGACGGGTGGTGTGATTGGTGGCGGCGGTCGCCACCCCCAGGGTGGTGCTCGCCGCGCCGACCGCGCCCGTCAGTACGGCGGCGTCCTTCACGTTGAACCGCTCCGAGATGAACGCCGCGCCCAGGCCGAGTCGCTCGGCGTCGCGGACCTCGTCGAGCACGTCGTGGGGTTGCTCGGTGTGTCCGGCGAGCGCGTAGAAGCCGAGCTCGCAGAGCTGCGGTTCGTCCACGCCCCGGTCGATCAACGCTGCTCGGACCAGAACCGGAGCGTGCCGGCCCGGGGGTCCTCGAGCAGGGCGGGCACCACGTCCAGGCTCAGCACCGGTCGGCGTCCCCCGCCGACGGTCGGCCAGTCCGGGAGCCCGTCGGCTGCGGGCGTCCCCGTCGTGGCGAAGGTGACCCACGCCTCGTGGACGGCCCGGGCGAGCGGCTTCGGGGCCTCGGGTCCGACGAAGACGTGCAGGCGCTGGTCCTCCACGAGGTCGAACACGAACGGGATCTCGATCGCGTGCGACGCGCCGATCATCCCGCCACCCACCGGGCTCGACCAGTCCCACCGGTACTGGTGGACGGGCGCGTGTGGCGCGTGGGCGTCGGCCAGGTCCGAGGCCGGCACGCGGAACACGACGTCGGTGAGCACGGCGCACTCCAGGTCGGAGAGGGACGCGTCGGGGAGCTCCGCGCGGTAGGCCGCGAGCGCCTCGGCGGGTCGGTCACAGAGCAGGGCGAGCCGGTCCAACAGCGCCGCCTCGTCGGTGACCGGGGGAGCCATCAGCGCGAACAGCTTCCACTCCTCGAGCGTGGTGCCGGTCACGAGCGCCACCCCGGCCGCCGCGCCGCCGGCGATCGCCGCGAGCGGATCCGCCGGCACCTCGCCGCCGTCGGCCACCGGCCGGAACGGCAGGAACGCGAGCGGGTTGCCGTGGGCACGCACCGCCGCCTCGGGGTCCGCCATGCGGGCCGCCGACATCCGGGCGTGGGCGGCCAGCAGGGTCGTGACGTCGGCGTCGACGGCGTCCTGCACCGAGTCCAGGCCGGCCTCGGCCAGGAAGGCGGTGGCGTCGGCCCGCGCATCGGCCGGGTCGCGCCCGGCGGCCGCCGCACCCGACTGCGCGATGGCCCGGTGGAACAGCCCGCGGGCCCGGGGCATGGCCATGAGGAGCGACACGCTCATGCCGCCGGCGGACTCGCCGAAGATCGTCACGTCGTCGGGGTCTCCGCCGAACGCGGCGGCGTTCGAGCGGACCCACTCGAGCGCGGCGACCTGGTCGAGCAGCCCGAGGTTGCCGGAGCCCGCGTAGGCGGGGTCCAGGCCGCCGAGCTCCAGGAAGCCGAGCGCGCCCAGCCGGTAGTTGAGCGTGACCAGCACCACGCCTGAGCGGGCGAAGGCCTCGCCGTGGTAGAGCGGCGACGATCCGGAGCCCATCTCGAAGCCGCCGCCGTGGATCCACACCATGACCGGTCGCAGCTCGGTCGGGCGGACGTCGTCGGTCCAGACGTTCAGGTAGAGGCAGTCCTCGTCCCAGACCTCGGCCTCGCCGCCGAAGAGGGCGTCCATCATCGAGGGGTTCTGCGGGCAGATCGGGGCGAACTCGAGCGCCTCCCGGACCCCGTCCCAGGCCTCGACCGGCTGGGGTGGCCGGAACCGGAGCTCTCCGACGGGAGGTGCCGCGAAGGGCAGCCCGGCGAACCGGGCGACACCGTGGTGCCACGCCCCCCGCACCCGCCCGTGGGTGGTGTCGACCTCGATGGGGGTGCCGTCGTGGGGTGCTGGAGCATTCGGTGCCATGGGCATTCCCTAGCACGCCGCCGCAGGATCCCGCCCGGGATCTCCGGTTCACGGAACGTGGTCGGGTCGCTACGCTGGTCGATCGTGACGCAGCCGGCCGACGTTCGTGCCGACCCCGACGTCGGTGCCGAACCGGAGGATCGGAGACTGGTCGCCGAGCACCTGGTGCCCGAGCGCGTCCGGGACTTCACGGGGCTCACCGAGCGGCTCTTCCAGGAGCTGATCGCACTCCCCGTCGCCGAACGTGACCGGGGGCTGGTGCGGGTGCTGGGCGAGGTCAGCTCGTTCCTCGGCACGGACCGGGGTTACGTGATCCGCTACGACCACGAGCTGCGTTCGACGTCCATGACCCACGAGTGGTGCGCGGACGGAGTGCCCTCGGCCATGGACAGCGAGCAGTTGCGCTCCTTCGACGACTTCCCCCAGGAGCAGGCCCGCCTGCTCCGTCACGAGATCAATGAGATCCGTGACGTCGGCAGGCTCGACGCCGGATGGGAGCTCGACGCCGAGTACCTGGTCGAGGAGGGCATCACGGCGATCCTCGAGCTGCCGTTCTTCGCCGGCGGACGCGTCGGCGGCCTCATCGGTTTCGACATGGTGAGCGGACCGGCGCCGTGGATCGCCGAGGACATCCCGGTGCTCCGGAGTGTCGCTGCGCTCGCCGAGCACGTGTTCCACCAGGTCGTCGAGCCGGTCGCCGGCGAGGGCGGCCCCGGGGGGAGATCGGGCTTCGACGTGTCACCGATCCCGGTGCTGGCCGTCGACGCCGCAGCGATCGTGCTCTCGCTCAACGAGCGGGCGGGCCGGCATCTGGGGGGATCCGCGGAGTCGGTCGTCGGCCGGCACCTGTCCGAGATGTTGAACCCCGGTGACGCAGCGCTGTTCCGGGCGGCGTGGTCCGAACTCGACAGGGGCGGATCGGACTCGTGCTCCGTTGAGGTCCGGCTCGCCCCCGGTGACCCCGACGCGTGGTGGCGACTCGACGTGCTGGCCAGCCGCTCCGGCGACGGTGAACTCACCGGGGGGATCGTCCACCTGTGGGACGTCACGGAGCAGCACCGGTTCGCCGACGAGCTGCGTCGGACCGAGGTCCGGTTCGCGTCGCTGGTCGAGGCCCTGCCCCAGGCGGTGATCCTGGTCGGGGCCGACCACGCCCCGACCTTCGTGAACCGGGCTGCTGACGAACTGCGATCGATGATGCTGGCCGCCGGCGTGAGCGAGCGCAACGGGTGGCCGGTCGTACCCGCTGCGGTCGAGGCGGCCCTCACCGGCGGGTACCTGACGGCAGCCGGTTCCGGGATGCCCGAGGTGGTCGAGGTCGAGATCCCGGCCACCGAGGGGTCGTTGTGGCTCGAGTGCACCATGCTGCCGCAGGCGCAGCCGGGAGAGGCGCCAACCATGCTCCTGATCGTCCGGGACACGACGGCGTCGCACGCCCACCGGGCGGAGCTGGAGCACCAGGCGAACCACGACCATCTGACCGGCCTGCCCAACCGGGTCGCATTCCTCTCGGCCCTCGAGACGGCCTGCGCGCGGCTCGCCGACGACGCCGGGAGCGGCGGTGCGACGATCGGGTTGTTGTTCATCGACCTGGACGACTTCAAGGTCGTGAACGACTCGCTCGGCCACGATGCCGGTGACGCGCTCCTCACCGTCCTGGGCGACCGGCTCCGTTCCGAGCTGGGGGCCGACGCTCTCGTGGCGCGGTTCGGTGGTGACGAGTTCACGGTGCGGGTGCGCGAGGTCGACGAGGAGCGCGCCGACGCGTTGGCCACCCGGGTCCGTTCGATCCTGGCCCGACCCGTCGACCACGACGGGCGGCGCTTCGTCGTGTCGTCGTCGGTGGGGGTCATCCTGGCGGACCGACGGGTCGATCCGGCCGACCTGCTCCGGTGGGCGGACGCGGCGCTGTACGAGGCGAAGGCCGGCGGCCGCAACCGCGTCGTCCACGTGGACGACGCACTGCGGGACCGGGTCGCGGACCGGACCGCCCTCGGTCTCGACCTCCGCGCTGCGGCCGACGCCGATCAACTCGTCGTGCACTACCAGCCCGAGTTGGACCTGTTCACCGAGGCCGTCGTCGGCGTCGAGGCACTCGTCCGCTGGCAGCACCCCGAGCGGGGCCTGCTCCAGCCGGGGTCGTTCATCGACCTCGCCGAGGAGAACGGCTCGATCACCTGGATCGGCCGAGAGGTGCTCCGGACGGCCTGCGTGGATGCGGCCCGGTGGGTTGGTTCGGGCCTCGTCGGCGCCGACTTCGTCCTCCGGGTCAACGCGTCGGTCCGGCAACTCGAGCAGCCCGGGTTCGCCGAGGACGTCGCCACGGCGCTCTCCGACTCAGGACTCGACGCCTCGAGGCTCACCCTGGAGGTGACCGAGACGACCCTGATGCGCGACGCCGAGCTGGGGTCGGTCGCCGTCGGTCGTCTGCGCGACCTGGGCGTCCGGCTGGCGATCGACGACTTCGGCACCGGCTACAGCTCGTTGCAGGTCCTGAAGCAGCTCCCGATCGACGTCGTGAAGGTCGACCGCGGCTTCGTCGACGGTCTGCCCGACGACCCCGAGGACTGCGCGATCGTCGAGACCATCGTGCGACTCACCGAGGTGCTCGGCCTGGGTGTCACCGCCGAGGGCGTGGAGCGTCGGGACCAGGTCGAGGCGCTGCTGGCCCTCGGGTGTCGCTCCGCGCAGGGATTCCTGTTCTCACGGCCGGTGCCATCGGCGGAGCTGGAGCTGCTGCTGGGTCGGGCGCCCGGTCCGCTCCATCCCTGAGCGCTGCGGCCTCAGCCGGTCCCGGTGCCGGCACCGGTGGTGGCCACGACGACCAGGTAGGCGGCGTAGAGCGACAGCAGCAGTCCACCCTCCCGCCGGGTCAGTCGGAACGTACGCACCAGCACCAGCAGGCAGACGACCGCGGAGCCGACGAGCACCGGGAGGTCGAAGCGGATGATTCCTGCCTCCACGGGGACCCCGTCGGCCGACACGAGTGCCGCCACACCCAGGACCCCCAGGAGGTTGACGACGTTCGACCCGACGACGTTCGCCACCGCCAGGTCGGTCTCGCCCCGCCGGGAGGCCGTGATCGTCGCCGCCAGCTCGGGGGCGGAGGTGCCGATCGCCACGACGGTCAGGCCGATGACGAACTCCGACACGCCCAGTCCCCGGGCGACGTCACCCGCCCCGTCCACCAACCAACGGGCGCCCAGCACCAGCAGCGCGACGCCGCCGACCAGCAGGGCCGCCGACAACGGCGCCGGGTCCCGTCGGGCCGATTCCGCCGCCTCGTCGAACTCCTCGGGGTGCTCGACGGGACCACGTCGGGCCGCCACCACGTTCCAGGCGAGGTAGAGCCCGAGCAGCCCGAGCAGGATGCCGCCCTCGATGCGGCCCAGCGAGCCGTCGAGCGCGAGCAGCGCGACGGACATCGTGACCGCGACCATGATCGGGATGTCGATCCGCACGATCCGCTCGCTCACACCGATCGCCGTCGACGCGACCAGCGCCGCGGTGCCGAGCACCAACAGCACGTTGGCGACGTTGCTGCCCAACACGTTCCCCAGCGCCAGTTGCCCGGTGCCGGTGGAACCCGACTGTGCCGCCACGGCGAACTCCGGTGAGCCGGTGCCGAGCGACACGACGGTCAGGCCGACGACCACGGTCGACAGGCCCAGACGGACCGCCAACCCGACGGCGCCCCTCACCAGCACCTCGGAACCGACGGCCAGGGCCACCAGACCGCCGAGGACCAGGACGACAGCCACGGGGCCGGAGGCTACCGTCGGCTCCGTGACCATCGACTTCTCCCTCTCGCCGGAACTCGAGGAGATCCGTGGCCGGGTCCGGACGTTCATCGTCGACGTCGTCCAGCCCGCCGAGGCCCGCATCCGCGACGACCGGCTCGAGGCCGAGGACCGGGACGGGTACCTGCGGACGTTGATCGACCTGCGGGTCCGGGCGCAGGCCGAGGGCCTGTGGTTGCCGCACATGCCGGCGGAGTGGGGCGGCATGGGACTGGGTCACGTCGAGCTGGCGATGGTGCAGGCCGAGGCGGCCAAGAGCTACTACGGGCCGTGGGTCCTGAACTGCCAGGCGCCGGACGAGGGCAACATGCACACCCTGTTGCACTGGGCGACCGAGGACCAGCTGGAGCGGTACCTGCGGCCGTTGTGCGAGGGCCGGGTGTGGAGCTGCTTCGCGATGACGGAGCCCGAGGTCGCCGGGTCGGATCCCACCCTGATCCGCACCCATGCGTACCGCGACGGCGACGAATGGGTGATCAACGGCCACAAGTGGTTCATCTCCAACGCCCACCGTGCGAACTTCGCGATCCTCATCGCCCGGACCGAGGCCGACCCCGATGTCCCCCAGGCCGCGAACACGGCCTTCATCGTGGACATCCCCTCCGAGGGCTGGAACGAGGTGCGCCAGATCGAGACGATGCACGGCTCCACCGGGCACTCCGAGATCCTGATCGAGGACCTCCGCGTCCACGACTCGCAGATGCTCGGCGGCCGGGGGCAGGGTCACCTGCTGGGTCAGTACCGGTTGGGGCCGGCGCGCCTGGCGCACTGCATGCGCTGGATCGCCCAGGCCGAGACGGCGCTCGACATGATGGTCGACCGGTCGCTGCACCGCTTCGCGCACGGCTCACTCCTGGCCGAGAAGCAGGGCATCCAGTGGATGATCGCCGACTCCACCATGGAGCTGTACCAGGCGAAGCTGATGGTGCTGCACGCCGCCTACAAGATCGACCGCCACCGGCTGGACGAGTCGGTCGACTTCAAGGCCGAGGTGTCGATGGCGAAGCACTTCGTCGCCAACATGTTGAACCGGGTCATCGACCGGTCGATCCAGGTGCACGGGGCGCTCGGCTACTCGACCGACACCCCGCTCGCGCACATGTACCAGCACGCCCGGTGGGCGCGGTTCGCCGACGGTGCCGACGAGGTCCACCAGATGCGGATCGCGCAGCGGACCATCGCGTCCTGGAAGGACACCGGCTCGACCAACGCGGCGACGGGTGGCCTGCCGATCTGAGCGGGCTCAGGGGATGCGGCGCCGCCAGCGGATCACGACGGGTGCGGCGCACACGACCGCGTAGGCCGCCACCACGGACCAGAAGAGCCGGTCGCCCGGGGACTCCAGGTAGCGGGCCAACCCGACGCCGACCGCCGGCGCCGCCAGCAGCGACAACACGACCTGTCGGACCGGGGAGTACCGGACGGCGCCCAGGTGCTCCAGCCACCACTCGGCGACGACGGGGACCGGCAACAGCACCAACAGCACGGGGTCGGCCGACTCCGACCAGCGGGCTCCCGCCAGTGCTGCCGCGCACCAGATGGCGACGGCCGGCCAGAACCAGAGGCAGCGTCGACAGACCCGCCGGCCGGCCACCAGGGCGCAGCGGTCGGTCTGGTCCTCGTGGTGGTGGCTGAGCCAGAGCGGACGGATGGGTACGGGTTCCCCGGGTGCGGCTCCCACGTGACGCCCGCGGTCCTCAGGCCCGGAACATGAGGCGCCCGGCGGCGGCGCAGACCTCGGAGGCGACCGCCATCCCCTCGGGCAGGACGCCCATGCCGAAGAACCCGTGCACCAGGTCGTCGTAGCAGCGGTACTCGCACGGGACACCGGCGTCCTCCAACCGGGACGCGTACGCGGCGCCCTCGTCGCGGAGCGGGTCGAAGCCTGCGGTGACGATCACCGCAGGAGCCAACCCCGACAGGTCGCCGGCGAGCAGGGGTGAGGCCGCCGGCGAGTCCCAGGTCGCGATCTCCGGCAGGTAGTGGCCACGGAACCACTCCATGTCGGAACGCGTGAGGAAGAACCCGTCGGCGAACAGATCGTGCGACTCGCTCCGGAAGTGCGCGTCGGTGGCCGGGTAGACGAGCACCTGGGCGACCGGCGGGTGCTCGTCGTCGCGGCACCGCTGGGCGACGACCGCGGCCAGGTTGCCGCCTGCGCTGTCGCCCATGACGCCGACGCGTCCCGGCAGCACGGCGAGCTCCCGATGGTGTTCCTGCACCCACCGGTACGACGCGATCGCGTCGTCGACCGCAGCGGGGAACGGATGCTCGGGTGCCAACCGGTAGTCGACCGACACGACGACGCAGCCCGAGACATCGGCGAGCAGCCGGCACGAGCCGTCGTGGGTGTCCAGGTCGCCGACCACCCAGCCCCCACCGTGGTAGAAGACGATCGCCGGGGCCTGCTGGAGTCCGCCGAGCCGCCGGTAGACCCGGACGGTCAGGTCGCCGCCCGGACCGGGGATGCGTCGGTCGCTGACGTGCACCCCCTGGCGCAGGGGCATGCCGACCGCCGAGGCCCGCCGCATGTCCCGGCGTCGGGTCGCCACGTCCTGGCCGCCGACCCGCACCCCGCTGCGCTCGCCCAGGGTGATCAGCGCCTGGACCGGGCGCGACAGCACGCGTCCGTCGACGGTGATCGGTGGTGCGCCGATCAACCGGTCGAGCAGTACCGGCGGCAGGCCGAGCACGCGCCGCGCCAGTCGGGTCAGGATCCTCGACCGTTCCCTCGCCACCGATGCCTCCCGTCCGTCCCGGTCGATGCGGCCGCCCCGGTCGTTGCGGCCGGACCCCGGCGCCCGCCGTGGGTCGTGGCCGGATGGCCACCGGGGGAGTCTCGCAGGTGGCGGCGCCGCGGGCTCAGACCAGCACGCCGAACCGGGTGGACGGAGCCCCGGGGGCGATCCGACCGGGATCGACCTGCAGCACCCGTTCGCCGACCTCGGCCACCAGGCAGCGCAGGTCGTTCGCGGTGCGGACGTCGCCCTCGTCCAGGTCGACCAGCCCGGGCCAGTCGCCGGCGACCCCGCCGCGCACCCGGTCGCCGGCCACGATCGCCAGGCCGCCACGACCGTGGTCGAAGCCGCCCGAGTCGTTGCCTGCGACGCGCCGGCCGAACTCGCTGAGGACGAGCACGGTGACGCCGGGGATGCCCGCGAGGAGCGTCTCGACGAGCCCGTCGAGCTGGGTCACGAGCCGGTCGAAGCTGCCGTCGACCAGGCCAATCTGGTTGTGGTGGTCCCAGCCGCCGATGTTGACCACCCCGACCTCGGCGCCGACACCGGCGCCGAAGAGCGCAACGAGCTGCCCGGCCTCGTCCGCGCCCGGCGGGACCTGGATCCCACCGGAGCGGGCCAGCGCGGTCAGGGCGCCCGTCGCCGAGGACGCGAGCGGCCCCCGGTCGTTGCGCCAGAGTGCCGCCATGGAGGTCGAGGTCACCCCGCCGCCGGGTCGCAGCTGGATCCGGGACAGGCTCGAGGCCGCCACGACGTCGGTGGAGCCGCGCAGGAGCGCCGGTGTCTGGGGCTGGCCGACGGCCACCCCGCGGAACGGACTGGAGCCGACCGGCCCGGCCGACAGCGCCCGCCCCAGGAACCCGGTGGACTCCGTCGTCGGCGCGCAGCGTTCGACGGCGGCCTGCGCGTCGAAGTGCGACCGGGACACGCCCGGGACTCCACTCGCCGGGAGGAACGCGACCTTCCCGGTGCCGGCGCGTGCCGACAGCGCAGTGGCCGAGGGGTGCAGCGTCCACCCGGCGACGGCGGGCAGGGCACCGGCGGCGGGCAGCGCGTCGCCGCCGCGGGCCCGATCGAGCTCGTCGCCCGGAGGGCGCAGCAGCGACAGGCCGTCCAGACCGCCCCGGAGGAACACGGTGATGAGTGGCGAACTCATCTCAGCTGGAACTCCGGTGAGGCGAACGTGAGTGATCGGATCGCACCCTCACCGCGGACCGAGCGGACCGCCGTGGCGAGCGCCGGGCCCGGTTCGTGGCCGAGCAGGCCGCGCGGTGTCGGGCCTGGGTGGAGCGGCAGACCGCCGAACCCGGTTCCTGCGGCGGTCGCCGCGTTCCACCGGGCGATCATGGCGCCCGCTCCGCTCCAGGCACCGGCGCTCTCGGGGTAGCCGTTCGGCGCCGGCCAGTCCCACGGCAGCTGGCCGAGCGTGTCGAGCGTGCCGCGGAGCTGCGGCTGGGCGGCCCGGAACTGTTCGGGGGTCGGAACGGGGCCTCCGGCGCGCAGGGCGGCGGAGACCAGGTCGATCGGGCGCCGGACCTTCGGGCCCCACCGGTCACTCCGCCGCGCCGCGTGCCGCAGCACCGGGGCGATCGCGGTGTCCTCCCGCAGGTAGGTGGTGGCCAGGTCCGCGACGAGCGGGTCGTCGGTGGCGATGGTGTCGGAGACGAAGCGTCGGGCCAGCTTCCAGCACAGGAACCGGGCGGTGGCCGGTCGTCGGGCCAGGTGGTTGAGGAACGACTCGCCGTCGGCGACCCCACCGCCGCTCGGCCTCCAGCCGAGCACGTCGCCGCCCCGCTCGAGGGGACCCAGGTCGTGCCACGCGGAACGGAAGACGAACCGCCGGGTGTTCGGATCGAGCGACCATCCGCTCAGGACGTGGGCGACCTCCACGACGTCGGCCTCGTCGTAGCCGCCGGACGCACCGACCGTGTGGAGCTCCAGCAGCTCCCGGGAGTAGTTCTCGTTCGGCGTCCGGCCCCGGTCGGCCCGGCTGCTCGCGTTGTCCAGGTAGACCAGCATCGCGGCGCTGCGCGCCGAGGCGAGCAGGAGGTCGGCGAACCTCCCGAGCGCGCCGGCCCGGATCACCTGGTCGTCGTAGGTCGGCACGAGGAACACGCTGGGCTGTTCGGCGATGCTGACGTGCAGGTGGTCGGAGAGGAAGTCGGCCGCGACCTGACGCAGCTGCAGGTTCGACCATGCGGACAGGGCGATGCTGCGGGACCACGCGGCCGTCGCCGCCGCGCGGCGTCGGGCCCCCATGGCGGCGGCGTCCCCGGCGGCCGGGACCGTCGCGGCGGCGGCCCAGGCGGCGTCGATGTCGAGCACCAGCGCGGAGGTCGCCGGGTGCTCGGACCGACGGGGGTCGAGCTGGGCGTCGAAGAAGGCGTCGACGCCGGCGGCGGCGCCCGCCACCAGGTCGGGGGTGGGACCGAACGAGAACCGCCGGGCGAGGGGCAGTCCGGCCGGGAGCCCCGCCGGAACGGTGGTCGTGGTCGTCGGTGGTGGCGGCACCGGACGTGGTCGGATCGTTGCGACGGGGGCGAGGGGTGGGGGAGGAGCGACCGGCCGGCACGCCGCGGTCACGCCGCAGGCCGCGAGCGCCGCCAGCACCTGTCGGCGGTCGAGTTCCAGGGGCATGCGGGCAACGTATCGACGCGATGGTGAGAGGAGGTTGAGAGCTCGTTCGGAATCCGCCGCACCGGCACCGCGGCGACTGCGGGTAGCGTCGGGCCGTGACCACGGAACGTGCCGACGCCCTCGTCCTGTTCGGGATCACGGGCGACCTGGCCTACAAGAAGCTCTTCCCAGCGCTGTACCACCTGGTCGAGCACGACCGGATCCACGGGCCGATCGTCGGGGTGGCCTCGACCGACATGTCGGACCAGGACCTCCAGGCCCGGATCGTCGCCTCGCTCGGTGACGACGGCACGACGATCGACGACCGGGTCCTGCAGGACCTGTTCTCCCGGCTCCACTACGTCTCGGGCGACTACCGGAACGACGCCACCTTCGACCGGGTGGCGGAACTGGTCCGGGACTGCCGGCTCCCGGTCTGCTACCTGGCCATCCCCCCGTCGTTGTTCGCGACGGTCACCGAGGAACTGGCCCGGGTGGGGATCGCCGACCGGGCTCGTCTGGTGCTCGAGAAGCCGTTCGGCCGGGACCTGGAGTCGGCCCGCGAGCTCAACCGGATCGTCCTGGCGGCGGTCCCCGAGGAACGCGTGTACCGGATCGACCACTTCATCGGGAAGGAGCCGGTGCTCAACCTGTTGGTGTTCCGGTTCGCGAACGCGCTCATGGAACCGATCTGGAACCGCCGGCACGTGGCTCGGGTCGAGGTCACCATGGCCGAGCACTTCGGGGTCGAGGGGCGGGGCAAGTTCTACGACTCGGTCGGCGCGCTGCGCGACGTCGTCCAGAACCATCTGCTGCAGGTGGTGAGCCTGCTGGCGATGGAGCCACCGGTGTCACTCGACTCCGACGCGCTCCGTGACGAGCACACCAAGGTGATCAGTGCGACATCGGTCAAGGACGTGTCGAAGGTGGTTCGGGGCCAGTACGTCGGCTACCGGGACGAGGACGGGGTGCAGGACGAATCGGACACCGAGACGTTCATCGCGATGGAGCTGGCGATCGACACCTGGCGTTGGGCGGGGGTGCCGTTCCTCATCCGGACCGGCAAGGCGCTGCCCCAGACCGTGACCGAGGCCTGCGTCGTGCTCCACGCGCCACCCAAGTTGTTGTTCGCCGAGCAGGACGGCCGGGTCGAGCCGAACCGCTTCCGGTTCCGTCTCGGCCCCGACGCCATGGTCCAACTCGAGTTGCAGTTCAAGGCGCCGGGCGAGGAGATGTTGAGCCGCACCGTGGACCTGGACGTGGACGGCCGGCAGGCGCCCTCGGGTGCCCCCGCCTACGAGCGGCTGCTCGGCGACGTGATCGACGGTGACGCCCGGTTGTTCGCCCGCCAGGACACGGTGGAGGAGTCGTGGCGGGTGGTGCAGCCGATCCTCGACGACCCTCGACCGGTGGTGCCCTACTTCCGGGACACCTGGGGCCCGCCCGAGGCGTTCAGCGTCGTCCCCGGCGACGACGACTGGATCCCGAGCCTGGAACCACATCCCGACTGAGCGGGGCGGCGCCCGCCAGGTCGAAGCTGAACCGGTCGCCCACGCGTGTGAGCCGGACGATCGGCAGGCCGGGGAGCGCCCGGTCGGTGATCACGACCACCCGGTCCGCCCGGACCGCCGCCGCCTCGGCCACGGCCGCCAACCACGCGTTCGTTCCGTCCCGGGTGCCGGCCGGGGCGCACACCACCGATCTGGACACGATGTCGTCCTCGAACGCGGCCTGCTCGTCGTCGGGCAGTGCCCACTTGAGCGACGGGTCGGCGACCACGGCGATCGTGACGTCGGGGTGCTCGCGGCGGAGGTCCTCCACGGCGGCGTGCAGCTGGGCGAGCGACGGTGCGGTGCGACGCCAGCCCGCAACGGTGTCGGCATCGAGCAGGACGGTCGTCGCGGGGGGCACGCCCGGGAACCTACCCGGTGGATCCCGGTCGGCGACCCTCGTGGGTGCCGGTAGCGTGCAACGACGTGACCAGTGATCCCCGGCCCCCGGGCGGCAGCGACGGCCTGGACCCCGCCGTCCACCAGATCCTCTCGTCCTCGGCGCGCCGAAGCATCGACGAACGACGGGAGGAGGGTCGCTCGGCCAGGACGACCCGTCCGCGGCGGTCCTTCGCCGAGTGGGAGCCGGCCGCGGACCGACTCGACCCGGTCGCGATCCTGGAGGGCCAGGAGGTCGACCGGCTCCAGGAACTCCTCGGCGAACGCCACCGTCGGATGCTCCAGAGTCCCTTCGCCTTCTACCGGGGTGGCGCGGCGATCATGGCCGCCGACCTGGGGGTGCTGCCCTCGACGCGTCTCGCCGTCCAGTTGTGCGGTGATGCCCACCTGGCCAACTTCGGCATGTTCGGCTCACCCGAGCGGGCGCTCGTGTTCGACCTCAACGACTTCGACGAGACGCACCTGGGACCCTTCGAGTGGGACGTCATCCGACTGGCGGTCAGCGCGGTCCTGCTCGCCCGGGACCGCGGGTGGGAGCAGCAGGTCCAGGACGACCTGGTGCGCTCAGCGGTCGGTCGGTACCGGACCAGCCTGAACGAGTTCGCCGGCCAGTCCAACCTGGACGTGTGGTTCTCGGTGCTGCGCATCGAGGACATCGAGGAGCAGGCACGGACCGACAAGGGGCGGCGCCGGATCGAACGGACCGCCACCAAGGCGCGGGCCAACGACCTCCAGAAGGCGATCACGAAGTTCACCGAGGTCGTCGACGGCCGGCGGCGGTTCCGGGACGACCCGCCGCTGCTGCACCGGGTCGAGTCCTTCTACGCCGACGGCGACCCGGCGCGGATCTCGGACGCGGTCCGCAGGTTCATGGCCGACTACCTGGTCTCGCTGCCACACGACGTGCAACTGCTGATGGCCCGCTACCGCGTGCTGGACGAGGCCCTGAAGGTGGTCGGGGTCGGTAGCGTGGGCACCCGCTGCTTCATCGTGCTCGGCGAGGGCCGGGATCCCGACGACCTGATGATCCTGCAGGTCAAGCAGGCGGTCACGTCGGTGCTCGCCCCGTGGTGGGAGGGTCGTGGCCTGGACTCGGAGGGCCAGCGGGTGGTCGAGGGCCAGCGGATCATGCAGGCGGCCACCGACCCGTTCCTGGGTTGGGCCCGGATGGCGGGCCACGACTACTACCTCCGCCAGTTCCGGGACATGAAGGGCTCCGTCGACCTGACCAGGATCCACGCCGCCGAGGCCGGGGGCTACCTGGAGCGCTGCGGCTGGACCCTGGCCCGGGCGCACGCCAAGTCCGGTGACGCCGTGGCGATCTCGGCCTACCTGGGCAGCTCGACCAACTTCGACGACGCGATGGTGGAGTTCTGTCGCCGCTACGCCGACCAGGTGGCCCGCGACTACGAGGCGTTCGCGGGGGCCGCCGGCTCCGGCCGGATCGAGGTGGCCCCGGACCCCGTGGCCTGAGCCGCCAGGTCCCGGTGCCGCTGGTAGGCCCACCCGGGCCCGCGGACCACGAACGAGAGCCGGTCCGACCAGTCGTCGGACGCCGCGACGTCGTGCAGCATGTCGGCGTGCTCGTGCGTGGCGATCCGGAGCGGGTTGTGGGTCCCGATGTTCTTCGTGAGTCCGTACACGACGGGTTCCTCATCGACCTCGGGGGCGAAGGTGCCGAACAGGCGGTCCCAGACGATGAGGATCCCGCCGTGGTTGCGGTCGATGTAGCGGAGGTTGGACCCGTGGTGCACCCGATGGTGCGACGGCGAGTTGAACCATCGTTCGAACGGGCCGATCCGGTCGATCGCGTCGGTGTGGATCCAGAACTGGTAGATCAGGTTGATCGCCCGGGACTGCTGGATGATGTGGGGCCGTACGCCGAGCAGGGCCAGGGTCCCGTAGGGCACGAACGTGCCGAGTGCGTCGGCCACCGGCTGTCGGAGTGCCGTCGAGAGGTTGTAGCGCTCGCTCGAGTGGTGGACCACGTGGATCGCCCACATGTACCGGCTGGTGTGCATGAACCGGTGGTTCCAGTAGTAGATGAGGTCCCAGCCGACCATGGCGACGGCCCACGCGAGCGGCCCCTCGCCCAGGTCGGGACCGGGACGCCGGTCGAAGAGGCGCTTGGCCGTGGTCTGCGCGGCGAGCGTCCCGCACAGGGCGGCACCGACCGCGGCCACGGTGGCCACCGCTCCCGAACCGGCCACCTGCCGGGCCCGGGCGGCGACCCGTCGCCAGCGTCGCGCCTCGGTGGGTGCCGTGGTGGTGGTCGGGCCCGCCGGTGGGCCGGGTACCTGCCCGGCCTCCAGTCCCTGGGCCCTGGCCTCGGCCACGCGGGCGGCGACGTCGCCGGCGACGGTCGTGGCGAGCGCCGCGCCGGCCGCGCCGAGCACCAGTCGCCGCCGCCTGGAGCCGGCCAGGTCCAGGCGTTGCACCAACCGGGGGAGGACGAACGGTGCGACCAGGCTCGCGGTGCCCATCGTCAGGCTGGCCACCGTGTCGGCGGCGGTGTAGTCGCCGGGCGTCGTCTCGCCGGTGCGTTCCCGGCGTCGGGCGTGGTGCCAGGCCTCGGCGGCCATCGACGCGAAGTAGAAGGGGACGGCGGCGACGCTCAGGTCACCCATGCGCACCACCCGGGCCGGTCATGGGTTGAGGCTACTCAGACGGTGCCGATCGGCCCCAACAGCTCGCTGCGGAGTTCCACTGCCGGTGACCGCAACGCCGACAGCAGCGATCCGCCCGGCAGCGAGTAGGCATCGGCGGCCCCCACGTCGACCCGGTAGCCCAGGTCGGCCAGCGACGCGATCGACAGCCGGCTCAGCGGGTTGGTGCCCGGGCTGAGGAAGCCGGTCATGAGCTCGTTGCCGAACACCGTCTCCCGCCAGTGGGAATCGGCGGTCCCCGGTCCACCCGTCGCCTCGACCGGCACGGTGCCGCTCCGGCCGAGCGTCGACCACTCGGCCACGCCACGCGGTCCGGTGTAGCGGGGATCGGTGCTGCCACCACCGGCGAGCAGCTGGCCCGCCGGCGTCTGGTCCCACAGGGTTCCGATGCCGAGGACGTGGCCCATCTCGTGGACGATCACCGCCGCCAGGGTGTTGGCGGCGAGCAGGCCGCCGATGTCGGCCAGGTCGAACTCCATCACCCCGAAACGGGCCAGGCGGTCGCCCGAGGAGACCAGGCACGGTCCGGCCCGGGCCAGGATCCCGCCGGCGCCGTCGATCGCCGTGGTGGAGATGTCGATCACGACGTCGTCGACGGTTCCGGTGAGCGCCCCGTTGGTGGCACCGCACGCGTTCGCACCGATGCTGACCGTTGCGGCCGGCACCCCGGCGACGAGCACCGACTCCCAGCGCGCCTCGGCGGCGTCGAAGGCCGCCTGCACCTCCGCCGAGAGGGTGCTCTGCGCTCGCAGCACCACGTCGTAGGTCTCGGTCGGACCCGGGTCGACCGACAGGGCGACGGTGGCCGTGGCGGACTCGGCGCCATCGGTGACGGTCAGTCGGACCACCACGGGACCGGTGGAGCCGAGCGTCAGGTTCCGGCTGCGCGTCCCCTGGCAGGCAGGGACGGTCACTTCGACGTCCCCGTCGTCGTCCACGTCGAGGCTGCAGGTGAGCGGCGTGCCCTGTGGGTCGGCGACGTTCCAGGCGAACGGCACGAGCGCCGGTGCGACCGCCGAGGCCACGGGGGTGGTGAACGATCCGACGACGGGAGCGGTGCCGGTGAGCACCGTCGTGGTGGTCGTCGTGGTCGGGCCCGAGGGCATCGGTGCGCAGGCCGCAGCCACTGCGAGCAGGGCCACGACGCTCGTGGTGGTCGCCGTCCTCCACAACCTGTGCATGGTCCCCCTCCGGCTCGCGTGTCCGGTCACTCTGCTCCACAGTCTGCCCCGGGAGCGTCGCTGCGGCCATGTCCTAGGATTGGGTGATCCTCCCGACCCGGTCAGGGTCGGGCGCCACGGGGTCGTCGGCCACGTGGTGGGAGCGACCTGGAGGCCGAGATGGAACGACTGCGGGGGGTGCCCGCCGAGGGCAACCGGGTGGTGTTCACCTCCTGGTCGGCCCAGAACCACGTGTCCCAGATGGAGATCGCCGGCGCCGAGGGGCCGTGGATCGAGGACCCCGAGGGTCGCAGGTTCCTGGACCTCGGCTCGCAGCTGGTCAACGTCAACCTGGGCCACCAGCACCCGCGGCTCGTCGAGGCGATCCGCAGCCAGTCCGAGCAGCTGTGCACCGCTGCGCCGTCCTTCGCGGTCGGCGTGCGCACCGAGGCGGCCCGGATGATCGTGGAGCGGGCGCCGGCGGGCATGGAGCGGGTGTTCTTCACCAACGGCGGTGCCGAGGCCAACGAGAACGCCGTGCGCATGGCGCGGCTGCACACGGGCCGACAGAAGGTCCTGTCGACCTACCGCAGCTACCACGGGGCCACCGCGACGGCCATCACGTTGACGGGCGAACCCCGCCGCTGGCCGTCCGAGCCGGGTGTCCCGGGGATCGTGCACTTCATGGGCCCCTACCCGTACCGGTCACCGTTCCACTCGGCCAGCGAGGCCGAGGAGTGCGAGCGCGCGCTCGAGCACCTGGAGCAGGTCGTCACGTTCGAGGGTCCGCACACGATCGCCGCCGTGCTGCTCGAGTCGGTCGTCGGCACCAACGGCGTCCTGGTCCCGCCCGACGGCTACCTGGCCGGCGTGCGCGAGCTGTGCGACCGGCACGGGATCCTGATGATCGCCGACGAGGTCATGGTCGGCTTCGGTCGCATCGGGGAGTGGTTCGCGGTCGACCACTGGGACGTGGCCCCCGACCTGATCTGCTTCGCCAAGGGCGTCAACTCCGGCTACGTGCCGCTCGGCGGGGTGGTCATCTCGTCCGAGGTCGCCGCCACCTTCGACGAGCGACCCTTCCCCGGCGGCCTCACCTACAGCGGCCATCCGCTCGCCTGCGCGGTGGCGGTCGAGTCGATGCGGATCTTCGAGGACGAGGGCCTGCTCGACCGGGTCCGCAAGGTCGGCGAGGGCCTCCTGCGTCCCGAGCTCGAGGCGATCGCCGAGCGGCACCCGTCCGTCGGAGAGGTGCGCGGTCTCGGCATGTTCTTCGCGGTCGAACTGGTGCGCGACCGAACGACGCGGGAGCCGCTCGTGCCGTTCAACGCCGCGGGAGCGGCGGCGGCCCCGATGGTCGAGTTCGCCGCGGCCTGCCGCGCCGGAGGCGTGTGGCCGTTCATCGGCGGCAACCGGCTCCACGTGGCACCCCCGCTCGTGACCTCGGACGAGGACCTCCGCACCGGCCTGGCCGCGGTGGACGCGGCCCTCGACGTGGCCGACGCCCTCGTGGCCGGTTGAGTCCGGCGACGTGAACCACCAGGAACAGGAGACACCGTGAGCGAGTACGAACCGAGCCCCTGGGAGCCGATCGCCGACCACGTCGAGCGCTACCTGGCCACCGACGGGGCCGACGGCGCCGAGTGGGAGGGCGCCGAGGTCATCATCCTGACCACGACGGGCCGACGGACGGGGAAGCTGCGCCGGACCCCGCTGATCAGGGTCCGCGACGGCGACGACTACCTGGTCGTCGCCTCCATGGGCGGGGCGCCCCAGCATCCGCAGTGGTACTTCAACCTGCTCGACGAGCCCGAGGTGACGGTGCAGGACCGGGCGACGGTCCACGAGCTCCGGGCCCGGGTCGCCGATGCCGGGGAGAAGGCCCGACGCTGGCCGGTGGCCGTGGCGGCCTGGCCCGACTACGACGCCTACCAGGCGTCGACCGAGCGCGACATCCCGCTGGTCATCTGCGAACCCCGATGAATCCCCCGGGGCGGGGGACCGCCACCCGCCCCCGATGGGGGTGGTGACCGGGGGTCGGTCGGGAACTGCTGTAGGGTGCGCCAACCATTGAGTGCGGGACGAGGGTCCCGTGTGTTGCGAACAGCAGAAACGAGTAGTGCCGTGCCAACCGGAACCGTGAAGTTCTTCAACTCCGAGAAGGGGTACGGCTTCATCAGCCGTGACGACGAGTCGGGCGACATCTTCGTCCACTTCTCCAAGATCGCCGGCACCGGCTACCGCAACCTCGAAGAGGGCCAGCGGGTCGAGTTCGAGGTGGGTCCCGGACGCAAGGGCGATGAAGCCCTCGACGTCCGTGTCATCTGACGAACCGTCCTCGGCGTCGGCCGACTCCGACGTCCCCCCTCCGAGGACCCACCACCGCGGCCGCACCGTCGGCGGGTGGCTGCTGTTGATCCTCGCCACGATCCTGGTGCCGATCTCGGTGCTCGGTGTGTGGACGCGGAACCAACTGCTCGACACCGACCGGTACGTCGACACCGTCGCGCCCCTGGCCACCGACCCGGCGATCCAGGACGCGGTGACGAACCGGGTGACCGAGTCGGTCTACGCCGGGGTCGATGTCCAGTCGCGGGTCGCGGACGCGCTTCCCGAGGAGGGGGACTTCCTGGCGGCACCGATCAGCCTCGGCATCGAGAACCTGATCGAGCGCATCGTCAGGGAGCTGGTCACGAGCGACCGCTTCGCCACGCTGTGGACCGACGCCAACCGCGAGGCCCACGACGCCCTGGTGGCGGTGCTCACCGATCCGGGCGACCGGAAGGGATCCGTGTCGGTCGACCTGTCCGGCGTCGCATCCGGGGTCCAGGACAAGTTGTCGTCGCTCGGGATCAACCTGTTCGCCGGGGAACGGCCAGCCCCCCAGCTCGAGTTGTTCCAGTCGGAGGACCTGGCCCGGGCCCAGACGGCGGTGAGCCTGTTCGACTCGCTCGCGACCTTCCTGCCCTGGGTCACGATCGCGCTGCTCGTCGCGGCCGCGTTCACCTTCGTCGACCGCCGCCGCGGCGTGATGGCCGCATTCGGTGGGCTGCTGGTCGGATCGGTGCTCCTCATCATCGGCTTCGCGGTGGCGCGTTGGTTCCTGCTGCAGGCGATCCCGGTCGGCGCCTCGGTGTCGGCCACCGAGGCCGTGTTCGACCTGGTCACCCGGTTCGTGCGCGGGTCGGTGCGGGCGCTGGCCGCCGTGGGACTCGTCGGGATCCTGGCGACCCTGCTCGCCGGTCCGAGCCGGCCGGCCGTCGCGCTGCGCCGGGTCATCGGCGTGGGCGTCGCCCGAACCGGGGACGCAGCTGCGGGCCACGGAGCCCGGCTCGGCGCCGTCGGGGAGTTCCTGCGCTCCTACATCGTCGGGATCCGGGTCGCCGTCGTCGCCGTCGCCGTGATCATCCTCCTGGTGGGCGAGCGTCCCAGCGCCGGCGCAGTGCTGTGGACCGCCGTGATCGCGCTGGTGGCGCTCCTCGTCGTCGAGGTGCTGTACCGAACTGCGCTCGCCGAGCCGGAACCACCGGCCGGGACCGTTGAGGCCGCGGAACCCGAGGCGTAGCCACCGGTCCCATCCCGAGGCGTACCCTCGGTCCGTGATCGATGCGGACCAGCACTACTACGAGGCCCTCGACGCCTTCACCCGGCACCTGGACCCGGCCTGGGCCGACCGCTGCGTCCGCTGGTGCCAGATCGACGGTCGCAGCCACCACGTCGTGGGCGGCCGTCTGTCGCGGGCGGTGACCAACCCGACGTTCGATCCGATCGCGCTCCCGGGCTCCATGTACGAGTACTTCCGGGGCAACGAAGCGGGCCGCGACCCCGCCGGGTTCCTGTCCGAACGCGAGCCGATCCGCCCCGAGTACCGGGACCGTGACGCCCGACGGGCCTCGCTCGACGCGCAGGGCGTGGAGGCCTGCTGGCTCTTCCCGACCCTCGGGATGGTCTACGAGGAGCTGCTCGCCGACGACCCCGAGGCCGTTTGTGTCACGTTCCGGGCGTTCAACCGCTGGCTGGACGACGACTGGGGACTCGACGGCCAGGACGGCATCGTCGCCGCGCCGTACCTGTCGCTCGCCGACCCACGGTGGGCGGTCGAGGAGCTCACCTGGGCACTCGGTCGTGGCGCCCGGCTGGTCGTGATGCGCCCCGCGGCGGCCCGCACGGTCGACGGCCCGAGCTCGCCGTTCGATGAGCGCTTCGACGGGTTCTGGTCGTTGCTCCAGGAGTCGGGCATCCCGCTGGTCCTGCACGCCGGTGACGGGGGTGTGTCGTTCAACGGGTACGCGCCGCCTGGGTTCGCGGCGTCGTTCTCGGGCGGGTGGCGACCGTCGCTCGCGTTCTTCGCCATCGAGGCCGCCATCCGTGACTACCTGCTCACGATGGTGCTCGAGAACCACCTCGTCCGCTACCCGGGCCTGCGGATCGCGTCGGTCGAGAACGGTGCCCAGTTCCTCGGCGACCTGTTCCGCAAGGTCCGCTCCATCGCCAGGAAGGTGCCGGGCTGGTTCCCCGACGATCCGGTCCAGACCTTCCGCAACCAGGTCTGGATCAACCCCTTCTGGGAGGACGACGTGCAGGAGGTCGTCGCCCACATGGGCGCGGACCGGGTGCTGTTCGGCAGCGACTGGCCGCACGTCGAGGGCCTGCCCCGGCCGGCCGACGCGCTCGGCGACCTGGCGGTGCTCCCGGACCCCGACCGCCGCCTCGTCACCCACGACAACGCGGCGACCCTGGTGCCGGTGGGCTGACCCGGTTCGACCGGCCGCCCGTCGCCCGGTCGCGTCGCTGCGATCGTCACTACGCTGTCGCCATGCACGACGTGGTGATCCGCAATGGTCTGGTGGTCGACGGCACGGGGGCGCCCGCCGAGCACGGTGACGTGGTGGTCGACGGCGACGTGGTGGTGGAGGTCACCGGCCCCGGCGACGCCGGTCGGGGACGTCTGGAGGTCGACGCCGACGGCCGACTGGTCACCCCGGGGTGGGTCGACGTCCACACCCACTACGACGGACAGGCGACCTGGGACCCCGAGGTCTCACCGTCCGGGTGGCACGGGGTGACGACCGTCGTCATGGGCAACTGCGGTGTCGGGTTCGCTCCGGCCGCACCCGACCGACGTGAGTGGCTGATCCAGCTCATGGAGGGGGTCGAGGACATCCCCGGAACCGCGCTCGCCGAGGGGATGAGCTGGAACTGGGAGACCTTCCCCGAGTACCTCGACGAGCTCGACCGGCTGCCACGGGTCATGGACGTCGCGGCGCTCGTCCCGCACGGCGCCGTCCGGGCCTACGTGATGGGGGAGCGGGGTGCGTCCAACGAGGAGGCGACCGCCGAGGACGTGGCGGCCATGGCGGCGATCGTGGGCGAGGCGATCCGGGCCGGCGCCGCCGGGTTCTCGACGACCCGCACCGTGCTGCACCGGGCCAAGGACGGGCAGCTGGCGGCCGGGACGACGGCCTCGCCCGACGAACTGCTCGGGATCGGCGACGCCATGGGCGCCGCCGGCGGAGGCGTGTTCGAACTGGCGAGCGACATGGTGGTACCCGCCGACGAGTTCGCCTGGATGGCCGAGTTGTCCCGACGGAGTGGCCGCACCGTCACGTTCAACTGCCTGCAGTCCGACGTGTGGCCCGAGCAGTGGCGGGAGCTGCTGCAGCTCTCCGACGAGGCGGCCGCGACGGGCGCGAGGATCGTCCCGCAGGTCGCCGGTCGGCCCGCCTGCCTGCTCTTCGGCCTGGAGTCCTCGGTGCACCCCTTCATCGCGAACCCGACCTACCGTCGGATCGCCGACCTGCCGCTGTCGGAACGGGTCGCCCGGATGCGCTCGCCCGAGGTGCGCGACGCGATCCTGTCCGAGCAGGCCGACGTCGGCGACTTCGGCAACTACCTGCTCCGCAGCTTCCACAAGCTCTTCCCGCTCGGTGATCCGCCCGACTACGAACCGGCACCGTCGGCGAGCGTCGCGGCGATCGCGGAACGCGAAGGCCGCCCGGCCGCCGAGGTGGCCTACGACCTGTTGTTGCAGCGCGACGGCCACGAGCTGTTGTACTTCCCGTTGCTCGGCTACAGCCACGGCGACTTCGGTGCCCTGCAGGCCATGCTCGACCACCCCGGGACGGTGTTGGGCCTGGGGGATGGCGGGGCCCACTGCGGGCTGCTGTGCGATGCGAGCCTGCCCACGTACATGCTCACCCACTGGGTGCGCGACCGGGCGCGTGGGGAGCGCTTCGACCTGGAGCGGGTGGTGGCCATGCAGACCAGTGAGACCGCCGCCCTGTACGGCTACGAGGACAGGGGCGTGCTGGCCCCGGGGTTCCGGGCCGACGTGAACGTCATCGACCTCGACGGCCTCCGCCTGGCCCCACCCGAGATGGTCCACGACCTGCCGGCCGGTGGTCGTCGTCTGGTGCAGCGGGCCCGGGGGTACGGCGCCACGTTGTGTGCCGGCGTGCCCGTGCGACTCGACGACGAGCCCACGGGTGAACGGCCCGGCCGGCTCGTCCGGGGGATCCGCCCCGCGCCGTCCGCCGGCTGAGCACCCGCCGGTCGTCCCGGTCGCCCGTGCGCGTCCTCGCCCCCGTCCACGGCCTGAGCACTGCGGCCGACGAGGCCCGCACGCTCGCGGATGCCGGGGTCGACGGCGTGTTCACCTTCGAGGGTCCACACGACGTCTTCGTCCCCCTCGCGCTCGCCGCGGCCGCGGCCGACGTGTCGGTGATGACGAACGTGGCCATCGCGTTCCCCCGCAACGCCGTGCACCTGGCGCACGCGGCGTGGGACCTGCACGAACTCTCGGGGGGACGCTGCACCCTGGGCCTGGGCGCACAGGTCCGGGCGCACGTCGAGCGTCGGTTCGGTGTCGGCTTCGACCGGCCCGTGGAGCGCATGCGCGACACGGTGCAGGCGGTGCGGGCGGTGTTCCGGACGTGGCAGACCGGCGAGCCGCTCGACCACCGCGGCCCCTACCGCACCCACACGCTCATGACCCCGATGTTCTCGCCGCAGCCGCACCCGGCCGGTCCGCCCCGGATCGCCGTCGGCGGCCTCGGGCCGCGGATGTGTGCGCTCGCCGCCGAGGTGGCCGACGAGCTCGCGGTCATGCCGGTCACGAGCGAACGCTTCTTCGCGGAGCGCACCCTGCCCGCGGTCGCCGAGGGCCTGGCCCGCCGCGACCCGGTGCTCGGGTCCTTCGCGGTGCTCCCCGAACTGATCGTGGCGTGCGGTCGCGACGACGACGAGCAGGTGGTCGCCGACGCCGGGTGTCGGGCGCTGCTCGGCTTCTACTCATCGACCCCTGCCTACCGTCCCGTGCTGGAGCACGAGGGGTTCGGCGACCTCCAGCCGGTCGCCCAGTCGCTGACCCGGGAGGGTCGCTGGGACGAGCTGTCGGCGCTGATCCCCGACGAGCTGCTCGACCTGGTGGCGGTGCGCGGCACCCCGGAGCAGGTCGCTGCGACCATCGAGCGACGGTACGGGGCGCACGCCGAGCGGGTGTGCGTCTACACGCCGTACGCCGCCGGAGACGACCTGCTCACCGAGCTCGTCGCCGCGATCGTCGGCTGACCGGCGAGAGTTCACCGAGTCGTCCCGATCGCGACACCCGGTCGGCAGCTCACCGTCAGGTGCGCCGAACAGGATGCCCGCATTAGTGCTGAGGCTGTCACGGCCCACCGTTGGGAGATGTCCATGCGTCGCATCATGTCGCTGTCCGCCGTCGTCGCACTGCTGGCCCTCGTGGCCGCGGCCTGCGTCATGCCCTCGCCGCCG